>CAZYPY010000077.1:0-14439 GCA_964649545.1 uncultured Microthrixaceae bacterium | reverse complement strand
GCACCCCGAGATGCCCTCGAGCACGTCGCCCGGGGCGGCGGCGGCCTCGGCGGGGGCGTCGCGGCGCTCCCAGGTGTCGACCCCGGGCGGCTCGCCGGCGAACACGAAGGGCGGGAGCAGCTCGGCCAGCTCGCGATGGCGGGCCTTGCGCTCGCGCACCCGGGGCGTGAGCACGGCCGGCTCCGACAGCAGCAGGTCCAGCTCGTCGGCCAGCACCATGCCGAAGTCCGTCGCCTCGTCGAAGTGGCCGCGCTCGACCAGGCGCCGACCCAGCTCGTGGAGCAGCACCCGTGTCTCGTGGACGAAGCGCACGGCGTTGGTCTTGGATCGCTCCCGACCCGGGAAGAACAGGGCGGCGGCCGCCAGTGCCTGTTCGAACTGCTCGAGCACGTCGGGCTGATCGCCCAGGGCCGTGCGCAGCTCGGCCGCGACGCCCTCTCGGTCGGCGATCCGCTCGGCGTGGTGGCGCTCGGGGTCGTCGGCGTCGTGCTGGAGGCGCAGTCGATCGACCGCGGCGAGGGCGAGCTCGGGCCGGGTCTCCCAGGTGTGCGAGGTCGTGTCCCACTCGTTGGGGCCCCGCGAGCCGTAGTCGTGCAGGAACGACACGAGCTCGGCGAGGAAGGCGTCGACGTCATCGGCCCCCCGGTGGGCCTCGAGCCGGTCGAGCAGGCCGGCCACGCCGGCGTCGAACTCGGCGGTGAGCAGCGGCGACGCCGCCACCCGCCGACCCAGGCGCCACATCGCGAACGACGGCGCCGCCGACTCGACGTCACCCAGCCCGGCGACGAGTCGCATGGCGAGGCTCGGATCGCCCACCGCCTCGCAGACCTGGGTGATGATCCCGAGCGGGATCTGGACCGAGGCCGAGATGAAGATGTGCTGGGCGAACAGCCGGCGGAAGTGGTCGTCGTAGAGCCGCCGCACGAGGACCAGCAACTCCTCGTCGGACATCGTGGCGACGTCGGGGCGCTCGTCGCGCAGGGCCCTGGTGAGCCGCTCCTCCTCGGCCAGCTCCGGCAGCTCGGTGGCGGTCATGATCCAGATCAGCCAGTCGAAGGCCGCGTCGGTCCGCTCGTCGTCCTCGTCGCCCGGCACGGGCTCGTACGGCGGGATGCCCGGCTGTGACCCGAAGAGCGCCAGGTCGATCATCTCGGGGGTCATCCCCGGGACCCGTACGCCCGAGATCCGGTTGACGGACACGTTCAGATAGCAGTAGCCGCCGAAGATCCCGATGATCTCGTTGTGGTCGGGGTCGAACTCGTCCTCGGTGAACACCCCGGTGCGGACGAGAGCGTCGCGCCAGCCCGGCTCGGAGTACGGGGTGATGGCGAAGGTGGCCGAGAACGGCGTCACCGGGTCGGGGAACACCTCGCCGACGTTGCCTCGCGTGTAGATCGGGTACCGGCGGCTCGGCACGTCGTCGACGATCCAGCCCTCGGCCATGGCGATCCCCCTCTCCTCGGTCGTTCCCGGGCGCGGGCGATCGTAACCCCGCCCCGGTTGCCGGGATCGGCGGCGCAGGTGCCACCCTGAGGGCATGACCGTGCCGGCCGATCTCCAGCGGGGCGCCTTCAGCGACCACCCGCCGTGGGTCCTGGGCGACCCGGACGACCTGGCGTGGCGCCACGGCCTCGGGCTCGTGCGGGAGGTGAGCCGACGCGAGGTCCCCGAATTGGTCGACCCGGGCCGCCTCCCACCGCTGGGGCGTCTCGTGCGGGTCCTGCGTCATCTGGGCCTCGCCCTCGTCCTTTGGGCCGTGCTCGAACGGCGCCGGGGCGGCGAGACCTCCCGGGCGGGCATCTCCCGCCGGCTGCGCGTCGCCGCGGAGCACCTCGGGCCGACCTACATCAAGCTGGCCCAGATCATCTCCTCGGGCGAGGGCATCTTCCCCGCCGAGCTGGTGGACGAGTTCAAGAAGTGCCGCGACCGTGTGCCCGCCGAGCCCTTCGCCGTGGTGCGCCGGGTCGTCGAGGAGGACCTCGGTCGACCCGTCGGCGCCGTCTTCGCCTCGTTCGACCGCGAGCCCATCGCCGCCGCCTCCATCGCCCAGGTGCACGGCGCGGTCCTGCGCACGGGCGAGCGGGTGGTCGTGAAGGTGCAGCGACCGTCGGTCGGACGGCTCGTCCACGACGATCTCCGGGTGATGGCATGGGTGGCGCCGTACCTCGTCGGCCGCATCCCCATCGCCTCGCTCGCCAACCCGCCGGCGCTCGTCGAGCTGTTCGCCGAGACCATCAACGAGGAGCTCGACTTCCGCCTCGAGGGCGAGAACATGCTCGACGTCGCCGTCTCGCTCGCGTCGCTCGGCCAGCGGGGCTACGTCATCCCCCGCCCCCATCCCGAGCTCGTGACCCGACGGGTCCTGGTGATGGAGCGCCTCGACGGCTTCGCCTTCGACGACGTCGCCGGCATGGTGGACGCGGGCGTGGACACCTACGCCATCGTGCGCACCGGCATGGTCGCCTTCATGGAGGGCGCCATGCTCCACGGCGTCTTCCACGGCGACCTGCACGGCGGCAACCTGCGGGTGCTCCCCGACGGCCGCACCGCGCTGCTCGACTTCGGGATCACCGGCCGCCTCGACGAGCCCCGCCGCCTGGCGTTCCTGCGGATGCTCATGGGGGCCACCATGAACGACGTCCCGGCGCAGCTCGCGGCGCTGCGCGACCTCGGCGCGCTGCCGGCCGACACCGACCTCGCCGCGGTCATCGCCGACCTCGGCCTCGACCGTCCCCCCGTCGACCCGACGACCCTCACCCCCGACGAGATGGTCGCCGAGATCCAGCAGATCATGAAGGGGCTCCTCGCCTACGGCGCCCGCATGCCCAAGGAGCTCATGCTCTTCGTGAAGAACATGGTCTTCCTCGACGGCGCCATCGCCACCCTGGCCCCCGACCTCGACCTGTTCGCCGAGATCACCCACCTGGCCCTCTACTTCGCCCAGACCCACGGCGAGCGCATCGCCGCCGACGTGGGCATCGACCCCCGCAGCTACGAGCTCGACCTCGAGGGGGTGAAGGCCAGCTTCGGCGTCGACCCGAGCACCGAGGGCCTCACCTACGCCGAGCTCCAACAGCGACGAGAGGTGATCCGCCGGCGCTTCGCCCACCGCAACCAGAAGCTGGGCGTGTTCCGCCGCTAGCCGGCTCGACCGGCGCGGCGGTGGCGGGGCGGTGGCGGGGCGGATCGGCCGCCGACGCCCTCAGGGGTCGGCGGTGCCCAGGGCGTCAGCCAGCTCGGCCCGGCCGGCCACGCCGAGCTTGTCGTAGACCCGGGCGAGGTGGTTGTCCACGGTGCGGATCGAGACCACGAGGCGCTCGGCGATCTGGCGGCTGCTCAGGCCCTCGGCCCCGAGCAGGGCGATCTCCCGTTCCCGCTTGGTGAGCGGGACGATCGCGTCGGTGTGCACCAGCCCCGGCGTGACGACCCCTTCGCATCGGGCGGCGAGGGCACGGCCCTCCCGGGCGCACTGGGCGGCGCGGCGCGCGTCGCCGTCGGCCCGGTAGGCGTCGCCCGCCGAGAGGAGGGCCTCCGCGGCGGCGATCACGTGCCCGCTCGGCTCCAGCAGGGCCGAGGCGGCGACGAGCCCCTCCGGGTCACCGGCGGCCAGGGCCTCGATGTGGGCCAGCCGAGCGGGCGCCGACCGACCGACCATCACGCCGGCGACCACACGGGCCCGCGCCACGACCTCGTCGGCGTCACCCAGGCGGGCGAGGTCGTGAAGGGCGGGCAGCTCCCGCGCGGGGAGGCCCATCTCCGCCGCCTGCGCCCCGGCCAGGAGGAGGTGGGCCTTGGCCGCCTGCGGGTCGGACTCGGCCAGCAGCAGCCACGCCCGTGCCCGCTCGATGATGGCCTCGCAGAACCCGGCCGGATGCGGGCCGATCTCGGCCAGGGCGGCCTCGGTGGCCCGGGCGCCCTCGAGGTCGCGCAGCAGCGCGTGGGCGAACAGGAGGCCGCCGAGCGCCCACCGGGTCATGCCGTCGTGGCGGTCCCGACGGAACCGGGCCTCGGCTTCACGGAAGCGGCGGATCGCGTCCTGGGCGGCGCCCGAGTCGAGGTCCATGAACCCGAGCGCCATCGCGTACTGCGACCGGCCGACGTCGTCCTGGTCGTCGAGGGCCCGCTCGAACCCGGCCTCCGCGAGGGCTCTCGCCTCGGCGACCCGCCCCTCCTCGAACAAGGCGATGGTGCGGGTCGCGCCGAGCAGCGAGACCTCGAAGATCCGCCCCTGCACGCCGAGGGCGGCGTGCGCGGCCATGCCCCGCTCGGCCAGCTCGGCTCCTTCGGCCGGGCGTCCGAGCACCTGCAGCGCGAGGGCCCCGGCGAGCGACGCGTGGTAGAAGGCCCGTCCCCTCGACCCGCCGAACAGGGCGCCGATGCGGTCGACCGAGGAGGCGGCCCGGCCCGCGCTGGCTTCGACCACCGCCACGTGGCTGAGGACGTAGTTGCGGGCCTCCTCGTCACCCATCTCCGCGGCGGCGGCCTCGCCGACGGCCACGGCGGCATCGAGGTCGCGGGCCCGCCAGAAGAGGTTGGCGACGCGCAGGCCGGTCATGCTTGCCCGGTCCTCGTCGCTCTCGATGAGGGCGCTGAGCTGGCCGAGCACCCCGTCGACGCCGGCCGCGTCCCCCCGCTCGTTCATGGCGCCCGCGAGAATGTACCCCGCGGCGAAGCTCGGCTCGGCCTCGAACGCCGCCCGCGCCAGGCGCTCGGCGGTGGCGTAGTCGAAGGCGTGGCCGGCGAGCGCGGCGCCGGCCACCAAGGCGTCGGGCTCGATGGGCCCGCCCCCGTCCAGGCGCCAGAGCGCCACCCGCAGGACGTCGCCGGGGCGGTCGCCGCCGGCGGCCTCGACCGCGTCGGCCAGCAGCCGGCGGGCGCGGCGAGAGCGGATCACGGGCGTGCGGTCGCGCAGTACGTCGCCGTGGAGGGGGTGGGCGAGGCGGACCTCGGTGCCGTCCCCGTCCTCGGTCGTGGCCACGATGGCCTTGGCCTCGAGGCGCTCGACCGCCTCGGTCACGTCGAGGTGCTCGACCACCTCGAGGGCGATGGGCTCACCGAAGGCGACCAGCTCGAGGGCGGCCACCTCGTCGTCGCTCAGGCCCGAGAGCCGCACCTCGACGATGTCCCGCAGGCGCGGGGAGGCGGAGACCTCGCCGACGATCCGCCACAGTCCGGCGTCGTCCACGAGGGTGTGCGTGTCGAGCGCCGACAGCACCAGCTCCCGCAGGTAGAGCACGTTGCCCTGGCTGGCCTCCCAGAGCTGGTGGACCGCGATGGCCTCGACCGGCGCGCCGAGCACCTGCTCGAGCAGCGCCTCGGTGGCCTCCTCGTCGAGCGTCCCGAGCTCGACCCGCTCGGCGATGCCCTCCTTCCAGAGCGCGGCGACCGGTTCCGGCACGGCCTCGCCCGTGCGCACGGTGGCGACGATGAACGCGGTGCGGGCGGCTGCCAGCTGCTGGAGCAGGACGGCCGAGGCGTCGTCCAGGTTGTGGGCGTCGTCGACCACGAGCAGCAGCGGTCGGTCGCCCGCGAGTGCGGCGAGGCCCTCCTGGGCGTGCTGGAGGAGCCCGATCCCGGAGGCGGCCGCCTCGGGCATGGCGGGCAGCAGCGTGGCCAGCGCCCCGAGGGGGATGCCCCTCGCCGCCCGGCTCGCCACGGCCAGGGCCGTCGCGTAGCCCGACTCCTCGCCCACCGCGAGGCACTCCTTGGCCAGGCGGGTCTTGCCCACGCCGGCGGGTCCCACGAGCACGACACCGGCCTGTTCGCTCGCCGCGACGAGGCGGCGGAGCCGCTCGAGCTCCGCCGCTCGTCCGACCAGTGGCCAGTTCACGCCCACATCATGACCCTCGTCAGGTCAGGGCGGAGGCCTTGAGCGCGTCGGCCAGGGCGGCGCGACCCGAAACCCCCAGCTTGTCGTAGATGCGGGCCAGGTGGTTGTCGACCGTCCGCACCGACAGATAGAGCTGCGCGGCGATGTCCTTGCTCGGCAGGCCCTTGGCCGCGAGCACGGCGATCTCGAGCTCGCGCTTGGTGAGCGGCGTGGGGGCGTCGACCCGGGCGAGCCCAGGCGTCACGGCACCTTGGCACGCGGCGCGGATCTGAGCGGTCCGCCGCAGCTGGGCCGCCGCACCGCGCTGGTCACCGGCGCGGCGATAGGCCTCCACCGCCGCTTCACCGGCCTCGGCGGCCAGCAGCGAGGCACCGCAGGCCACGAAGCCCTCGGCGGCCGCCGAGAGTGCCCCCGCGTCCCCTGAGCACAGCGCATCGACGTGGGCCGCCCGCGCCGGCGCCAGCGGTCCGTCGACGAGGCCGGCGAGCTCGTGGACCCGCTCACGGACCTCGGCGGCCCGACCGAGACGGGCGAGGTCGTGCCGTACGTCCATCTCGTGGGCCACGTGCCCGGCGGCGCGGTCGTCCGCCGCGAGCCGGGTGAGGCGTTCGACGGCGCCGGAGGGATCGCCCTCGGCGACCTCGATCCAGGCCGTGGCCCGCTCGAGGTCGGGATCGTTCATGACCGCCGGGTGGGCCCGGACCGAGTCGAGCTCGTCCAGGACCTTGCGAGCCGCGGGCGCGTCCCCGGCCAGCGCGTGGGCGAACACCTGCCCGATGAGGGCCCACCGCTGGGGCCCCGGGTGGTTGACGGCTTCGAAGAGGGCGGCGCCCTCGCGCCACCAGCGCAGCGAGTCGACCACCCTGCCCCGGTCGAGGCAGACGCGCCCGAGCGCGAGGCAGTGGAACGCCCACCCGGCGCCGTCCCCCTCGCCGACGGCGACCGCGTAGCCCTCGTGGGCGTGCTGCTCGGCCTCGTGCAGGCGACCGAGGAAGCACAGGGCGAGCTCCTGGGCGACCTTCAGCAGCGAGGGCTCGTACATCACCAGCATCCCGCCCATGGTCTGGTGGGCCCGATGGGCCCGGACCGCGAGGTCGACGGCCTCCTCACCCCTCCCGAGGGCGGGCAGGCCGAGGCTGCCGGCCAGCGCGGCCTGGAGGAACGCCCGGCCCTCGCCGTGGGCGAAGAGGGGCTCGATGCGCGGCACCCCCACCTCGGGACGGTTCGCCATGACCTCGTAGAGCGCGAGGACGCCCTCGGCCTCGCCGATGAGCTC
The DNA here is from genome assembly GCA_964649545.1 of uncultured Microthrixaceae bacterium. Lineage (GTDB taxonomy): Bacteria > Actinomycetota > Acidimicrobiia > Acidimicrobiales > DATDAH01 > JAEUJM01. The sequence continues at coordinate 7,333 of CAZYPY010000077.1, read as the reverse complement.
GCGATCCTGAAGCTGCGGCAGGACCGCCTCGATCACGCCGCCGGCCTGCTCGATGCTCCCGAGGTGCCAGAACAGGTTGAACGACCGCACGAGGGCCACGGCGGTGCGTTCGACGTCGTCGCGCGCCAGCGGCTCGACCTGGGCCAGCACGGTCTCGATCTGGTCGGTCTCCCCCGACGAGTAGAGGGCGTCGGCCAGCACGTGGCCCGCCTCGAACGTGGGCTCCACGTCGAACGAGGCACGCGCAAGGCGCACCGCGACGTCGTCGTCGTTGGCGAACGCGGCCATGCGCGCGGCGTCGAGCAGCAGGTCGGCCCGGGTGGTGCCGCCACCGTCGAGCCGCCAGAGCGCCACCCGCAGGACGTCGCCCCGGCGGCGCACGCCGGTGGCCTCGACCTCGTCCGCCAGCGCGCGGCACACGGCGCGGGCACGGAAGACGGGCGTCCGCTCCCGGAGCACGTCGCCGTGCAGCGGGTGGGCCAGACGCGCCTGCACCCGGCGGTCGTCGACCTCGGTGGCGAGCAGGCCGCGGCGCTCGAGGCGCTCGAGGGCGGCGCCGCTGCTGAGGCGCTCGATGACGTCGACGCCGATGGGCTCGCCGAACGCGACCAGCTCGAGCGCCGCGACCTCGTCCTCGTCGAGGCCCGACAACCGAGCCTCCACCAGGTCGGTGAGCCGCGGCGAGCTGGAGACGTCACCCACGAGGCGCCAGAGGCCGGCGTCGTCGACGAGGGTGCCGGCGTCGAGCGAGCCGAGCACCAGCTCCCGCAGGTAGAGCACGTTGCCCTCGCTGGCGTTCCAGAACTGCTGGAGGACCTTGCCCTCCACCGGGCCGCCGAGCACGGTCTCGAGCAGCTCGGCCACCTGACGCTGATCGAGCGGGCCGAGCTCGAGACGCTCCGCGAGCCCGTCCTTCCACAGCGCCACCACCGGATCGGGCACCTGCTCCCCCGAGCGCACCGTGGCCACGACGTACGCGGTCCGGGCGACGGCGAGTCCGTGCAGGACCAGGGCCGAGGCGTCGTCGAGGTTGTGGGCGTCGTCGACCACGAGCAGCAACGGCTTGCCACCCGCCAGCTCGAGCAGGGCGTCGGTGGCCTTGCGCAGCATCGCCATCCCCCGCTCGCCGCTTCCCGCCGTCGGCGGGAGCAGCGGGGCCAGCGCCCCGAGGGGGATCTCCGCCGCGGCCCGGCTGCCCACGGCGAGCGCCGTGGCGTAGCCCGACGCCTCGCCGAGGGAGAGGCACTCCTTGGCCAACCGGGTCTTGCCCACGCCGGGCGGGCCCACCAGGACCACCCCCGCGATGTCGGTGCGACGCAACTGGTCGCGCACCCGGGCGAGTGCGTCTTGTCGCCCGACGAGGGGCCAGTTCACGGTCACAGCGGCCCAAGTATGACCCGGCGGTGGGCCGACTCGACAGTAAGGGGTCCCGGGTCCCGATGGGGGCGTCGGTACGCTGCTCGGCCGTGCGCCTGGTGATCGCCCGCTGCTCCGTGGACTACGAGGGACGGCTCACCGCCCACCTCCCGCTCGCGACCCGGCTGATCATGGTGAAGGCCGACGGCTGCGTGGCCATCCACGCCGACGGTGGCGCGTACAAGCCGCTCAACTGGATGAACGCCCCCAACCGCCTCGTGGAGGAGCCCGGCGCCTGGACGGTCACCAACCCCAAGGGTGAGGTGCTCACCATCACGCTGGAAGAGGTCCTGTCCGACTCGGCCCACGACCTGGGGGTCGACCCGGGCCTGCAGAAGGACGGCGTCGAGGCCCACCTCCAGGAGCTCCTGGCCGCCAACTGCACCACGATCGCCGAGGGACTGCGCCTGGTGCGCCGGGAGTACCCCACCGACATCGGGCCGGTCGACCTGCTCTGCAAGGACGCCGACGGGGTCACCGTGGCGGTCGAGGTCAAACGCCGCGGCGACATCGACGGCGTGGAGCAGCTCACCCGCTACCTCGAGCGCCTGAACCTCGACCCGATGCTCCGCCCGGTCCGGGGTGTCTTCGTGGCCCAGCAGATCAAGCCCCAGGCGCGGGTCCTCGCGACGGCACGCGAGATCGCGTGCGTCGAGGTGGACTACGACGCCCTGCGCGGCATCGAGTCCGACGAGCTCCGCCTGTTCTGACCGCCGGAGGCGGGCAGCGCCACCGGAGAACCGGATGGCGAAGCCGCCCCGACGAAGGAGGGGCCGAGCACCGAACCCCAGAGGTTGACCGCCGGAGGCGGGCAGCGCCACCGGAGCACCCGATGGCGGAGCCGCCCCGACGAAGGAGGGCCTAGCGAAACGTGCAGAGGCCGGCGTCGAGGACGACGCGGCCGTCGTCGCCGCAGGTCTGGAACACGGCCGAGTCGCCGTCGACCCACATGTTCACGGTGAGGGCCTCGCCGGGGAACACGGGCGACGAGAAGCGGCCCTCCATCTTCCCGAAGCGGGCGGGGTCGCCGTCGCACAGCGTGTGCAGCAGGGCCCGGCCGGTGAACCCGTAGGTGCAGAGGCCGTGCAGGATCGGCTTGGGGAACCCGCCCATCTCGGCGAACTTCGGGTCGGAGTGCAGTGGGTTGCGGTCGCCCGACAGGCGGTACAGCAGGGCCTGGTCCTCGCGGGTCTGGTAGGTGACCGAGTGGTCGGGGTCACGGTCCGGCGGGACGTTCTGCGGACCCGAGGGGCCGCGGTCGCCGCCGAAGCCGCCCTCGCCACGGATGAACACCGACATGGTGTTGGTGAACAGCGGCTCGTCGGTGTCGGCGAGCACGGCACGGGTGGACATGACGATGACCGCCCCCTTGCCCTTGTCGTAGATGGCCTCGACCTTGCCGGTGCTCCGCAGCGTGCCCTTCACCGGGATCTCCCGGTGCAGCTCCACGCTCTGCTCACCGTGGACGAGCATGGCGGGGTTGAAGTCGCCGAGGCTCGGCATGCCGGCGCCCATGGCGTTCAGCACCACGGCCTGGGTCGGGAGCACCTTCTGGTCGACGTCGATGCTGTTCTCGGTGGTGAAGGCCAGCTCGTCGGTGCCGGCACCCACGCCGAGCGCGTACAGCAGGCAGTCCTTGGAGTCCCAGGAGCGCTCGCCTGGCTCGGACTCGACGCCGACGGCGTCCAGGTTGATGGGCATGGAGGGTCCTCCTCGTTCGGGTGCAGCTCGATCAGCGGGTCAGCGGGAAGGCGGGACGGAGGGCGGCCAGGCCGGTCGCCGGTTCAGCTCTTGGCGTCGCGGCCGCTCATGTCGGCGTTGGGACGGGCCTTGGACATCAGCTCGGCCACCAGCGGGCCCAGCTCGGTCGGGTCGTCGGAGGGGGTGACCGACGGACCGATGTGCCAGCCCTCGGCGACCGACAGGGCCCGGCCCGACACGTCGAACACGCGACCGGTGACGTCGCTCGACTCCGGGCTGGCCAGCCAGGTGACGATCGGTGCGATCCACCGCGGCGACATCTGCTCCTTGATCTCGTCGGAGACCTGGCCCATGCCGAGGTTCTCGGTCATGCGGGTCAGCGCCGCCGGGGCGATGGCGTTCACGGTGACGCCGTAGCGGCCCAGCTCCTGGCTGGCGATGATGGTGAAGGCGGCGATGCCCGCCTTGGCCGCGCCGTAGTTGGTCTGGCCGACGTTGCCGTAGATGCCCGATGCCGAGCTCGTGTTGATCACCCGGGCGTCGTTGGTCTCGCCGGCCTTGGCCCGCTCGCGCCAGTAGGCGGCCGCGTGGCGGGTGGGGCCGAAGGTGCCCTTCAGGTGCACCTTGATGACCGCGTCCCACTCGGCCTCGCTCATGTTGGTGAGCATGCGGTCGCGCAGGATGCCGGCGTTGTTGACGACGATGTCGAGGCCGCCGAAGTGCTCGATGGCCTGGTCGATGAGGCGCTTGGCGCCCTCGAAGTCGGAGACGTCGTCGCCGTTGGCCACCGCCTGGCCGCCCATGGCCTCGATCTCGGCCACGACGTCGTGGGCCGGGCCCTCCGCGGCACCCGTGCCGTCCATCGAACCACCCAGGTCGTTGACCACGATCTTGGCGCCCTGGCCGGCCAGCATCAGGGCGTGCTCGCGCCCGATGCCGCGGCCCGCACCGGTGATGACCGCCACTCGTCCTTCGCAGATGCCAGACATGGTTTTCTTCAAATCCCCCTCGTGGGCGCGACCGCCAGCGATGATGGCATGTCTAGCGTGTGGGGACCACCCGGCGTTCCCTCCTGCCGACCGCGCCCCTCCCCCACCTGCACCCCTCCCCATGAGCGTCTTCGACACCGACGACACCAGCGTCGCCACCACGGTCTTCGAGCCCGACGACCAGCCCGAGACCGGCCGCCGTCGCGGCGGGCGTCGAGGCCGTCGCCGCGACCGGCGAGGCCGACGGGGCCGGGTCGTGGTGATCCTCGCCATCGTGATCCCCGTGGTCCTGCTGGGCGCCGGCGTCGCGGCGTGGGCCTACGACACCCGCGACGACGACCGGGTCGTGCGCAACGTCACCCTCGCCGGCGTCGACGTCGGCACCCAGACCGAGGCCGAACTCACCGACACGGTGGCCACGCTCGCCGAGGAGTACGAGGACACCCCCGTCACCCTCGAGGTCGAGGACCGCACCATCGAGGCCACCGTCGGCGAGCTGGGCGCCAAGGTCGACGAGGAGGCCACCGTCGAGGCGGCCATGGCCGTCGGCCGCAGCGGCTCGGCCGTCGGCCGCCCGTTCGGATGGGCGCAGTCGTTTTGGGACGGCGAGACCGCACCGGTGATCTTCCGTGCCAACCCGGTCCGAGTCGAAGATGCGCTGATCACCCTCCAGGGCGAGGAGCGCACCCCGCCGGTCGAGCCGACCATCGAGGTCGTGGGCGAGCAGTTCGAGGTCGTCCCCGGCACCGACGGCCAGGGCATCGATCCCGCGGACGTGCTCTCCGGGCTCAACCGGGCCGGCGCCGACTCGGCCGGTCCCGACGAGACCATCACCCTCACCGTCCAGAACGAGACGATCCCACCCCGGTTCCCCGACCGCGACGCCGAGGCGCTGGCCCAGCAGGCCAACGAGATGTCGGCCCAGCCGTTGCAGATCAGCGCCGGCGGCGAGACCGCCGAGGCCAGCCGCGCCCAGATCCGCAACTGGCTCAGCGCCAAGGTCGGGGCCGAGCAGCTGCGCCTGAAGGTCGACAAGGAGCAGATCAAGACCGACCTGCCCCTGATCCTGCCGGAGTTCGGCGAGGCCCCGGTCGACGCCTCCTTCACCGTCGGCGCCTTCGGCCCCGAGGTCGTGCCCGGCCGCCCGGGCACCGGGTGCTGCGCGGCCGGTTCCGCGGTGGAGGTCGTGCAGGCCCTCCGTGACGGCGAACCCGCGGTCGAGCTCGAGCTGGGGCCACGCGAGCCGGAGTTCAGCACCGAGGACGCCGAGGCCCTCGGCATCGTCGAGGAGATCACCCTCCCCGACCTCGAACCGTGCAACACCGGCGCCGCCAGCGGGTGCCGCAAGACCACCCACCACAACTGCTGCGAGGGCCGCAACACCAACATCAACCGGATGGCCGACCTGGTCCGCGGGTTCGTGATCATGCCGGGCGAGCAGTTCTCCATCAACGAGGTGGTGGGTCCCCGCACCATCGAGAACGGCTTCGTCAGCGCCGGCGCGATCGAGAACGGCCAGCACGTCGAGGCCGTCGGCGGCGGCGTGTCCCAGTTCGCCACCACCAGCTTCAACGCCGCCTTCTTCGCCGGCCTCGACATCCCGAGCTACCAGTTCCACACCGAGCACATCAGTCGCTACCCGTACGGACGCGAGTCGACGGTGTCGTACCCCCAGCCGAACTTCATCATCGAGAACAACACGCCCTACGGGGTGCTCATGTGGCCGACCTACACGGACACCTCGATCACCATGACCCTGTACTCGACCCGGTACGCCACCGGCGAGCAGACCGGCCAGTCGACGAGCCCGCGGGGCAGCTGCACCGACGTCACCACCACCCGCACCCGCACCTACGTCGACGGCCGCACCGAGAACGACACCTTCCACGGCTACTACCGCAACGCCGGCCCCACCTGCTGACCACGGGGACCACCCGGACGACCCACTCGTGGCCGATGGCCGGGAAACCGCTTGGTGACGGGCCCACCGCTGGTCATGCTGGCCGGGTGCCCCATCGCACCACCGACCAACTGGAGGCCGGCCTCGACGACGTCCGGGCCGCACCGATCGACCTGGGCACGGTCGAGCTCATCGTGCGCCGACGCGCCGAGGGCGACCGTGAGGTGCTCGCCGAAGGCAGGCTCGACCCCACGGTCGGGCTCGTCGGCGACACCTGGAGCGAGCGGTGGTCGAAGCGCACCCCGGACGGGTCGCCCCATCCCGAGATGCAGCTCAACCTCATCGGGGCCCGGTTCTCCCGCCTCATCAGCGACGACGAGGCCCACCGCGCCCTGGCGGGCGACCAGCTCCACCTCGATCTCGACCTGAGCGAGGCCAACCTTCCGGCAGGTACCCGCCTCGCGCTCGGCACCGCGGTGATCGAGGTGACCGCCGAGCCGCACCGCGGCTGCGCCAAGTTCACCCGGCGCTTCGGGCCCGACGCCATGCGCCTGGTCAACTCTCCCGAGGGCACGGCGCTGCGCCTGCGGGGCGTCAACGCCAAGGTGGTCACGGCCGGCGTGGTCCGCCGGGGCGACGCCGTCGCCAAGCTCGCGGGCTGAGCGCCGGGCGCCTCAGCCCACGTCGGCGCCCGGCTCGGCCGTCGGCGGCTCGCCGCGCACGTGGGCGCGGTACTCGTCGTCGAGGCTCGGCGGGTCGGGCGCGCCGACCCGACGGGTCAACGCGCTGCTGAGCAGCAGGTGAACGTCGCCGTAGAAGGTCGGCGGCACGTCCGCACCGCGGAGCATGAGCTGGAGCATGAGGCCCTCCCGGAGGGCGTTGAACAGCAGCGCGACCGTCTCGTGGGTGAAGGGCGGTCGGGGCTCGATGCCCCACGCTTCGGCGATCCGCTCGTTGCCACGGGCGGCCGCTTCGTCGTTGGCCTCGTACAGCGCTCGCATCCGGTCCCGCACGAGCGGGTCGTTGGGGTGGGTGGCCCACAGGACCATCCGGGCGAAGTGGACCGGGTCCTCGGCCCAGTCGCGGTACGTCTCCTGGCTCATGCGGCGTACCTCGTTCGCGGGGTCCTCGGCGGGGTCCTCGAGGTCCTCGTCGAGTCGGCGCAGGCGCTCGTAGGCCGGACGGCGCTCCGGGTCGGTGACGTAGCGGACGAAGTCCTCGACGAACTCAGGCTGGGTGCTCCAGTGGAGGTAGAAGGTCTGGCGGCTGTATCCCCCCGCCCGGGCGACGGCGCCGGCCGTCAGGACCCGGCGCAGGTGCTCGCGGC
>CAZYPY010000076.1:0-14557 GCA_964649545.1 uncultured Microthrixaceae bacterium | reverse complement strand
GGGCGTAGGCGTCGGTGACCGCCTGCACCACCTCGGGGAAGGTCGTGTAGTCGTACTCGGGGTCGGCGTTGCCGCTGCCGTTGCCCGCCACGAACGAGAGCGCCTTCACGTAGAGCGGCTTGTCGGTGTAGCGGTGGGCGTCCTCGGCGCGGACCACGATCGCGGCGGCGGCGCCGTCGGCCACGCCGGCGCAGTCGAACAGGCCGAGCCGGCCGGCGACGGGGGCGGCCTGGCAGATGGTCTCGACCGACACCTCGCGGCGGAACTGGGACCGGGGATTGCGGGCGCCGTTGCGGTGGTTCTTGGCCGCGATGCGGGCGAGGACCTCGCGCAATTCCCCGTCGGACACGCCGTACTTCTCGCCGTAGGCCGGGGCGACCAGGCTGAACATGGCCGCCGCGGTCAGCGTGCGCTGGGTGCCGTCGGTGGGGATGGGCGGGGCGTTGAGGCCCTGGTAGCCGCCGTCCTTCACCTTCTCCACGCCGATGGCCATGGCCGAGTCGTAGGCGCCCGACGCCACCGCGTAGCAGGCGTTGCGCAGAGCCTCCGAGCCGGTGGCGCAGTAGTTCTCGAGGCGGGTCACGGGCTTGGCCCGGAGCTTGAGCGCCTGCGACAGCGCGATGCCGCTCATGGCGGTGGTGGCCGTCCCGAACCAGTACGCGTCGAGGTCGTCGGTGGTGATGCCGGCGCCGGCGAGGGCCTGGCCGGCGGCGTCGATGATCAGGTCGTCGGCGCTGCGGTCCCAGTGCTCGCCGAAGTCGGTGCACCCCATCGCGACGATGGCGACCCGATCCTTGATCCCGTGCGAGCTCATGCCGAGGCCCCCTCTGCGGTCGGGCTGGTGGCGCCGCCGCGGACGGGGCGGGCCTTCCAGAAGTAGTTGTGGACGCCGTCGCTGGTGGTGAGGCGGCGGAACGTCATCTCCACCCGGTCGCCGATGGCGAGGGCGTCGGGCTCGACGTCGGTGAGCTCGACGGGGAAGCGGCCGCCGCCGTCGAAGTCCACCACCGCGAACACGATGGGCGGGCTGGGCGAGTAGGCGAGGCGGTCGACGGTGAAGGTGACGATGGTGGCGCCGACGTCGGCCATCGGGGCGGGCGTGCCCTGGTCGAGGGTGCCGTCGGCCCAGGAGACCCGCGACGGGGGCAGGCTCAGGGCGCCCGAGGGGTCTCGCGACCCGACGAAGCCGAACTTCCACTCGGTGCGGCGCGCCGAGGGCGGCGCCGCCGCCCGCTGCGGCTCGGGTCGGTTCGGGGGCTGCACCGTGACCTCGCTGCGCCACGACAGGAAGGTGCCGTAGGGGACGGGGGCGCCGGCGGCGACCTGCTCGTCGAGGGTGCGCTCGGGGCGCCGGTCCGCGACCGCGTCGGTGGCGCGGAAGACGAGGACGTCGGCGCCGTCGACCAGCGAGACGAGGGCGAGGAGCTGGCCGGGCCGGGCGCCCTCGAGCAGGTCGGCGAGGGCCAGACCAGCGGCGGCCGCCCCGGTGTTGCCGACGGTCGCGCCGCGGTCGTCGAGCAGGGCGCCCTCGCCGACGCCCAGCGCCTTGCCGAGGCGGGCGACCGAGCGGGCGTGGGTGCCCACCACCGCGATCCGGTCGACCTCGTCGGCACCGACGTCGGCGGCCTTCAGGGCGAGGTCCCACGCGTCGCGGCCGAGGGGGACGTAGACCGACTCGCCGAAGCGCTCCTCCCAGACCTTCGAGTTGGCGTCGCCCGGCGTCCGCCAGCGGTCGAGGAACTCCTCGGTGAGCGACACCGTGGCCACGTGCTCGGCCAGGAGGCGCCCGGGGCCCTCACCCCCGGTCTCACCGTCGCCGACGAGCACGGCGGACCCGGCGTCGCCGCCCGCGGCCTCGTCGGGGCTTGTCGGGGCCCCGGAGCGCAGGTCGCCGGCCGCGACCAGGGTGGTGCCCCGGCCGTCGAGCGCGGCCCGCAGTGCGCCCACACCCGAGCGGCACGAGCCGAGGGCGTCGTAGGCGGCCGCGGTGCGGTCCAGGCGGAGCGCAGCGTGGACCGCGGTGGCGTTGGTCTTGTCGAGGTACGGCGGGGCGGTGGTGGCGAACACCACGCCGTCGGGGGCGGGGGCGTCCTCGCCGGCCCGGCGCAGGGCCAGTCGCCCGGCTTCGACCGCGAGCGTGGTGGCGTCCTCGTCGTAGGAGGCGACCGTGCGCTGCCCGCGCCCGCCCCCCTTGCCGAAGGTGGCCCTCACCTCGGCCCGATCGAGGCGGCGGTAGGGCACGTAGGCGGCGGCGCTGAGGATCCCTCGCATTGGGCGGGAGTGTACGGGGGGCCCCTGAGGGCGGGGCAAGGGGGTCCGGGGACCCGCGAGGAGCAGGAGCGGCGTTTCGGGTAGCTTCCACGCCGGTGACGAGCGCGCGTGCCAGGTCGGGATGGCTCGCCACCGCCGTGATCGTGGCGCTGGCGGCCTGCGCGAGCGACGGATCCGACTCGTCTCGACCCGCACCGGTCGAACACGTGCCGGTGGCGGCCCCCGGGCCCGAGCCGGGCTGCGAGGTCCCGGCCGGGCCCCCCGAGCTCGGCGAGGACCTGGTCGCGCTGCGAGCCGCGGTGCTGGCCGAGGCCCCCCTCGCGTCGGCGCCGGCCTACCAGGAGTTCGTCCGGTCGTGCGACCGGGTCGACGCCACGACCGCGGTCATCCCCGCCGAGTGGGCCGAGCGATCGCCCGGGCCCGACGACGTGCCCCGGGCCGGGTTCACCGCCGGCCCCGACTTCGAGAGCCGGGTCGAGGACCAGCCGGTCGTGTGGACAGATGCCGTCCGGTTCGTCGGGGACGCGGTGCCGCTCCGGCTGGTCAACTACGACAACGCGCGGGGCACTCTCGCCGACGGCACCCGCGTGCCGCGGGCGGGCACCGCGATCCCCAACGCGTGCCGCCCGCTCGAGCCGGTCTCGGTGCGGATCGGGGGAGGCGACCTCGAAGCCGAGATCCAGCCGTACGTGCACTGCGAGGGCGACGAGCGGGTGTGGCTCGTGTCCGCGGGCTACCCCGTGGGCGGCGGCCGGTACCGCACCCTGGTGATCGGCCAGGCGCTCGACCAGGCCGACCTCGATGCCCTCCTCGTGGTCCTGGCCACGTTCGAGGTCGATGACACCCACATCCCGCCGGTCGACGCCCCCCCGCTCCCGTCGGTGCCCTCGTGAGCCGTCGCACTCGGTGCGCCGCCGCGTTGGTCGCCACCGCCCTGCTCGCTCTGGGCACCGCCGCGTGCGGGGGCGACGGCGCCGGCGGTGGCGCCGATCGCCCCAACGTCTTGTTCATCGTCACCGACGACATGGCGGTGAGCGACCTCGCGGCCATGCCCCACCTCGAGGAGTGGCTGGGCGAGGGAGGCACGACGTTCTCGCGTGCCTACGTGAGCGTCTCGCTGTGCTGCCCGACCCGAGCGACCATGCTCCGCGGCCAGTACGCCCACAACACCGGGGTCTTGAGCAACGACGGGACCAACGGAGGGTTCCCCGTCGCCCATGCGCTCGGCCTCGAGTCCTCCACCGTCGCGACGTGGCTCGACGAGGCGGGCTACCGGACGGCGCTGCTCGGCAAGTACCTCAACCACTATCCCCGGGGCGCCGGGGTCACCTACGTCCCGCCCGGGTGGGACAACTGGGCGGTCGCGGTCGACGCGGGCACCGCCGCGGGCTTCGACTACACCCTGAACGAGGACGGCCGCCTCGTCCGCTACGGCGACGAGCGCGAGGACTACGCCGCGACCGTGCTGGTCGACCGCGCTGCCGAATTGGCCGCCGAGGCCGAGTCCGACGGCGAGCCCTTCTTCACCTGGCTGGCCGTCGACGCCCCCCACGAGCCGGCGGTGCCCGCTCCCGAGGACGAGGGGGCGTTCGCCGACGCGAGCGCGCCGCGGGGCCCCAGCTTCGACGTCGTGGACCCCTCCATGCCCGACTGGGTGACGAGCCTGCCTCCCCTCAGCGACGACCAGCTCGCGGAGATCGACGCCCGCCACCGCGACCGCCTGGAGTCGTTGCAGTCCCTCGACCGGGAGCTGGCCCGCCTGGCCGACGAGCTCGACGAGGTCGACCAGCTCGACGACACCTACGTCGTGTTCACCACGGACAACGGCTTCCACCTGGGCCACCACCGCTTGAAGGCGGGCAAGCAGACGGCGTTCGAGGAGGACATCTCGGTGCCGATGCTGGTGGCGGGACCGGGGGTACCGGAGGGCCGCACCTCGGACGCGATCGTCGGTGACGTCGACCTGGCGCCGACGTTCGCGGCGCTGGCGGAGGCGGACGCGCCGGACTTCGTCGACGGACGGGATCTGCGCGACCTGTGGCACGGCGAGTCCGAGGACTCGGGTCGCGGGGCGCTGCTCCTCGAGCACTGGCCGCCGCTGGCGCCGGGCCAGGACCCCGGCGAGGGATCGACCTCGCCGGTCCCGGTGCCCACGGCCCCGGGCGGGGACGACATCGACTTCGCCCCCCTGATCGGCGACGACCCCGTCCCCGAGGCCGAGGCCGAGGACGACGATGACGGCGAGGGCGGGGACGAGCCCCCGGCCCGGATCGGCGAGAGCCCCACCCCTCCGGAGTACTCGGGGGTGCGCACCCACCGCTACACCTACGTCCGCTACGTGACCGGCGAGGTCGAGCTCTACGACAACGAGGCCGATCCCCACCAGCTCCGCAACATGGCGGCTTCCGCGCCCCGCGAGTTGCTCGACCGGTTGGCCGGCCTCGCCCGCGACCTCGCGTCCTGTGAGACCGGCGGCTGCCGCTCGCTCGAGGAGGCCGACGTCCCGTGAGTCGGCCGTCTCGGAGCGCGGCGGTGGCCCTCCTGGGCCTGCTGGTCGGCGGCGTGGTGCTCGTGGTGGCGGTCGCCGGGGACGACGCCGGGTCGTCTGCGGTCGCCGTCGAGGGGGAGGCCGCGGCCGGAGGGGCGGCCACGCCGTGGTCCGTCGTGTCGCGGGCGACGGTCGGCCCTCGACCCGACGACCTGGTCACGGCCTTCGGCGCGGTCTGGGCGGCTCATCACCCGACGGGTTCGGTCACCCGCGTCGAGCCGGCCGGGGAGGTGACCGAGACGGAGGTGGGTGAGGGCCTCGTGGCGCTGGCCGCCGGCGAGGAGGCGATGTGGGCGGCGGACGCCGCCGGCGAGGCCCTGGTGCGGCTCGACCCCGACGACGGCTCGGTGATCGCGACCATCGAGCTGGACGGGGCGCCCGCCGACGTGGCCGTGGCCGGTGGTGCGGCCTGGGTCAGCGTGCCGGAGCGGGGGGTCCTCGCCCGGGTGGACGAGGCGACGGGCGCGGTGCTCGACGACGTCCCGGTCGGGTCGTCCCCGGGGGCGCTGTACGCAGCCGACGGCGGACTGTGGGTCGCCGATGCGGCCGACGACACGGCGACGCGGGTGGACGCGGCCCGGGGGGTGGTGACCGACTCGGTCTCGGTGGGCGAGTCCCCGGTGGCGATGGCCGAGGCCGGCGGAGTGCTGTGGGTGGCCGGCTACCGGGACGACTCGCTGACCCCGGTCCCCCTGGGGCTCGCGCCGGGGGACCTCGCCGCCGAGGCGCCGATCGGCTCGGGCGGCGGCGGCCCGGTCGACCTCCTCGAGGCGGGCGGGTCGCTGTGGGTGGCCAACTTCTCGTCAAGCAGCGTGGGTCGGTTCGACCCGGCGACGAGGAGACTCGTGCGGTCGTTCGAGGTGGGTGACGGTCCCGCGGCGCTGGCCGAGGCCGGTGGTGCCGTCTGGTCGGCCGACTCGGGGGCGGACCAGGTGTCGCGGCTGGAGGCCGGGAGCGGTTGGGGTGAGCCGGTGGCCGTGCCCGTGGGGCGCGGCCCTGCCGCGCTCGCCGTCACCGGCGACCGCCTGTGGGTGGCCGATCGTCAGGACGGCTCGCTCTCGGTGGTGGACGTGGCTACCCCGGAGCCGGCCACCAGGCCCGTGGCGGTGGGCGACACGCCCACGGCGTTGCTGTCCACGGGCTCGGCGCTGTGGGTGGCCGACTTCGGCGAGGACACCGTCACCCGGCTCACGGCGGACGGCCGGTCCGTGGAGGGCACGACCGCCCTGCGCCGCGGCCCGGCGGCGCTCGCGGAGGCCGGCGGATCGGTGTGGGTCGCCGCGTACGAGGACGATCGGGTGAACCGGATCGACCCTCGCACCGGCGAGGTCACCGCGGACTTGGTGGTCGACGACGGGCCGCTCGCCTTCGTCGTCGACGAGGACGACGACCTGTGGGTGGTGTCGAGCCTCGCCGGCACCGTGACCCGCATCGACCCCTCGACGGCCGAGGTCACCGCCACGCTGCCGGTCGACGCCGCCCCCGTCGCGGCGGCCTCGGGCGGAGGTTCGCTCTGGGTGGTCGGCCTCGGCGGTACGGTCTCGCGCATCGACCCCGCCTCCGCCACCGTCACTGCGTCCACCGCGGTCGGCGGCCAGCTCCGTGACGTCGCGGTCGGCGCCGGCGCCGTCTGGGTCACCGACCGCCTCGACGGCTCGGTCGTCCGGCTCGACCCCGGCACCGCCGAGGTCACCGGCCGATTCGGCACAGGGGCCGATCCGGTGGACGTGGCAGTCGGCGGCGACGGTGACGGCGACGCCGGCGACGAAGATGGGTCCTGGGTCTGGGTGCTGAACCGTGGCTCCGGGACCGTGGCGCGGCTCGACCCGCGCACCGGCGCGATCCGCTTCGCCCCGGTGGGGACGCTGCCGGGCGCGCTCCTCGTGGCCCACGACCGGGTCTGGGTGGCCAACGGCGCCGACGCTTCGGTGTCGGAGATCGACGCCTCCTCCGGCCTCATCCGGACGGCGTCCGTCGGTCAGGCCCCGACGGCGATGGCCGCCGTCGCGGGCGGTGTCGCGGTCGCCGACAGCGGCTCCCGCTCGGTCACGGTGGTGTCCGCTCCCGGTGGCGACCGGTGACCGCCGGCGTCGGGCCGCTGGCCGGCGTGCGGGTGCTGGCCGCCGAGCAGATGCAGGCCCTGCCCTACGGCACGCAGCTGCTGACCCGCCTCGGCGCCGAGGTCGTGAAGGTCGAGCACCCCACTCAGGGCGAGTCGGGCCGCGGCGCACACCCGGCCATGGTCGACCCGTGGGGGCGCACCGTCGGCGCGACCTTCCTGCGCAACAACCTGGCCAAGCGCAGCGTGGGCATCGACCTCAAGGCCCCCGAGGGCCGCGACCTCTTCCTCGACCTCGTACCCCACTTCGACGTGGTGGCCGAGAACTTCAAGGCCGGCACCATGGACCGCCTGGGCCTGTCGTACGAGGCGGTGTCGGCCCGCCACCCGGGCGTCATCTACGTGTCGGTCTCGGGGTTCGGCAACGCCCCCAACGTCGACGGCGAGCACAGCCCCTACCGCGACCAGCCCGCCTACGCCTCGGTGGTCGAGGCCATGTCGGGGGTCTACGAGTGGGCGCGCCGCCCGGGCGAGCCGCCCCGGCCCAATCCCGTGGGCGCCCTCGGCGACATCTCGTCGGCGCTGTTCGCGGTGATCGGTGTGCTGGCCGCGCTGCGCGACCGGGACCGCACCGGCCTCGGCCAGCAGGTCGACGTGGCCATGCTCGACGCCCTGCTCTCGATGACCGACGTGGTCACGAACATGTGGTCGCTCGGCGTCCGGCCGGAGAGCCCGATGAACCTCATCCTGGATGCCTTCGCCGCGTCCGACGGCTACGTCGTCGTCCAGATCGTGCGCGAGCACCAGTTCGAGCGCCTCGCCGACCTGGTCGGCCACCCCGAATGGGTGGGCGAGGAGCGCTTCGCCACCCGGGCCGGTTGGGTCGTGCACCTCGAGGACACGATCCGCCCCGCGCTCGAGGGGTGGCTGGCGACCCGCACCCGGGCACAGGCCACCGCCGAGCTCGGCGCCGCAGGGATCGCCGCGGGCAGCTGCTACACCGCCCCCGAGGTCATCGCCGACGACCACACCGCGGTGCGCCACATGCTCGTCGAGATGGCGCGGACCGACGGTGTGGACGAGCCGGTGCTCATCCCCGGCAACCCGGTGAAGCTGTCCGGCCTGGCCGACCCCGCCGACCCCGCGGGCGCGCGGGTGCCGTGGGTGGGCGAGCACACCGCCGAGGTCCTGCGGGCGGAGCTCGGCCTCGGCGACGACGCCCTGGCCCGGCTGGCGGGAGCCGGCGTGATCTCCCGGGTCGACGGCCGGCCCGGCGAGCCGGCGGCAAGGATGGGGCGATGACCCCCCAACGCCGCGACGAGCCCGACCGGGCCTGGGTCGTCTGGGCGATCGTTGGGGCCATCACCCTTGCACTCTGCGTGGCGGTGGTCGTGGTCATCGGCGGGTCGGGCGGCTCCGACGGGGCCGACTCGGCGTCGGACGAGCCGGTCGACGGCCAAGCCGTCTACGAGCAGAGCTGCGCCAACTGCCACGCCATCGACGGTGCGGGCGCGATCGGTCCCAAGCTCTCGGACGGCCGGGTGGCCCGTCGCTACCCGGACGTGGCCGACCAGATCGCGATCATCGAGAACGGCCGCGCCGACCTGGGCATGCCCCCGTTCGGCACTGAGCTCAGCGACGAGCAGATCGAAGCGGTCGCGGCGTACGTCCGCACCCTGTAAGGAGAATCAGCCTTGCAGTTACGCGACGCGTTCGAGGGTGACTCGGTAGCCGAGGTCGTGGAGGTTGCGGATGGCGTGGTCGCGACGGTGGTCGTCGTTGACCTGGCGGGCGAACCAGTCTGCGCCGAGGTCGTCGTAGTCGACGTCATCGGTGAGCATGTGCCAGGCCGCGACCAAGATGCTGTGGCCGACGGCCCGACACCCCCAACACGTCCGAAGCGACGGAGTCCAGCTTGATCCCGGCGTCTTCGAGGTTCTTGTGGATCCGCTGGCACTCCGCGGTGTGCGCCTGGATCAGCTTCTTGCGGTAGCGGTCAGGTCCCGCAGCTCGCGAACCTGACGGGGCGGCACGAAGCTGCCCCGCAGCAGCCCTTCCAGTACGGGCCGGTCGCCTCCATGGCCACCTCGGTCACACCCTCGGCCACCAGCCAGTCCCGCAGCGCTTCGAGCGAACCGGTGAACGTGTCGAACGTCAACACCTCCACCCGCCGTCCCCCCCCGGTCCCGTCCGGGCCCCGCACGCACGCCTGGACCTTGCGCTTGCCGATATCGAGACCAGCACAGACCTCGACCACAACATCCACCGCGATCACCCCCTCGGTTGCCGACGAACAACCCGACAGGGTCCTGCGAATCACGAACCTGTAAGACGTCCTCGTGGGAACAACACGCGGTGCCGGCAGGACCCCCAGCATCAATCTCTGACTCGGGCTCACCTGCACCAAGGGCGAACGAGCTCAGCCGGGCCAACCACGATTCTCATCCACCGCGGCGGCAACCCGCCATGGAATCTCTGAGGTGGGCCGGCCTCGCCGAGCGGCGGGGACGAGCCGCCCCTAGGATCCCCGCCGCAACCGAGCGTGGAGGAGCAGGGCATGCGTCGAGTCGTCGTGGCAGCGTTGGTGGGGACCCTGGCCGTGGTGCTGGCCGCCCCGGGCGCCTCGGCCCGACCGGCGCCGGAAGACGCCATCGGCGACGCCGTGCCCAAGGGCGACATCGTCACCGGCACCTACAACGCAAACTTCACCGACATCTTCCTGACGGGCTTCAAGGGCCGGGTGACGCTGCGCCAGGGCACCAACCCAGCCACGGCGTCGGCGTGGACCAGCGCATCGACCCGGCTGGTCGCCCAGCTCGACACCACCAACACCCACGCCGGACCCGACCTCCAGGTGACCGCGCGCAGGAACGGCTCGAATTTTCTGGCGGACGTGACTGACCTCACGACTGTGCCCGCATCGGCCGTCTGGTGCTCCGCCTCGGCCTCGTTCACGGCGCCGAACACCTACAAGGTCGTGCTCCCAGCGGACTGCCTCGCGTCCGATCGCACGTCGGTCCGGGCGCGGTTCCGGATGTTCTTCGACACGCCGCCCGCAGGGGGCAACATCAGCGTGGACAGGTCGCCCGACACCGGCTGGGGCCCCACCCTGGCGCCGGCACCCTAGGGCGGCCCTCTTGCTCAAGGAAGATTACATATTAACTTGAGTTGTCGCATTTGTCACCTTGAGGGCTCGTTCCGACGACCCCTCCGAGAGGCACCCAAATGCGACGACTCCTGGCCGCTGCCCTCGTGGCCGCCACAGCCTTCGCCTTCTCGCTGGCCCCGTCCGCGGCCGTCTCCTCGACCGACCCCACGGGCGACGCCATCCGCCCCCAGGGCGACATCGGCCGCTACGTGGTGCGACTCGACTCGGCGTCGAACCGCTACGTCGTGAAGGTCAAGGTGGCCCGTGGGGTGAACCCGGTCACCACCAAGTCGTGGCGGGGCACCAACACCGCCATCCGCATCTACTGGGACACGAGCCCGCTGCCCGGCGAGGAGTTCCTCACCACCCTCCGCACGGTGGGCAGCCCGGCGGTGTTCACCGGCGAGACCGTCGTCAACCTGCCGATCGACCTGCTCGCGCAGCAGGGCCTCGGCATCCCCCCGGGCGCCGACTGCACCGCCACCGCCCCCACCGGCAGCGGCGGCACGATCCAGTACCTCCCGCCGAACGCGTACAAGGTGCGGGTGCCCGCGGACTGCCTCCCCGGCGCCACCGCGGTGTCGGCCCGCATCGAGATGACCTTCGACCCCCGGCCC
Source organism: uncultured Microthrixaceae bacterium (assembly GCA_964649545.1). Classification (GTDB taxonomy): domain Bacteria; phylum Actinomycetota; class Acidimicrobiia; order Acidimicrobiales; family DATDAH01; genus JAEUJM01. The sequence goes on along the minus strand of CAZYPY010000076.1, from coordinate 3,914 downwards.
TCCGGCGGCACCGACACCGACCTGGCCCCGAACAACGGTTACGTCGACCTTCCGTCCTGAGGTTCCTGAGGACCGGAGATCGCGTCGGGCGGGGCCCGTCCCGCCCCGTGCCCCGCCCGACGCCCGTTTCCTTGGCCCTCCTTCGTCGGGCCCCCTTCGGGATCCGGTTCGTCGGTGGTGCTGCTCCGCTCCGCTGCGCAGCCTCCCGCACCCGGTGCATGTCGTCGGAGTCGCCGGAGCCGTCGCCGGCGTCGGGCCCCCTTCGGGATCCGGTTCGTCGGTGGTGCTGCTCCGCTCCGCTGCGCAGCCTCCCGCACCCGGTGCATGTCGTCGGAGTCGCCGGAGCCGTCGCCGGCGTCGGGCCCCCTTCGGGATCCGGTTCGTCGGTGGCTCGTCTCGCGTTGACCGGTTGCGGCTCGGCTCCGTAGGCTGATTTCTGACGACCCGTCAGATTGCGGAGCCCCCATGGATTTCGAGTTCAGCGACGAGCAGCAGGCCTTCGTGAAGGACGTCGAGCGCTTCCTCGACGAGCACGACGACCCGGAGATCTTCGACGTCACCCGGGAGAACATGGCCCAGATCGTCGACACTCCCAAGCGGCGCGCCTTCATGGCCGAGGTGGGGGAGCAGGGCTGGCTCGGCATCACCTGGCCCAAGGAGTACGGCGGCCAGGAGGGCGAGGGCGTCTACGAGTATCTGCTCAACGAGCAGCTCGCCGGCCGCGGCGGCCCCCAGATCGGCAAGGGCGTCGGCATCATCGGCAAGACCCTGATCCACCACGGGTCCGAGAAGCTCAAGGCCGAGTTCCTGCCCAAGATCCTGCGCAACGAGGTCGAGTTCGCGGTCGGCTACAGCGAGCCCGACGCCGGCTCCGACGCCGCGTCCATGAAGCTCAAGGCCACCAAGGACGGCGACGGCTGGCGCCTCAACGGCCAGAAGGTGTGGACGACCTCGGCCCACTTCGCCGAGTGGTACTGGCTCGGGGCCCGCACAGACCCCGACGACAAGCACGGCGGCATCACCCTCTTCCTCGTCCCCCTCGACCAGCCCGGCATCACCATCAAGGGCATGTGGACCATGGGCGACGAGCGCACCAACGAGGTCTTCATCGACGACGTGTTCGTCCACGACGACTACGTGGTGGGCGAGGTCGGCAAGGGCTTCCAGTACATCTCCCAGGCGCTCGACCTCGAGCGCTTCACCATGTTCACGTTCTCGCCCATCAAGCAGCGCCTCGACCTGCTCGTCGAGTACGTGCGCACCACCGTCCGCGACGGCCAGCCGCTGAAGGACGACCCGGTGATCCGCCAGCGCATCGCCCGCCTCGTCGCCGACGCCGAGACCGCCCGCGTCCTCGGCCTGCGCTTCGTCGCGGAGTCGATGAAGGGCGGGGCGCCCCCGACCACGCACGCCTCCGAGTACAAGCTCTTCGCCACCGAGCTCTCCAAGCGCCTGGCGTCGGAGTCGATGGACATCGCCGGCCCCGGCAGCGCCCTGCGGGTGCGCACCGAGGAGGCCCCCATGGCCGGCCGGGCCGAGTCGACCTACCGCTACACGGTGATCGACACCATCGGCGGCGGCACGAGCGAGGTGCAGAAGAACATCATCGCGAGGCGCAAGCTCGGCCTCCCCAAGAACTTCTAGGCGCTCGCCGAGCGTGTCCCCCGCCCCGTCGCCGTCGCGCCCCGACCCCCTCGTTCTCGACGCACTAGCTGTCGTCGGAATCCGACAGCTAGTGCGTCGAGTTCGACTGCTCGCCGGGGGGTCGACGTGCTGAGCGGCGTCACGGTCCTCGACCTGTCGACGGTCGGGCCGGCGGCCCGCGCCGCGCGCATGCTCGCCGACTACGGGGCACGGGTGATCAAGGTCGGCGCGCCCGCCGCCGCCGGCAGCGTCCAGATCGAGCCGCCCTTCTACGCCTACGGCGGGCACCGGGGCATGGAGCGAGTGCGCCTCGACCTTAAGTCCGACGAGGGCCGGGCCGCGTTCCTGCGCCTCGCCGCCGACGCCGCCGTGGTCATCGAGAGCTTCCGACCCGGCGTGGTCGACCGCCTTGGCATCGGCTACGAGGCGGTGAAGGCCGTGAACCCCGTCGTCGTCTACTGCGCCACCAGCGGCTACGGACAGGCCGGCCCCAAGTCCCAGTGGGCGGGCCACGACGTGAACTACCTGGCCGCCGGCGGCTACTTCGCCTGCGCCGGCCGGGGCCCGCAGGGCGAGCTCACCCTGCCCGGCGCGACCGTGGCCGACATCGCCGCCGGCGGCATGCAGGCGGTCATCGCCATCCTCGCCGCCCTCGTCGGGCGGGCCGAGACGGGCGAGGGCGCCTACCTCGACGTGTCGGTGGCGGACGGAGTCGTGGGCATGCTCGCCCTGCTCATCGACGAGCACCTCGCCACCGGCGTCGTGCCCGAGCCCGGCCACGACATCCTCACCGGCCGCTACGCCTGCTACGGCCTCTACCGCTGCGCCGACGGCAAGTGGGTGTCGGTGGGGGCGATCGAGCCGAAGTTCTACGCCAACCTCTGCCGCCTGCTCGGCTGCGAGCAGTGGACCGCCCACCAGCTCGATGACGCCGTGCAGGACCAGATCCGGGCCGCCTTCGCCGCCGCCTTCGCCACCCGCACCCGCGACGAGTGGGTCGCCGAGCTCGGCCCCGCCGACACCTGCGTGGCGCCCGTGAACGGCATCGACGAGGTGGTCGCCGACGAGCAGGTCCTCGCCCGCGGCGACGTGGTCGAGGCCGTGCGCCCGAGCGGCGAGACCTTCCGCCAGGTCGCCGCGGTCTGGGCCGGCGCCCCCCGCCCCGAGCGGGTCGAGGTCCGCGACCCCGGCTTCGACGACAGCGACGCCCTGCTGACCTGACGGCGGGGCCGCGCCCCCGAGCGCCGGCCCGCCCGTCAGAGCCAGTGGATCCAATCGGTCCGGTCGTCGGGAGGATGCCCGAGGAGCTCGGTCAGCGCGGCCACGAGATCGTCGGGGTAGGCCCCGCTGCCTCGGTGGAAGCGTCGCGGCGACGTGAAGATCACGCCGGCGTGGTGCTCGTCGGTGGCGGCCCAGGCGCGGACGAGGCGGTCGAAGTCGCGGGCGTTCTCGGTGACGACGGCGCGCCCGGTTGCCGTGGCGGCCCGGAGGAGGTCGTCGTCGGGCAGTGTCCGCAAGACCGGATCGTCGCCGGCGGCCTCGACGTCGTGGCCTGCGCCTCGCAACCGCTCGGCCGCCCGGGGCGAGTGGTGGACGTCGAGCAGCAGCTTCAGCGGGCGAGGAGCTGGCGTCGCCGGTGCCACTGCTGCTCCGCCTCGTCGGCGATCTGGCGGTTCTCGTCCAGCATCGCGTCGACCTCGTCGGTGAACTCCGCGTAGTAGGCGAGCGCGGCCTCGACCTGGGTCGCGGTCACGCCGAACGTGGTCGCGGCGCGCTCGAGACGATCGTCCGGGTCGACGTCGCCGCCGATGACGCCGCCGATCACCTCCCACACGTCCGGGCCGCCCGCCAGCGCCGCCCGGCGCCCAGCGGGTCCGGCTCGGAAGGTCACCAGGGGATGGCGGCGTTGACGCAAACCCTCGTCGATGAGCTCTTCGGCGAGGGCCGACTGGGACTGTGCGCGAGCGGCGGCCTCCCGACGGAGTCGTTCGGCCACGTTCGGCTCCCGGAAGCGCACGGAGATGGGAGTCGCCATGACTACATCGTAGTCACTACGGACAGGAGGCGGTGCGCCTCACCGCGCCGATCCAACGGTGAATGATCGTGGCGACGACACCCGACATCGACGAAAGTGAGCGCCGGGGGCGACCGCTTCGAGGGGCTCCGGAGCGGTCCGGGCACACCCAGGTCGGCCAGCCATCATGATCTGCTCTATTGATAACATGATGCGATGATTCGGACGCAGATCTCGCTGGAGGAGGCGCAGATGG
>CAZYPY010000075.1:0-14728 GCA_964649545.1 uncultured Microthrixaceae bacterium | reverse complement strand
GCAAGTGGCACCTCACGCCGGGCGAGGAGGTCAACGCCGCGGCGTACAAGGGCCGCTGGCCCCTCGGTCGGGGCTTCGAGCGCTTCTACGGCTGGCTCGGCGGGGAGACGAACTCGTACTACCCGGACCTCGTCAGCGACAACCACCAGGTCGAGCCGCCGGGCCGCCCCGAGGACGGCTACCACCTCGCCGACGACATGGCCGACAAGGCCGTCCAGTTCATCCGCGACGCCAAGGTCGTCGACCCCGACAAGCCCTTCTTCATGTACCTGGCGCCCCAGGCGGGCCACGCCCCGCACCTGGTGCCGCTCGAGTGGGCCGACCGCTACAAGGGCGTGTTCGACGACGGGTACGAGGCCATCCGCGAGGGCATCCTCGCCCGTCAGATCGAGCTGGGCCTGCTGCCCGAGGGCACCGAGCTCTCGCCCATCAACCCCCACGGCGAGCCGGACCGCACCGGCCCCGACGGCCAGCCCTGGCCGCTGCTCGACACCGTGCGGCCCTGGGACACCCTGAACGACGACGAGCGGACGATGTTCACCCGCATGGCCGAGGTCTTCGCCGGCTACATCTCGTACTACGACGACCGGCTGGGCCGTGTGCTCGACTACCTGGAGGAGTCGGGCCAGATCGACAACACGCTGATCATCGTCTGCTCCGACAACGGCGCCAGCGGCGAGGGCGGCCCCAACGGCTCGTTCAACGAGTGGCGCTTCTTCAACGGCGTGGCCGACACCGCCGAGACCACGATGCCCCACCTCGACGAGCTGGGGACCCCCGCCTCCAACAACCACTACAACACCGGCTGGGCGTGGGCCCTCGACACGCCGTTCCCCTACTGGAAGCGCTGGGCGGGCGAGGAGGGCGGCACCGCCGACATGCTCGTGGTCTCCTGGCCGGCGCGGATCCCCGCGTCCACCGAGGTGCGCCACCAGTACGTCCACGCGGTCGACGTGGTCCCGACCGTCTACGAGCTGCTCGGCATCGAGCCCCCCGAGGTGCTGAAGGGGTACGTCCAGAGCCCGATCGAGGGCGAGAGCTTCGCCTCGGCGCTCACCGACAACTCGGTGCCCGGGAAGCGGACGCAGTTCTACACGATGCTCGGCCAGCGAGCGCTCTACCACGAGGGCTGGCTGGCCACCACGGTGCACCCGCCGCTGTCCGGCTGGGGCAACTTCATGGCCGACGAGTGGGAGCTGTTCGACCTGGCCAACGACCGGTCCCAGTCGCGGAACGTGGCCGCCGACCACCCGGACCGGCTCGAGCTGATGAAGGGCCTGTGGTTCTACTACGCGGGCATCTACAACGGCCTGCCCCTCGACGATCGCAGCGCCATCGAGCAGGTGCTGGCCGAGCGCCCGCACGGCTCGCCCGACCGGGCCCAGTACGTCTTCTACCCCGGCACCTCCGACGTGCCGGAGTCGGCCGGGCCGATGATCCCCGGGCGCTCGTACGCGGTCGCGGCCGGGGTGACCGTCGAGGACGGCGCCGAGGGCGTGATCTTCGCCCACGGAGGCGTGCCCGGCGGCCACGCCCTCTACCTGAAGGACGGCGTGCTCCGCTACACCTTCAACTGGGTCGGGACCTACCAGCAGGACGTGGTGGCGTCGGCGCCACTGTCCGCGGGCACCCACACCGTGGTCGCCGAGTTCCAGGCCGAGGGGCCGAACGACGACCCCGCCCAGCCAGGCGCCAAGGGCACGCTCACGCTCTACGTGGACGACGCCGAGGTCGGCTCGGGCCCGATCGTCACCCAGCCGGGCTACTTCTGCCTGACCGGCGACGGCATCTCCGTCGGTCGCGACAGCGGCTCGGCGGTGTCGCCCAACTACGAGGCGCCCTTCCCGTTCCGCGGCGGCGCCATCGACAAGGTGGTCGTCGACGTCTCCGGCGAGCGCTACCTCGACCACGAGGCCACCGTCCGTGGGTGGTTCCTGATCGACTGACCGACCCGTCGGTCGTCCCCGCGGCGGTGGGCACGCCATGATCTCGGCGTGAGCTCCGCCACGGTCGCCGTCGTCGGCCTGCTGCTGTTCGGCTGGGCCATGGTGTCGGGCGCCCTCGCGCGCCACAACGTGACCGGCCCGCTCGTGTTCACCGTCGCGGGCTATCTGCTCGGCAACGGCGACTGGGGTGTGCTCGACGTCGACATCGACACCGCGGTGATCCACGGGGTGGCCGAGGTCGCGCTCGCCCTCGTGCTGTTCTCGGACGCCGCCCGGATCAACGGGGGCGAGCTGCGGCGGGATCTCGGCCTGCCCGCGCGCCTGCTGGCGATCGGCCTGCCGCTGTCCATCCTCGCCGGCACGCTGCTCGCCGCGCTCCTCTTCGGCGGGCTCGCCGGCGGTGTGGCCCTCCTCGTCGGGGCGGCGCTCGCCCCCACCGACGCCGCGCTCAGCGCCCAGGTGATCGAGGACGACCGCATCCCGCTCCGCCTCCGCCGAGCGGTCAACGTGGAGAGCGGCCTGAACGACGGCATCGCCACGCCGCTCGTCACTGTCGCGCTCGCCGCCGCGGCGGCGACGCTCGCAGGGGCGGCGCACACCACCTCGTGGGAGGTCACCTCCGCGATCCGGGAGCTGGGCGTCGGCGTGCTGGTCGGCGCCGGCCTCGGGATCCTCGGCGCGCTCGCCATCAACGCCGCCGCCGACCGGGGCTGGATCGCCCCGGGTGGCCGCCGCCTCGCCGCCCTCGCCATGGCGCTGACCTCGTTCACCCTCGCGGGCGCCCTGCACGGCAACGGCTTCATCGCCGCCTTCGCCGCCGGCCTCGCCTACGGCGCCACCCTCGACCGTGAGCGGACCGACCTCGACCGGTCCGCCGAGCTGCCCGAGCTGGGCGGCGAGCTCTTCGGCCTCGTGGTGTGGTTCCTCTTCGGCGCCGCGCTCGTGCCGCTGGCGGTGTCCTCGCTGGACGGCTCCGTCGTGCTCTACGCCCTGCTGAGCCTGACCCTGGTGCGGATGGTGCCGGTGGCCCTCGCCCTGCTGCGGTCCGGGCTGGACGGGGCCAGCGTCGTGTTCATCGGGTGGTTCGGCCCCCGTGGGCTGGCGTCGGTGGTGTTCGCCGTCCTGGCCGTGGAGGAGCTGGGCGAGGGCAACACGGTGACCGACCGTGCCATCGGGGCGATCGTCCTGACCGTGCTGCTCAGCGTGGCCCTGCACGGCATCACGGCCGGCCCGGGCGGGCGGGCCTACGTGCGTCGCAAGCAGCGCGGCGAGGTCGAGCCGGCGTCCCAGCCCCGCCCTCGCCGGGTCTGGCTCCGGAGCGGCACCTCTTGAGGTGATGCAGACCGTGGCGTCGTTCGATCGCGACACGCCCGTTCAATGGAAGGTGGTCCCGACGACCTCGCGGAGGTGACGGCCGGCCTCGACCGGTCCGGTGTCGGTGCGGTCGAGGGCCAGGCCGGCGCCGAGCAGTACGGCGCCGCCGAGGGCGAGCCAGGCCCAGGTGGGCACGCCGGCGGTGACCGCGACGGTCTCGTGGGCGGTGAGCGCCGCGAGCAGGGCCGTCCCGGTGACGAGGGGGCCCAGGGCTCGCTGGCGGCCCCCGAGGACGACGGCCAGCACACCGACCGCGCCGGCCAGCAGGGCGTGGACCGCCGGCCCGCCGCCCACGCGCTCGGCCAGCGCCGCCCCACCCAGGAGCGCCATCGGCGGGGTGAGCGTGAACCAGGACGTCGCCGACCGGCGGCGCTCGGCCGCCACGCCGGTGACGGCCAGGGCCACCACGACCGGCAGCACCAGGGCGTCCACGGCGTCGATGCCGGCCTGGTCGAGGTGCCACCAGTAGCCGATCGCCGCCGTCGCGCCGCCGGCGAGGCTCACCGGGACGAGGCTCCACAGGAGGCCGCCGAGCGCGAGGAGGCCGCCGAGGGCGAGCAGGGCGGTGGCGCCGGTCGAGGGCTCGCCGGCGGCCAGCACGGTCCCGACCGTGGCCAACGCGGCCGCGATCGCGGTGGTGGACACCGCCCAGCGGGTCGACAGGCGCACCGCGACGAGCGCCGGAACGAGGGCGACGGTGAGGGTCACCAGGCCGGCGGTCTCCACCGTGAGGCCGAGGGCGAGCGCCGCGGGGACGACGGCCGCCGGTGCCGCGAGCGCGGTGATCCCGGCCAGGGTCGGCTGGCGCAGCCGCACCGCCTCGATCGTGGCGACCAGAGTGAGCGCCGAGGCGAAGGCCGCGGTGAAGGCGGGCGCGTCCTTGACGAAGCCGAGCGCCGGGTGGAGCAGGAGGACCGACTCGACCCGCGGGAGCGCACCGAGCGCCGGCGTCCGGTCCGAGCGGGTGCGGTCGAGGGCGACACCCAGGCCCCAGGCGAGGGAGAGCATCACCAGGAGGGTGAGCCGCACGCCGACCTCGGACGCCACGACCGCGCCGACGGCGGACGGCACGAACACCGCCAGGAGGGCCAGCGGGAGGGTCGCCTCGACGAGCGGGCCTCGATGGCGGCTGGTGCGGATCGCGCCGAACGTGCACCACGCGGTCACCACGCCGGCGGGCAGCACCAGCGGGAGGACCCCGCCGTCGGCGAACCATCCGACGCCGGTGGCCAGCACCACGGTCCCGGCCACCGCTCCGGCGCCGAGCACGGGCGAGCGCTCGAGCCGGGCGCCGGCGCCCAGGACGAGCGAGGCTGCCGCGCCGGTCAGGGTCAACAGGACGGCGGTCGACGCGTCGGCGCGCACGAGCAGCGCGGCGAGGTCGACGGGCACCAGGTAGGCGCCGAGGTGGAACACCGCGGTGGCCGTGGACGGGAACGTCCGGCGGGCCAGGCGGCCGGCCGCGAGGAGCACGGCCGTGAGCCCACCGACGATGGTGACCTTGACGCTGTCGGGGAGCTGTCCCCAGCGCACGGCCACGAAGACGACCGCGGCGGCGAACAACAGGGACGCCCCCGTGCCGGCGACGAACAGGGCGCCGGCCCGCCCGGCGCCGGCGGGAGCCGGTGGTGCGGGCGCTCCGGGCGCGGGCGGTGGGAGCGGATCACGGGACGGTGGGGGAGGGAGGGACGGAGCAGCCATGGCTCCGAGGCTGCGCTCTTGCCGGGACCTCGACCATCGGGGGAACCCCCCAAAGATCTCTGGGTGACCGGTGGGGGCCGAGCGCGGCGGCGCTCGGGCAAGGGACTCAGTCGATGCCGTGCTCGACGGCGAAGCGCACGAGCTCCTGCCGCCGGTTGAGGTGCAGCTTGTCGAGGATGTTGCGAACGTGGTTCTCGACCGTCTTCGGGGAGATGTGGAGCTCCTCGCCGATCTCTCGGTAGGTGTGGCCCCGTGCCACGTGCTGGAGCACCTCGCGCTCGCGGTCCGAGAGCGCTGCGGCCGGCCCACTGGCCTTGGCCAGGCGACGGAATTCCCCCAGCACGAGCGAGGCGAGCTGCGGCGAGAACACCGGCTCGCCCTGCGCGGCCCGCCACAGGGCCCGGCGGAGCTCGTCGGGCGGCGTCGACTTCACCAGGTAGCCGACGGCGCCCGCGGCCACCGCGTCGAGCAGGTCGCGCTCGGCCTCCGACACCGTGAGCATGACGATGCGGGCCTCCTCGCCGCACGTGCGGACCACGTGGAGCCCGCCGCCGGCGCCCATGTGGAGGTCGCACAGGACGAGGTCGGGTCGCTCTCGGCGGATCACCGTCACGGCTTCGGCGCCGTCGCCCGCCTCACCGACGACGTGGAAGCTCTCGCCCAGGTCGGCCCGCAGCCCGGTGCGCCAGATGGGGTGGTCGTCGGCCACCACGACCCGCACCGGGCTGAGGGCGCCGGCCGGACGCTCGGGTGCGGCGGGCGGCTCGGCCATGACCCGATTGAACCAGCTCCGGCAGGCCGGGGTGGCCTCGACCCCGGGCGCCGTCAGGCCCGTCGCTAGCATGCCGGGCGACGAGACGGGAGGTGGTTTGCGGGGCGACCAGGGCGGTCCGTCCAGCGCGAAGCCGACGGTTCGGGCGGGACTGATCGAGCGACCGCGACTGGTGGCGCGCCTCGGTGAGCGCTTCGAGCGCCGTCTCACGGTCGTGGTGGCGGGAGCGGGGTACGGCAAGACCACGCTCTTGGCGCAGGCGATGCGGGACAACGGCCTCGACCCCCGTGGCGTCGACGCGTGGGTCCAGGTCGGTGCGCTCGACCGGACCCCTGCCCATCTCCTCACCGCGTTGGCCGAGGCCGTTGCCGGGGAGCCGGATGCGGTCGACGACGTGGCCCAGCTCGCCGACCTGGTGCTGGTGCGCGCTCCCGAGGAGGTGGCGCTCGTCGTGGACGACGCCCACGTGCTCGACGGCTCTGGAGCGTGGGTCGTCCTCGAGGAGCTCCTCGACCGCCTGCCCCGCAACGGCCACCTCGTGGTCAGTGGGCGCACGACCCCGCCGCTCGGGGTGCGCCGTCGCCAGGCCGCAGGTGACGCCGTCGTCCTGGGCGAGGACGACCTGGCCTTCGATCGGGCCGAGACTTCCATGTTGGCCGGTGCCCTGGGGGTCGAGGAAGGCCCACCGCTGCCGCCCTGGCCCGCGCTTGCCATGCTCAGCGCCACCGCCGGCCACGAGGCGTCGGTCGAGTACCTCTGGGAGGAGATCCTCGACCAGCTGCCGGAGGACCGGCGTCGCGCCCTCGCCGTCGTGTCGCGGCTCGAGCGCTTCGACGACGAGCTCGCCGCCGCGGCGACGGGCGGTGCCTGGACCGCCGCAGCCCTCGTCGAGGGACTCCCGCTGACGGACGCCATCGGGGAGAGCCGACGCCTCCACGATCTGCTCCGGGACGCGCTGGCCGACGAGGTCGAGCCCGCCGTCTGGCGGGGGGCACTGGCCGCGGCCGCCGACGTGCTGGTCCGCCGCGGCGAGCTGGTGCGGGCCAGCGCGGTCCTGGCCGAGAGTGGCGACGACGAGGGTGTGGTTCGCCTGATCCGTCAGTACGTCTCGCTGCCCATCAGCGCCCGCCTCAACCGGGCCGACGCCCTCGCGCTGGCCGATCTGCTGCCGGGTCCCGAGCGGGAGGGACCGGTCGGGCTGGGCTTGGACTCGGTGCTCGCGGCGACGCCGTCGGAGGTGGAGGCGGCGCTACGCAGGATGCTCGACGAGGCTCGGCGGACCGGCGACGACGAGATGCGGGCGCTGGCCTGGTGGCGACTCGTGCAGCTCCAGGGTGACAGCGACCCGGCGGCGCTCGTGGTCACGCCCGAACTGGCGGAGTTGGCGTCGGCCGGGTGGCCCCTGGCGCGCTCGGCGGTGGCGCTCGTGCGTTCCCACGACGCCCAGGAGGCCCGCGACGTCGCCGCGGCGATTGCCGTGCTCGAGGACCTCGGAGGGCCCCACCCCGAGACGCGACGGGTCGCCCTGGCCTCCCGGTACGTGGCGCTGGGCCACCCCGAGCTCGTACCGGTGTCGCTCGATGAGGTCCTGGCCGGCGGCGTGACCGATCCCGTCGCCGCACAGGCCGTCTGGTACCGGGGTGGCATCGACCCGGACGCGGCCTGGCCCATCGCGTCAGGACTACCAGCGAGCTACCGGCAACGCCGGCTGGCCCCGGTCGAGGTTCCCCTCCTCTCGATGGTGTCGGCGGTTGCCCTTGCCACCGGCGCCTTCGACGACGCAAGGGCCCTCGTGGACGACGCGCTGTCACGCACGACCGCGGTGGCGCCGCGCCTGGCGCTGTTCGCCCACGTGGCCGACGCCGTGCTGGCCCTCGTCGAGGAGGGGGAAGCGGCGTTCGCGGCACGCGTCGCCCTGATCGAAGGCCTCGTGACCATGGCGCCGTTCCCGACATGGGCCCATCTCGGTGCGCTCTGTCCCATCCGGGCGTTGGTACCCGGCACGGCGTGGTTGGACGAGCTGGAACTCGGTGCGTCCCACACGGTCGCGGTGGCCGCCGGCCGGGCGGTCGAGGCGGTGCGTGCGGGTGACGGTGGTGCCGCTGCGTCCTCCCTGCCCTGGACCGAGGCGGCGCTGCTACGAGTCCATGTCCCCCCGCCCCTGCTGTACGAGCTCGCCCTCGCGGCCTCGACGCCGGCCGCCGACGCCCTGCGTCAGCGCCTGCCGGCGCCCGACCGCTGGGCCCGCCGCATCCTCGAGCACCCCGACGCCGACCTCGCCGTCCGCGCCGCCGAGCAGGTGGGTTCGCTCCCTCGCCGGCCGTCCCGCGGCCTCGTGCTGCGCACGTTGGGCGAGCTCGTCGCCCTCGGGTCCGACGGCACCGTCCTCTCACCGCTCGGCCGGCGGCGACGCCTCCGTCAGTTGCTCGGTCGACTGGTCGTGCACCGCTCGGTCGGCCGAGCGGATCTCGCCGCGTCCTTGTGGCCGGACCTCGCACCGGAGCAGGCGGCGAACAACCTCCGGGTCACCCTGGCGAAGCTGCTCGCCGTGCTCGAGCCCGAGCGGGCCGACGGTCCGTCGTGGTGGATCCGCTCGGTCGGCGACCGGCTCGAGCTGAACCCCGACGGCCTCGAGCTCGACGTCGACCGCTTCGATGCCCATCTCCGCCACGCTCGGGCCGCGGAAGCGCAGGGAGCATCAGCATTGGCCTATGAGCACTACGACGCGGCGCTGGCGTGCTACCGAGGGCCGTTTCTCGCCGACCTCGACGATCCCGAGGTGCTGCACGAGCGCCTGCGCCTCCAGTCGCTGGCCTACGCCGCCGCGTGTCGCCTCGCCGAGTTCGAGTCGGCCCGCGGGGAACCGGAGGCGGCCATGGAGCACGCCCTCGCGGCGCTGCGCATCGACGAGCTGGGCGAGCGCGCCCACCGCATCCTGATCGGCTCCCACCTGGCCCTCGGCGCGACCGACGCGGCCCGGGCCACCGCGAACCTGCTGGCGGCCCGCCTCGCCGCCGCCGGCACCACGGTCGAGGAGCTGCGCACCCGCGCTCGACCGGCCGGCTGACATCGCCGAGAGGGCGGGCGCAGCGACCGTTGCGGCCCGGGTGGTCGGGTGACGACGCGGTCGTACGGTCAGGTGGCGGGCCGTGCGGGCCGTACGTCAGCGCCCGACGGGGGCCCAGAGGCGCACCTCGGTGCCCCGACCGCGGCGGCCGTCGACCTCCGTCCGCCCGCCCACGTCGGCGAGGCGGGCCCGGATCGACCGGGTGATGCCCGTCCCCTCGGAGGTCGTGGCCGGGTCGAAGCCGGGCCCGTCGTCCTTCACGGAGCAGAACACCTCGTCCCGCCCGTCCGGTCCCTCCGTGGGCTCGGCGTAGACGACCACCCGGCCGGCGCCGCCGTGGCGGCCGGCGTTGGCCAGGGCCTCGCCCACGGCACCGGCGAGGGCGGCGACGACCGCGGGGGCGGGCTCGGGCAGGTCGTCGGCGACCACGACCTCGCTCCGGCCGCCGTAGCGCTCCTCGTAACGGGCGGCCGCGGCGCGCAGCGCGACCGCCAGGCCCTCGGGAGGGGCCTCCCGACCGGCGAGGAAGTCGCGCAGTTCGCGTTCCTGGTCGTGGGCGAGGCGGGCCAGCTCGGGGTCGGTGGTGCGCCGCTGCACGACCGCCAGGGTCTGGAGCACCCCGTCGTGCAGCGTGGCGGCCACCTCGGCCCGCGCCTCGGCCAGTGCGATGTCGCGCTCGGCGGCGCGCAGGCGGGCGGCGGCGAACCCGGCGGCGCCGCCGGCCAGGGCGTAGAGCACGATGGTCGACACCGCCGAGAGCGTGCGCCCATCGGTCCAGGCCCCGCCGGCCACGAGGTCGCCTCCGAGCCGGGCCAGGCCGACGATCACGCCGCTGCCCGCCCCGGCCAGCGCCCCACCGGCGATACCTGTGGAGAGGATCCCCGCCAGGGGCCACGCGGACCCGAGCGACTGCGAGTGCCCGTCGGCGTAGGCGATGGGGTCGGCCACCGAGAGCCCGACGGCCACGACGAGCTCGGTGCCGACCACGGCGGGGCGCAGGAGGCGGTCGGGATCCGAGCGCAGCAGCACCGTGTCGGCCACGGTGACGAGCAGCGCCGCCGCCACCAACACCAGGGCGACCTCCGGCCGCTCCAGCTCGTCGCGGTCGACCACGACGACCACCGCCATCCACACCCACGCCGCCCACCGGTACGCGGTGACGCCCGTCAGCATCCCCCGCGTCAGCGACGACCCCCGGGCGTCTTCCACCCCCGTGAACGCTACGCGCCGTCGATCGCCAGGAGGGGCTGGGTCTCAGGCGGCGGCGCGGACGCCGGCGAGGAGGTGCTGCGCGGCCTCGCCCAGGCGCAGGGCGGCGGTGGCGTGGGGGAGGGGGTGCAGGCTCTCGATGGCCGACTGGGCGTAGGTCGCCGCGGTCTCGAGTGACGAGGCGACGGCGCCGTCGGACCGGACCATCGAGCGGGCCCGGTCGAGCTGGCCCGCCTCGAGCGGGCCGCCGAGCAGGCCGGCGAGGTCGGGGGCGGTGCCGGCGGCCATCGTGCGGATGACCGGCAGCGTGTAGACGCCCTCGACCAGGTCGTGGCCGGCGGGCTTGCCGAGCTGCTCGTCGGTGGCGGTGACGTCGAGGATGTCGTCGACGATCTGGAAGGCCATGCCGAAGCGCAGCCCGAACTCGGTGAGGGCGTCGACCTCCTCACGGGGCAGGTCGCCCACGATCGCCCCCACCCGGCAGGCGGTGGCGAACAGCGAGGCGGTCTTGCCCTCGATCGAGGAGAGGTAGTCGGCCTCGGTGCGGCCCACGTTGTAGGTGTCGCGCAGCTCGCGGACCTGGCCCTCGCAGAGGCGGCCGATGGTGGCGGCCAGCAGGGCGGCGACCTCGACGCCGAGCGAGGCGGCGATCTCGGAGGCCCGGGCCAGCAGGAAGTCGCCGGCGAGGATGGCCTGGAGGTTGCCCCACTTGGCGTTGACGCTCTCGACCGTGCGGCGGGTGGTGGCCTCGTCCATGACGTCGTCGTGGTAGAGCGAGCCGAGGTGGACGAGCTCGACCGCCACCGCGCCCATGACGACGTCGTCGGAGACGGCGTCCACGTCGTCGTCGGTGTTGGTGGCCGCGGCGGCGAGGGCGAAGGCGGGCCGCACCCGCTTGCCGCCGGCGGTGATCAGGTGGCTCGCGACCTCGGTGAGGAAGGGATCCTCCGAGCGCACCGACTCCCGCAGGGCCACCTCGACGCGCGCGAGGCCCGCCGACATCCCCGGGATCGCGAGCAGCGGGTTCTCGGCCACCCCGGGAGCGTACGCAAGCCTCGTGCGATCGCCCCAACTCACCGGGGAGCGTCGAGCGGAGCGTGGCGATCACCCGCGCCGAACCCTCCACTCCCGGGTGGTTTCGTCCGACGCGTGTGGGGAGGGAGCCGACCGGTAGACTCGGCTCACGTAACCCCTTTCGGTAGGGAGGCAGGTCCTTTGTTCGAACGGTTCACCGATCGAGCCCGTCGAGTCGTCGTGCTTGCGCAGGAAGAGGCGCGGCTGCTCAACCACAACTACATCGGCACCGAGCACATCCTGCTCGGGCTGATCCACGAGGGCGAGGGTGTGGCCGCGAAGGCGCTGGAGTCCCTCGGCATCTCCCTCGAGGCCGTGCGCAGCCAGGTCGAGGAGATCATCGGCCAGGGCGGTTCCTCGCCCAGCGGGCACATCCCCTTCACCCCCCGGGCCAAGAAGGTCCTCGAGCTCTCGCTGCGCGAGGCGCTCCAGCTCGGCCACAACTACATCGGCACCGAGCACATCCTCCTCGGCCTCATCCGTGAGGGCGAGGGCGTGGCCGCCCAGGTACTGGTCAAGCTCGGCGCCGACCTGTCCCGGGTCCGCCAGCAGGTCATCCAGCTGCTCTCGGGCTACTCCGGCCCCGGCGGCCAGGAGAAGGCCAGCGCCAGCACCGGCCAGGGCAGCGAGGCCGGCGCCCAGTCGGGCTCGCTCGTGCTCGACCAGTTCGGCCGCAACCTCACCCAGCTCGCCCGCGACAAGAAGCTCGACCCGGTCATCGGCCGGGCCCGCGAGACCGAGCGGGTCATGCAGGTGCTCTCGCGCCGCACCAAGAACAACCCGGTGCTGATCGGCGAGCCCGGCGTCGGCAAGACCGCGATCGTCGAGGGTCTGGCCCAGGCCATCGCCGCGGACAACGTCCCCGAGACCCTCACCAACAAGCAGCTCTACACCCTCGACCTCGGCGCCCTCGTGGCGGGCTCCCGCTACCGCGGCGACTTCGAGGAGCGCCTCAAGAAGGTGCTGAAGGAGATCCGCACCCGCGGCGACATCATCCTCTTCATCGACGAGATCCACACCCTCGTGGGTGCGGGCGCGGCCGAGGGCGCCATCGACGCGGCCTCGATCCTCAAGCCGATGCTGGCCCGCGGTGAGCTCCAGACCATCGGCGCCACCACCCTCGACGAGTACCGCAAGCACCTCGAGAAGGACGCCGCCCTCGAGCGCCGCTTCCAGCCCATCAAGGTGGAGGAGCCCACCGTGGCCCACACCATCGAGATCCTGAAGGGCCTGCGCGACCGCTACGAGACCCACCACCGGGTCACCATCACCGACCAGGCCCTCGTCGCCTCGGCCAACCTGGCCGACCGCTACATCTCCGACCGCCACCTCCCGGACAAGGCCATCGACCTCATCGACGAGGCCGGCGCCCGCCTGCGCATCAAGCGCATGGAGACCCCGCCGGACTTCAAGGAGCTCGAGAACCAGATCGCGCTCGTGGTCCAGGAGAAGAAGGAGGCGGTCGAGGCCCAGAACTTCGAGAAGGCCGGCCAGCTCCGCGACAAGGAGAAGGAGCTCCTCGCCCAGCGCGAGGAGAAGGAGTCCGAGATGAAGGCCTCGGGCGTCGACCTCTTCGACGAGGTCGACGAGGAGGCCATCGCCGAGGTCCTCTCCATCTGGACGGGGATCCCGGTCTACAAGCTCACCGAGGCCGAGACCGCCAAGCTCCTCCGCATGGAGGACGAGCTCCACAAGCGGGTCATCGGCCAGGAGTCGGCCATCAAGGCCGTGTCCCAGGCCATCCGCCGCACCCGCGCCGGCCTGAAGGACCCGAAGCGCCCCAGCGGCTCGTTCATCTTCCTCGGCCCCTCAGGCGTCGGGAAGACCGAGCTGGCCAAGACGCTGGCCGAGTTCCTCTTCGGCGACGAGCAGTCGCTCATCCAGCTCGACATGTCCGAGTACATGGAGAAGCACACGGTCAGCCGCCTGGTGGGCTCACCCCCCGGCTACGTGGGCTACGAGGAGGGCGGCCAGCTCACCGAGGCCGTGCGCCGCAAGCCCTTCTCGGTCGTGCTCTTCGACGAGATCGAGAAGGCCCACCCCGACGTGTTCAACACGCTCCTCCAGATCCTGGAGGAGGGGCGCCTCACCGACTCGCAGGGCCGTTCGGTGGACTTCCGCAACACCGTGCTGATCATGACCTCCAACCTCGGCACCGCCGACCTGCGCAAGTCCAAGCTCGGCTTCGGCACGAGCGAGGGCGCCGTCACGTACGAGCGCATGAAGGAGAAGGTCAACGACGCCCTGAAGCAGCACTTCCGGCCCGAGTTCCTGAACCGCATCGACGACACGATCGTGTTCCACGAGCTGTCGCGCGACGAGGTCATCCAGATCGTCGACCTGATGATCAAGCGCCTCACCGTGCAGCTCCAGGGGCAGGGCCTCGGCCTCGAGCTCACCGAGGCGGCCAAGGTGAAGCTGGCCAACGAGGGCTACGACCCCACCATGGGCGCCCGCCCGCTGCGCCGGGCCATCCAGCGCCTCGTGGAGGACCCGGTCTCCGAGCGCCTGCTCTGGAAGGAGTTCCGCGCCGGCCAGATCATCGTGGTCGACGCCGAGGTCGACCCCGAGTCGGCCAAGGGCGAGACCGTGATCACCTTCACCCCGCGTGAGGGCTTCGAGCCGCCGAGCCTCGAGATGGCCGAGGCGGCCGAGGGCGTCGCTCCCGCCGCGGAGTAGCCCACCCTGGTCACAACCGAACGTCCGAGCTCGACGCAGCGACTGTCCGCCGTGCGGCAGGGGCTGCGTCGAGCTCGCGTCCTGCTGCTGGTGGCCGTGCTGCTCGCCGTCGCGGTCGGCTGCCGGGTGGACGCCGAGGTCGGGCTCACGATGGCCGAGGACGGCTCGGGCGAGGTCGTGGTCACCGTCACCCTCGACGCGGACGCCGCGGCGCGGGTCCCCGACCTCGCCGACGACCTGCGGGTGGCCGACCTCGAGGCCACCGGCTGGACGGTCACCGGCCCCGACCCGACCGAGGACGGCGGCCTCGCCCTCGAGGCCCGCAAACCGTTCGCCACGCCCGAGCAGGGTCGGGCGGTGCTGCGCGAGATCGGCGGGCGGGGCGGGATCCTGCGGGCCATCGAGCTGCGCCGGGACCACACCTTCGGCGAGACGACCTGGACCTTCGGCGGTGGCCTCGACCTGTCGGCCGGCCTCGGCAGCTTCAGCGACGACGACCTCGACGCCGTGCTCGGCTCGGACACCTTCGGGCTCGACCAGGCCGCGCTGGAGGCGCAGCTCGGTGCGCCCCTGGCCGACACCATGAGCGTGTCCGTCACGGCCACCCTGCCCGAGGGGGACTTCACCACCAACGGGGAGGCCGCCGCCACGACCTCGGCCCGATGGACGGCCGACCTCGGCGACGAGCCGCAGCGCATGGCCGCCCAGTCGTCCGAGCGGGACACCACCGTGTGGATCCTGGCGGGGGTGTCGGCGGCGGCGCTCGTCCTGCTGGTCCTCCTGGTGGTCGTGCGGTTCGTGCGGACCCGGGTCCGGGGTCGCCGGTCTCGGCGGGAGGAATCCGAGGCCGTCTAGGGCTTTCGGCCCAAGTCGGGCCTGCGGTGTGTCGATACCCCGGGCATGCGG
>CAZYPY010000074.1:12855-15047 GCA_964649545.1 uncultured Microthrixaceae bacterium | reverse complement strand
CGTAGCGTCGGCGGGGTGAGCGACGACGGGTGGGGCGGGGACGCCCTCTACGAGACCGAGCGGTCGGTGCTGCGGCCCTACCGGCGGGCCGACCTCGACGCGTTCGCCGCCATGAACCTGGATCCCGACGTCATGCGCTACCTGGGAGGGCCGCAGTCCCGGGACGTCACCGAGGCGAAGATGCTGGCCGCGAACGCCGACGTGCGTGCCGGTGGGACCGCCATGGTGGCCGTCGAGCGCAAGGAGGACGGTGCGTTCCTCGGCGCGGTCGGGCTCTCGGTGGTGCCGTGGTACCCCGACCAGCTCCAGCTCGGGTGGCGGCTCGGCCCGGTCCACTGGGGCGAGGGGTACGCCACGGAGGCCGCGGAACGGTGGCTCGCCCATGGCTTCGAGGTCGAGGGGCGGGACGAGATCCACGCCATGGCCGACGTGCCCAACCGGGCGAGCCGCGCGGTGATGGAGCGCCTCGGCATGCGCTGGGTCCACGACGCCGACCACGACGACGGCGACGAGCACTTCCGGGCCGCGCTGTACGTGATCACCGTCGGCGAGTGGCGAGCCCGCACGGTCTGACTTCCGCCGAACCACCGCCCACACCGCCCGAGCACCTACCGTTGCGCCCAACCAACGAGGAGGGTGCGATGTCGGACGAGCTGATCGAGGTCGAGCAGAGCGGCACCATGCGCCGCGAGGAGGCGGCGGCGTTGCTGCGCCGGCTGGCCGACCAGCTCGCCCGCCACAACGAGCTCGAGCTGACCCAGGGTGGGGTGCGGATCACGGCCAAGGTGCCCGACGCGATCGAGGTCGAGGTCGAGATCGAGATCACCGAGGACGGGGGTGAGCTGGAGATCGAGCTCTCGTGGTGACCCACGGCTGACCGGGCGGCGGGTGGCGCGCATCGCGCCGACTGCTCCCTCCCCATGGCTCCGCCTGCCTCGCCACCCCGCTCGGCTGAGCGGCGCGTGGCCCGCGGGGCAGACTGGAGCCATGACCTCGACGGGCGGGTGCGCAGATCGGCCGCTCGTGGTCCGACTGGACGAGCCCACGGCGAGGGACGTCTCGTTGACGGGAGCGAAGGCAGCGAACCTGGCCCGGGCCGCCGGGGCCGGCCTCGCCACGCTGCCCGGGGTCGTGCTGACCACGGCCTTCGCCGACGCCGTGGACCGGGGCGCCCGGCTCGACCGCCATCCGGCACTGCGGGAGGCCTTCGTCGCCGCCGGCGGCGAGCGCCGCCACCTGGTGGCGCGCAGCTCCTCGGTGGCCGAGGACACCGCCGAGTCCTCGATGGCCGGTCAGTTCGAGTCGGTCGTGGACATCGACGGCCCGGTCGAGCTCGAGGACGCGGTCCGCTCGGTGCTGGCGTCCCGGACCCGCACCGGCACGCAGGACCAGCCGATCGCGGTCCTCGTCCAGCCCTTCCTCGACCCGGCCTACGGCGGCGTGCTCTTCGGGCTCGATCCCGTCACCGGGCGCACCGACCGGCGGGTCATCGCCGCCGTCGACGGGGCGCCGGTCGACCTCGTCAGCGGGGAGGTGGCGGGGGCCCGCTACGTGGTGGACGACCACGGGCGGGTGCTGGAGTACGACCGCAACGACGGCGCCCGGCTGGACCGGCACGACATCGAGCGGCTCGTCGGCCTCGCCTCGGATGTCGAAGCCGTGTTCGGCGGCCCGCAGGACATCGAGTGGGCCATCGACGCCGAGGGCGCGCTCTGGCTGCTGCAGTCCCGTCCGGTCACGACGTCCGCCAGGGGCACGCCCCAGGGCCCGGTCTACGGGCCCGGCCCCATCGCCGAGACCTTCCCCGAGGCGCTCGCCCCCTTGGAGGTCGATCTGTGGATCCCGCCGCTGCGGTCGGCGGTCCAGGCGGCGCTGCGCCTCAGCGGCGCGGCCACCGACGCCGAGCTCGCCGCCCGCGACGTGGTCGTCGTGGTCGCCGGCCACGCCGCCATCGATCTCGAGCTGGCCGGCGAGATCGGCCGACCTCCGCGTCGCCGTAACCCGCTCCACGCCGTCCGGCACCTCGGCGCGACCTGGCGCGTCGGGCGCCTCCGGGCCGCCCTCCCCCACCTCGCGGCCGACGTCCTCGATCGCGCCGACCGCGACCTCGAGGCCCTCCCGCCGCTGCGCGAGCTGACGGGGCGTCAGCTCTTGTCGGTGCTCCACCGGAGCCGGGCGGCCCTGCACTCGGT
>CAZYPY010000074.1:0-12755 GCA_964649545.1 uncultured Microthrixaceae bacterium | reverse complement strand
CGGGGCGTCAGCTCTTGTCGGTGCTCCACCGGAGCCGGGCGGCCCTGCACTCGGTGCACGCGCACGAGATCCTGCTCGGGATGCTCGCGGACACCGGGGCCAACCGGATGACGGGCACCTCACTCGCCCTGCGGATCCTCGTGGAGGCCCGCCGGGACGGTATGGCCGACGCCGACATCGTCCTGCGGAGCCCGGCGGTCCTCGCGCTCACGGCCCCCCGCGTCGGGCCCACCGGCGCCCTTCCCCCCGATCCGACGGCGATCGACCTCACCCACGACCCCACCGGTGGCAACGAGGACGGGCTCCTGCGCGAGGCGCTCCGCCTCCGGGTGCGCTGGCTCCACGAGCTCTCCGGGCGCGCCGCCTGGGAGCTCGGGCGCCGGCTCGCCGCCGGCGCCCGAGCTCGCCGCGCCGGAGGTCGTCCGGGAGCTCTCCGTGGACGACCTCGACGCCATCGTCACCAAGCGGGCCCAGATGGTGCCCGGCCTGGTCCGCACCGACCGGGTCGACGGCGAGCGGTCCGACGGAGGCGCTTGCCCCCGCCTCCCCGCCCGGTTCCAGCTGACCGAGCTCGGCCTACCCGTCCCGGTCCGTGGCGCCGACGAAGCCGGCGGCGGCACCGGGGCCGGCGGGGGGACCGCCACCGGACCGGTCACGTACGACACCGAGCACCCGCCCCACGGCGCCATCCTGGTCACCACGACCCTCACCCCGGGCCTCGGTCCCGTGCTCGGCCGCATCGCCGGCCTGGTGTCCGAGACCGGCTCGGTGCTCAGCCACCTGGCCATCCTCGCCCGGGAGGCCGACGTGGCCACCGTCGTGGGGTACGCAGGCGCGCGAGCGGAGCTGTCGGAAGGCAGCGTGGTGACCGTCGATGGGGTGAGCGGGCAGGTCACCGTCGGTGACCGCCCGTCCCCCTCCGAGGGAGGCATCCGGTGAGGGTCGCGGCGTGGATGGTGGCGATCGGGACGCTGCTCACGTCCGCGTTCTTCGTGGTGCTCTCCCTGACGAGGTGGGAGTGGAACCGTGCCCTGTTCTTCGCGCTCATCGTGCTCGTCGCCGAGGTCGCCATCGCCACGGCGCTGATCCTGCGGCGTCTCGCCCGGATCGAGGCGCGGCGATCGGTCGACCCCACCACGATCGAGGCCCTCCGGGCGACCCGGCCCCCGCACCCGCACCGCTTCCGGTGGCTCGAGGACACGACGCAAGGGCTGAACGTCTTCATCACCTTCCTCGTCGCGAGCGGGATCATCGTGTCCGGCGTGGCGTGGCTGGCCGACCGCGTCGCCGCCGGTACGGCAACCAAGGCCGGAGAGGACCGCCTCGCCCGCCGGCTGAGCGAGATCGCGTACCCCCGCGGGGGACTCCTCGTGGACGAGATCACCGCGTTGGCCCAACAGGTGCCCGGCGCCGACGACGCCCAGGTCCGACGCCTGCTCGAGCGCCGGTCGCCCTGGTGAGGTCGGCCGGACGAGTGGTCGCGGCCCTCCTCGGCCTGGCGCTCGGCGGCGCCGCCGTGCTCCTGCTCCGCGAGGCGACCCTGTCCACGCACCAGCCCGTCGCCCCCGACTCGCGAGTGGCGGTCGTGGTCGACGTCGACACCCGCAACCGGGAGCGGGACCAGAGTCAGGACGAGATGGTCGACGCGCTGTTCACGTTCTGTCGACTCGAGGTCACGTCCGACCTCGAGGGGGAGGTCCGTGAGATCGCCCCTGATCGCTACCTGGGCATCCTCCGCCCCGGCCTCGACGACACCAACCGCCGGCAGTTCCGCGGCTGCATGGAGGACTGGACCCTCGACGGCCTCACGGCCCACGTGCGCTCGATCGAGGACCGCCCACCGCCCTGAGCCCCGGGGACGTCGACCCGACCCGGGGGACCTCCTGCCCTGTTCGCGTCGAGCGCGGAGGCGCACCATGACGAGATGAAGGAGCGAAGGGGCGCGGATCCGACCGAGGGCCCCCGTCTCCGTCGGCGGCGCCGAGTGCTGCGCTGGTCGGCGCTCGCCATCGGGGTCGTCGTGCTGGTGGGCGCGGCGACGCTCGGTCTGCAGTACCGCCGCCAGATCGTGTCCTACCTCACCCACTGGAAGGGCAGCCCCACCTCGACCGAGCCGTACGTGGCCTACCCACGCGGCGATCGTCCCGCGCTGCGCATCGCCGTGGCCGGCGACATCGGCGACAGCGGCGACCGGCTCGATTCCACTGCCGCGGCCATGGCCCGGGTCGATCCGGGTGATCCCTTCGACGAGCTCCTGCTCCTCGGCGACAACGTCTATCCCGCCGGCGACCCGGCCGAGCTCGAGAACACGGTGTTCCGGCCGTTCTCCGCGGTCCTGGACGAGGGGACCGAGCTGCTCGCCATCCTGGGCAACCACGACAAGGGGTACGGCGACGAGCAGATGGAGGCGCTGGGCATGCCCGGGAGGTGGTGGGCGGTCGAGCGCGACGACACCCTGATCGTCGGGCTCGACTCCAATCAGTCCGACGACCCCGACCAACTCGAGTTCCTCGAGCAGACCCTGCGCGAGAGCGACGCCACCTGGAGGATCGTCGCCGTCCACCACCCGCCGTACTCGGCGGGGTACCAGGGTTCGTCCCTCGCCGTACGCGAGGCGTTCGGGCCCCTGTTCGAGCGCTACGGCGTGCAGCTGGTCCTCTCGGGCCACGACCACGACTACCAGCGCAGCGTCGAGATCGACGGCGTCACCTACGTCGTGACCGGGGCGGCGTCGGGCACCCGCCGCACCGGCGAGGAGGACTTCACCGCCGAGTCGTTCTCCTGGCACAGCTACGTCATCGTCGACGTCTTCCCGGACCGGATCGTCGGCCGAGTGCTGAACCAGGACAACCGGGTGGCCGACCAGTGGACCATCGAACCGGCCTGACGGTCGGCCCAGAGGCCCCGCAGCCGGTGGCGCGCCCCGTGCGATGATCCCCGGGCGCGCCCTGCGTCCGTCCCGATGACGCCCACCGCGACTTCCCCAGGAGGACTCGTGCCCCGCATCACCCCCAACCTGTGGTTCGACGACCAGGCCCTCGAGGCCGCGGAGTTCTACGTGTCGATCTTCCCGAACTCCCGGGTGACCGACGTCCTGCACTACACCGCCGCGGGCCCCGGACCCGAGGGGACCGTGCTCTCGGTGAACTTCGAGCTCGACGGCCAGCCGTTCACGGGCATCAACGGGGGTCCGGTCTTCCCCTTCACCGAGGCCGTCTCGCTGCTCGTCGACTGCGCCGACCAGGCCGAGATCGACTACTTCTGGGACCGGCTCACCGAGGGGGGCGAGGAGGTCCAGTGCGGTTGGCTCAAGGACCGGTACGGCCTCTCGTGGCAGGTGGTGCCCGCGGGTTGGGAGGCCATCGTCAACGACCCCGACCGGGAGCGGGCGCGGCGGGCCACCGAGGCCATGCTGGGCATGGTGAAGCTCGACCTGGCCGCCCTGCAGGCGGCCGCAGACGCCGCCGACTGAGCGCGAGCCCGGCCCACGAGGGGGCCGGGCGGGGGCTAGGAGCCGACCAGCCCGCTGCAGGTCTCGCAGGCGTGGTCGGCATAGGGAGCGAACGCCAGGTCGTGCTGGATGACCACGGCCTTGGCGCTGTACCTGCCGCACAACGTCCGCTCGTCGCCGTCGTGCATGGCGTGATCGTGCTTGTCGGTCT
Organism: uncultured Microthrixaceae bacterium; assembly: GCA_964649545.1. Taxonomy (GTDB): domain Bacteria; phylum Actinomycetota; class Acidimicrobiia; order Acidimicrobiales; family DATDAH01; genus JAEUJM01. The sequence continues at coordinate 9,093 of CAZYPY010000074.1, read as the reverse complement.
GCACGATCCGCTGGCGACCGATCCGGTAGGAGGAGTCCTCGCCCGTCATGGTCCGCAGTCTCGCGAACGGGGCGGGGTGGCGACCAGGGACCAAGGTCCACGATCGTCGAGCGGAGGATCGGACGGGTCAGCCATCAGTCGGGCAGCATCGGGACCGACCACCCGTCGTCCCGACCGAGACGAGCGGCTCGGGTCACCGCCCCGGCGCCGAACCGCTCGTGCAGGTCGTCGACCGCCGAGTCGAGCGCCGCCGGCGGCCGCCCGCGAAACGGCAGCGCGAGCTGTACGGGACGGTCGTCGGCGAGGTTGGCGACGGCCATGCCGACGAGGGTGCAACCGCGCTCGGCGATCGTCGGTCGCGCCGCCCGCAGCAGGGATCGTGCGGTGTCGAGGACGGTGGCGGAGTCGTGGGTGGCTTCGGGCATCGTGTGCGAGCGGGTGGCACGCGAGAAGTCGCCGAAGCGAAGGCGCAGGACCACCGTGCGCCCGATGCGCCGTGCCCGCCGCAGACGTCGACTCACCCGGTCGGCGAGGCCGAGCAGCACCACCTCGAGCTCGTCAGACGAACGGACCGCCGAGCCGAGGGCCCTCTGCGACCCGATCGACCCCCGCCGCCTCCCCAGGTCCACCCGGCGCGGGTCTCGGTTGTGGGCCAGGGCGTGGAGTTGGCGGCCCATCGCCCGGCCCACCAGCGCGACCAGTACGGCCTCCTCGAGTCGGGCCACCTCCCCCACCGTCACCAGGCCGCGGTCGCGTAGCTTCGCCGCGGTCACCGGGCCCACCCCCCACAGGCGTTCGACCGCCAACGGGTGCAGGAACTCGAGCTCGCCGTCGGGTGGGACCAGCAGCAGCCCGTCGGGCTTCGACACCCCGCTCGCCACCTTGGCCAGGAACTTGGTCCGGGCGATGCCGACCGAGATGGGCAGGCCGACCTGGTCGGCCACGGTCGAACGCAGCGCCACCGCGATGTCGACCGGCGTCCCCAGCAGGCGCCGCAAACCGCCGACGTCGAGGAACGCCTCGTCGATCGAGATGCCCTCCACCAGCGGCGTGGTGCGCTCGAAGATGGCGAACACGGCCCGGCTCGCCTCCGTGTACGCCGACATCCGGGGTGGCACGACCACGAGGTTCGGGCACAGCCGACGGGCGTGCGCACCCCCCATGGCCGTCCGGATCCCGAACGCCTTGGCCTCGTAGCTCGCGGCCAGCACGACGCCGCCGACCACGACCGGCCGGCCCGCCAGGCTCGGGTCGTCCCGTTGTTCCACGGATGCGTAGAAGGAGTCGAGGTCGGCGTGCAGGATGGTGGCTTCGGCCCGTCCCTCCATCGAACACATGTTCGCACAGTGCCGAGGCCGGTGCACCCTCTCGGAGGGCGAGCGGGCCCCGGCGAGGGGTCAGGCCGGGGTGATGCAGCCGTAGTGCCCGTCGAAGCGCCGGTAGACCACGCTCCCCCGCCCGGTGTCGGGGTCGAGGTGGAACACGAACGGAAGGACGTCGACGTCGAGCTGCTCGGCCGCCTCGCTGACCGAGCACTCAGGCACACCGTGGTGGTTCAGGCGCACGGGCGCCACCGTCGCCTCTCCGACCGCGTCGGACCGTCCGGACGCATCGATCAGCTCCAGGCCACCGCCCGCCACCTCGGCGAAGAACAGGACCGCGTCGGCGCCGGTGGCGAGGTTGGTGAAGAGCAGGAAGTCGTGGCCGAGCAGGTCCAGCGCGTCGGCGGCCTCGTCGCAGCTCATTTCTCCGACGGTGAAGGACTTGCGCCGGACGAGTCGGCGCTCGTCCTGCGGCCGGTCGAACCATGCGGGGCGGTGGCTCGGCGGGTCCCCATGGCGCCACTCGTGCTCCTCGGGGTGGTGCAGGCGCCGCGCCCGGTCGACCCGCCGTCGGCGGTGGCGGTCGAGGCGGCGGGCGAGCCGTCCCTCGAGCAGGTCGATGGCCTCGGTCAGCTCGTGGGCGGCGACGTGGGCCCGCACCGGCTCCCCGTTGACGTCGAGGACGGCCTCGGCGTGCGCCGGCCGCTCGACGGCGGGGTTGGCGTCGAGCACGAGCTTCACCTCGCCGAACAGGATCGGCGCCGACCCGTGGCCGGCCAGGTGGGTCAGCTTGTCGACGGCGTAGGCCACCATGGCGTCGGGGACGCCGTCACCGGCGGTCACCGCCAGGCGCAGCTCGTCGGGGCTCCGGGTCTCGCTCACCTCGGTCATCGCTCCTCCTCGTCCTGATCAGCGGCGCCGGCCCCCACGACGCGACGTTCCTCGTCCTCCCCGGCGGCCAGGCGCTCCTCCAGCGCAGCCAGGTCGCGTGCGCTCAGGGTGCCGGCGTCGACCCGCCCCGGATCGGTCACGTGCAGCGCCCGGTCCTCGGGACCGACTTCGACCCGCTCCCCCACCTCCTCCTGGTCCTCGACCAGGTCGAGGTTCCGGCCCGCCTCCCGTGCGGCGGCCCGGTCGGTCGTGTGGCCGTCGCCGTCGGTGTAGCGACCGGCCGGCACGCCGAGCGCGAGGCGATCCGCCTCCCACATGCCCTCGTGGTCCAGGCAGAACCGCGTCGCCGGCACCGCGGTGAGGCGCTCGTCCCCCAACGCGGCACCGCAGGTCTCGCACCGTCCGTACGAGCCCGTGTCCAACCGCCGAAGCGCATCGGCCACGTCGCGCAGGTCGGCGTCGACCTGATGACGGATCGAGCGCTCCTTCTCCCGCTCGAAGACCTCACTGGCCACGTCGGCCGCGTGCAGCGGCGCCGCGCCGTCCCGCTCTCCGCCCTCGTCGCCTGCCGCCAAGCCGACTCGCAGTTCCATCAGGCGCTCGCGCTCGCGCTCGAGCAGGGTTCGGGCCGTCGTCGGCTCCATGACGACACCTCCGTCTCGTCGGTCCAGCTTCCTCGGGTGGTCCCCGTCGGTCAGCGGATCGCCGACCGCAGGGCGCAGGGCGCCCAGCTCGTGGCGTGGTGCGCCAGGTGCTCGACGTCGGCGTCGGATCCCGGGAAGAAGAGAGTCTCGTGGCCGTTGTCCTCCCAGCGCACGACGTAGGGCGGGCCACCGTCGGGCCCTCGCACCTCGAGCACCTCGCCGTCGCGGATGGGCTGGCCGACCCGGTGACCTCGGATGACGATGCGATCTCCCACTCGTGCCTGCATGGTGGGCTCCCTTCTCCAAGAGGACATCTGCACGCTCATGGTCATCCCACCCCGGTGGCGGGGACAGGGCCGAAGGTCCCGCGCCGGCCGAACGGAGGACCCGGCCGCGCCACTGCCTGCGGGCTCAGCCCCCGAGGTGGGCGGTCTCGTTGAACGAGTGCAGCGACGGGCCCCAGGGCCCACCCGTGATGCGGGTGATCGACGCCGGGCCGACGAAGGTCCGCCACGACACCTCGCAGCCGACACCGAGGGCCCAGGCCACCGCCGCCTTGACCGGTGACACGTGGGTGACGACGACGATGTCGCGCGTCGTCGCCTCGGCGATCAGCTCGTCACAGGCCAGCTCGACCCGTTCGGACAGTTCGACGAGCGACTCCCCGCCCTCGGGGTGGTAGCAGACGTCGGCGCGCCACTCGGCCCAGGTCTCCCTGGGCACGGCGGCGGTCGGCGTGCCCTCCATCTCCCCGTAGTCGAGCTCGATCCAGCGCTCGTCGACCTCGATCGACGTGCCGAAGGCCTCCGCGGTCTCGTAGGCGCGGCGGAGCGGGCTGGCGATCACCCGGTCCGGTCGCAGGGCCCGCCCCAGTGCGGCGGCCTGGGCGCGACCCACGTCGTCCAGGGCCGGGTCCTCCCGGCCGAGGAGCAGCCCCTGGGCGTTGGCGGCCGTGCGGCCGTGGCGGACGACGATCAGCACCGGCTCGGGGCCCGTCCCGTCCTAGTGGACGAGGATGCGCCCGCACTCCTCGCAGTGCACCATCGCCCCCGCGGGCGTCTTGCGGATGCGGTCGACCTCGACCGACGGGAGCGTCAGGTGGCAGCCGCCGCAGTTAGTGCCGACGAGCCGGGCGATGGCCACGCCGCCGAGCTGGGCGCGCAGGCGCTCGTACTCGGCGAGCAACTCGGCGTCGAGGCCGTGCACGGCCGCCGATCGCGCGGTGACGACCCGGTCGAGATCCCCGTTCAGCGAGGCCTCCGCCTCGGCGAGGGCGGCGGTCAGCGCCGTGGCGGCCTCGTCGAGCGCCGCTCGCTCCTCGTCGAGCCGGGCGAGCGTGGCGTCGAGGGGCTCGGCCTGCTCCATCAGGTCGAGCTCGTCGTCCTCGAGGCGGTTCTTCCGCCGCTTCAGCGAGGCCAGCTCGTCCTGGAGGGCCTGCAGCTCGCGTGCGGCACTGACCGCCCCGCCGTACAGCTTTCGGTCGGTCTCGGCCGCGCGGGCCTCGACCAGCGCCACCTCGTCCTCGAGCCGCTTCAGGTCACGACCGATGGCGGCGCGCTGCTCGCCGACCTGAGCGGCCCGCGCGTCGACGGCGGCGATCTCGGCCAGCTGGGCCTCGAGCCGTGCCCGCTCGGGGAGCGCGGCGAGCCGGTGCCGCAGTTGGTCGGCCTCGGTGTCGTAGCTCTGGACGACGAGCAGGTGCTCGAGCGGGCCGACGGGGGCGGCGGCGTCCGCTGCGGGATCCTCGTCGACGTCGCTCACGGTGGCACCGTCACGACGACCGGGTCGGGCGCCGTCGTGGGAACGGGCTGGTAGCACCCGGCCGCGGCGGGGAGGAACCCGGGCGGGCACGTCACCGCGGGAACCGACTGCGGCGTCGTGCTGCCGTCATCGACCGGGACCTCCTGGCCGCCACCACTGCCGTCGAGGTCTCGGAAGTCCGGCAGGCGGTCGATGGCCCGTCCCGGACGAGTCGGTTCGCACGCCGGGAAGGACTCGATGGGCGCGAGCGTGTGGGCCGCGGCCATGAAGTCGTGCCAGATCCGGGCCGGGTACGAGCCACCCGTCACCTGTCTGCCGCCGACGCTGGTCATCGGCACCCGGGCCTCGGCGTTGCCCATCCAGACCGCAGTGGCGAGCTGGGGGGTGTACCCCACGAACCAGGCATCGCCGAAGTTCTGCGCGGTGCCCGTCTTGCCCGCGGCGGGGCGCCCGTTCGGCAGCTGGGCCGCGGTGCCCGTGCCCCCGCGGACGTTGGCCTCGAGGATCTGGGTCTCCAGGCAGGCGCTCTGCTCGGAGACGACCTGACGGTTCTCGGGCACGTGCTGCTCGATCACGTTGCCACGGCGGTCCTCGATGCGCTCGATGAAGTACGGCTCGTTGTAGCGACCCTCGTTGGCGATGGCCGCGGCCATGGCCGCCATCTCGATGGGGTGCACCTCGAAGGCGCCGATGGGCATCGACATCGCCGCCGGGTTGAGCGGTGTGGTGATGCCGAGGCGGCGGGCGGTCTCGACGACCTTGTCGAGGCCGACGATCTGGCCGAGGCGGAGGTAGCCGCAGTTCGACGACGCCGTGGTGAGGCTGGTGAGCGTGCCCCGTCCACCGCGGCTGCCGCCGAAGTTCGAGGCCACGTAGGGGTCGGGGGCACCGCCGGGGTTGGGGAAGCTGCACGGGCTGCCACCGTCGAGGTTGTCGTCGGGGACGATCCCGTTCTCGAGGGCGGCCATCAGCACGATCATCTTGAACGAGGACCCGGGCTGGCGCAGTCCTTGGGTGGCGAGGTTGTACTTGTAGTTGTCGAAGCCCGGCCCGCCCACCATGGCGCGGACGGCGCCGGTGCTGGCCTCGACCGAGACGAGGGCGGCGGTGAACCGGTTGCCCGTGTCGGGCATCTGGGAGTTCCGGGCCAGCAGGGCGTAGTACTGCGCCGTTGGGCTGAACGTCGTGTAGATGCGCAGGCCGCCCCGGAACACCGCGTTGTAGCGCTCCTCCTCGGTGGCACCGAGGTTCGGGTTGTCCAGCAGGCTCTGCTTCACCTCTTCGATGAAGTAGTCGTTCGGCTGGGGAAGCACCTGGTTGCGCACCGTGGGGAGCGGGGCCAAGTCGTAGAAGTCGGCCTCCTCCTGGGTGAGGTGGCCGGTCTCGACCAGCCGTTGGAGGGCGACGCGGCGGCGTTCCCGGGCCTGCTCGGGCCGTCGCACCGGGTCGTAGCCGACCGGGTTCTGGATGAGGCTGGCCAGCATGGCCGCCTCGCCCCAGCCCAGCTCTCCGACGTCCTTGTCGAAGTACAGCTCGGCGGCCGCCTGCACGCCGTACGCGCCGCCTCCGAAGTAGACGCTGTTGAGGTAGCGCCGCAGGATCTGGTCCTTGGTGAGGTCGCGCTCCAACTGCACCGCGAGGACCGCCTCGCGCATCTTGCGGTTCAGGCTCTGCTCCGGCGAGAGCAGCGAGATCTTCACGAGCTGCTGAGTGATGGTGGAACCACCCTGCTCGACGTCGCCCGCCGAGACGTTCTCGAACAGCGCCCGGACGGTGGAGCGCAGATCGACGGGGCCATGGTCGTAGAAGTTCTCGTCCTCGACGGCGAGGATCGTCTGGATCACCGGCTCCGGGATCTCGCTCAACGGGACGACCTCACGGTTCTGCTCCCGGTGCAGCGACGCCAGCACCGTGCCGTCGCCGGCGTAGACGATCGAGCGCTCGTCGAGCGGTCGGAGGCGGAAGCGGGGATCTTCGACGCGGGTCGCACTGACGATGTTGCGCGCCTGGGGCGCCAGCGCCAGCGCCGACACGGCCAGGCCCGCGCCCGAGAGGGCCACGACCAGGAGGAGGGTGAGGAACTTGCGCACGCCGGGCAGCAATCTACCCGGCGTCACCCTGACGGCGGCATCGGGCCCTGCCGCCCGCGACCGCGACTTGAGGTGGCGGCGGTACGGTCGATGGGAAGCCATGGCCCCGGACGACCGCGCCCCCACCGCCGCACCGGCGATGTCCCTGGACGAGGTCGCCCCGCCGCGCCGGGGCGGCGGACCGGACCGGCCCGGCTCCCGCCGGCGGGCGATGGCGGTCGTCGCCGCGCTCGTGGTGGTGCTCGTCGCCACGGGCGCCACCGTCGCGGCGGTCGCCGGACCCGCGCCGGACACCTCCGTCGGTCGCGGCGTCGCGCTCGTGGCCGACAGCTCGCCGGTGACCACGGCACCCGCGCCGACCGTGGTCGCGCCGCCGACGACCGCGACACCTGTTCCCGAGGCGGCCGACAACGCCGACGTCGCCCCCACCGACTGCTCGGACCCGGCGATGTGTGGCGAGATCCACCCCGAGGACACCTGCGACGACGACGTGATGTGCGGCGAGATCAGGGCCGACGGGCAATGTGCCGATGACCAGATGTGCGGCGAGATCCCGGTCGCCGACGAGTGCGCGGACCCCACGATGTGCGGCCAGATCAGGCCCGAATCGGTCGACCCCAGCGGCTGAGCCTCGGCCCGGGGCCAGCCGGATGTGGTCCCTTCCGTTGCGGAGGTTGGACGGCGCGCGCGACGTCACCACCTCCGACTCGAGCGGCAACGAGATGCTGCGCGTTGCTCCGAGTTGACACCCGCCGCCCCGCGTCCACCGGCCACGGCCTCCGACCGCCGGGAAGGCCACCGGTAGACTCGCCGCCGCCATGACGACCCTCGCGGTGCGGCCCCATTCCGCCTGCTACGCACCGACGGTGCAGCTCTACTTCGACCCGAACGGCGACGTGCGGGCGTGCTGTCGCAACGTCCGCTTCCCGCTCGGCAACGTCACGACCGATCGCCTGGCCGACATCTGGGCGGGCCCGCGGCGCCACGAGCTCGTGGCCCGCCTGGCCGTCGACGACTGGTCGCTCGGGTGCCAGGGCTGCGGCGTCGAGGTCGCCCAGGAAGGGTCCGAGTCGGCCTACCCGGCCTCGTTCCTGCCTCGAGCCCGGCACCTGACGGCGGATCCCGCCTCCGCGGCGTGGCCGACGTTCATGGAGTTCAACCTCTCGAACGCGTGCAACCTCCAGTGCCTGCAGTGCAACGGTGACCTGTCGTCGTCGATCCGCATCCACCGCGAGCACCGGGCGCCGCTCGCTCCGGCCTACGGCGACGCCTTCTTCGAGGACCTGGCCGCGTTCCTCCCCCACCTCCACGCCGCGCAGTTCGCCGGCGGCGAGCCCTTCCTGGGGGCCGAGAACTTCCGCGCGTGGGAACTCGTGGCCGAGCTCGCCCCCGACCTGCCGATCACCGTGGTCACCAACGCCACCCAGTGGAACCGCCGGGTCGAGCAGGTGCTCGAGCGCCTCGCCGTCAGCTTCGTGTTCTCGTTGGACGGGGTGACCGAGGCGACTTACGAGTCCATCCGCGTCGGCGCCGACATCGAGGCCGTCCTCGCCAACGTCGACCGCTTCTGCGCCTACGCCCGCGACCGCGGGACCACCACCATGATCAACCACTGCCTGATGGTGCAGAACGTCCACGAATTCGCCGACCTGCTGCTGTTCGCCGACGGCCACGATCTACCCGTCAACGTGAGCGTCGTCCACCACCCGGGGCACTGCTCGATCGCCCGGCTCCCCCGCGAGGACATGGCCCGCCTGCTCGCGGATCTCGAGGCGCAGTCCGCCACCGTCCGTCCCCGGCTGGCACGCAACCTCGAGGTGTGGGACCGGGAGCTGGCCCGCATCGCCAGCTGGGTCGCGAGCGGGGTCGACCACGACGACTCCGAGTGGGCGGCCTCCGCCTATGAGATCCTCGGGCTCCCGCGCCAGGGCACCGGGCCATGGGACGACACGACCGCACGAGCGGCCGCGGCCGAGTTCTCCGGCGGTTCCGCCGTGGTCGTCACGGTCGGCCCGGACGACGTGATCCGGGCCTGCAGACCTACTCCCGACGACCTGTTCGCCGTCTCGGACGAGGAGTTCGTCGGGCGGCCGGTCGCCGAGCTCCAGGAGCTGCTCACCGCCCGCTTCGGGCTCATGAGCGACTACCGGGTGCTGACGACCACCGACGACCAGATCGAAGCCGCCGCAGTCGTCGGCGACCAGGAGTTCCGCATCTCACTGGTGGCGGTGCGCAATGCCGACGGCTGGGCCGACGAGGGTCGGGTGATCATCGGCCACCGGGACCGGTCGGGCTGACCCCTCCCCGAGCGCCACCGGCGCCCGCCTGCTCCCTCAGATCAGTCCTGCTTCCCGCTGCGCGGGCGTGGCGCGTGCGTGAAAATGG
>CAZYPY010000073.1:0-15120 GCA_964649545.1 uncultured Microthrixaceae bacterium | reverse complement strand
CTCATCGAGCACACCTGGGTGATGCCGGTGGCCGGCTGGCCCAGCCCCGTCGACGCTACGCCCCCGATGCCGCCCGTACCGCCGCCGGTGCCCACCGCCGGCCCGTTCCCGTCACCGGTCGCCGCGACCCCGTCATCACGACGGGTCTGGCCGATCCTCGTCGGCGCCGCCGCCGTCGCCTTGGTGCTCGGTGCCGTCGGCGTCCGCTACCTGCTCATGAACGGCGAGGGCGCCGACGAGGACGCTGGCTCGACGGCACCCGGTCCAGTGACGACTGTCGCGCCGACGACCACGACGACCGAGCCCCCGCCCCCGTCGATCAGCGTCACCGCCCGACTCACCCTTGACGCCAACGACTTCGGCGACTTCTTCGAGCAGGTGCTGACCGGCGACGCCGGCTGCATCGAGCCGGAGGCCAGCGTGGGTCTGGAGACCACCGACGGCAGGGTGCTCGTTCCCCCCACCGCGTTCCCCGCCGGCACCCAGGTGGCCGGCGAGGTCCTCGACGCCTGCGAGTACACGATCCTCTTCGCCCAGGTCGAGGGGGTGGACGACTACCTCGTGACGCTGGAGGACCAGGAGGGCGAGTTCGAGCCCGCGCCGATCAGCCGGGACGAGATCGAGGCCGCCGGCGGCCTGGTCGACCTCAACGAGCTGTTCGAGGTGAGCGATCTGGTCGGCCCGGTGTAGCCAAGGGCGCTCGTATCTGCAACTGTTCAGCGGTCCAGGACACGCCGGAGCCGGTGCTCGCTTCATCCCGAAGGTCGACGGGGATGCCACCGTGGACGGCGCTCGTGGCTCCTCGATCAGCTGACGGGCACCCCTGCACGCACGCGGAAAGGGGGCGGGCCCGAAGGCCCGCCCCCTTTGCCGAGCTCTGTCGAGCAGTGATCAGGCGATCGAACCGCCGACGCTGCTGAACTTGTTGCTGGCGTTGTTGCCGAGGATGGTGACGGCGGCGATGCAGACCACCGCGATCAGCGCGACGAGCAGGGCGTACTCCACGAGGGAGGCGCCGCGCTCGCTGTCGGCGAAGCGGGCCCGCAGCCAGTTGGCGAGGAACTCGTAGGTGAGGGTCATCGGGGTGTCTCCGTGTTCTGTCTTTCCGGCACGAGATCCTGCTGGACCCGTGTTCTGACAAGACCTTGTATCGACACCTCCAGAACAGAACGTGATAGGGCGATCGGCCCAATTCCGATGACCCCCGGCTGACCGGACCCGGCCAGGGCGGGCGGCGGAGAAGGCGCGACCCGGACCGACCGGGCGGCGTGGCGCCCGCCGGGGAGGCACCCATCGGCTAGACCGTTGCGGTCCGGGCGCACGCCAGAGGGGGACCATGGCCCACGACCTGATCACCACGCCGACGACCCACGTCGCCGACCACCGCGAGCCCCGGTTCGTCCACCCGGACCAGGAGGCGACGGTCGAAGCCAAGCTCGCCGCGCTCGAGGCCCGCACCGGCAAGAAGCCCAACGTCCTGATCGTGCTCTTCGACGACGTGGGCTGGGGCGACTTCGGCTGCTACGGCGGTGGGGTCATGGCCGGGGCGCCGACGCCCCACATCGACCGCCTCGCCCGTGAGGGCCTGATGCTGACGTCGTGCTACTCGGAGCCGTCGTGCACGCCGTCGCGCGCCTCGATCATGACGGGCCGCCACCCGATGCGCCACGGCCTGCTCATCCCGCCGATGTACGGCATGCCCGGCGGCCTCGAGGGCGAGGTCGTCCTGGCGGACCTGCTCAGCCGGGCCGGCTACGTGACCCAGGCCGTCGGCAAGTGGCACATGGGCGAGAACCTGGCCAGCCAGCCCCAGCACGTGGGCTTCGACGACTTCTACGGCTTCCTCAGCGTCTCGGACATGTACACCGAGTGGCGCGACCCCTACTTCTTCCCCGAGGTCGTCTACAGCGACGAGCGCACCGAGTGGATCCGCAACGAGCGCTTCAACAAGTGCTGGGTGCACGCCACCAAGGGCGGCGACCCCGAGAACGTCGAGGAGGTCACCATCCCGGTGCTGTCGACGCTCGACGACCGGTGGGCCGCCTACTCCGAGGACTTCATCAAGCGCATGGCCGGCGACGAGCGCCCGTGGTTCCTCTACCACTGCACCCGCGGCGCCCACTTCGACAACTACCCGCTGGAGCGCTTCCAGGGGTCGTCACCGGCCAAGCACCCCTACAAGGACACCCTCGTCGAGCTCGACGACATCGTCGGCCGGCTGGTGCGGACGCTCGAGGAGACCGGGCAGGCCGACAACACCCTCATCTTCATCTCGTCGGACAACGGTCCCGAGATGGAGACGTGGCCCGACGCCGCCTACACCCCGTTCCGCTGCGCCAAGGGCTCGACGTGGGAGGGCGGCGTGCGCGTGCCCGGCGTGTTCTCGTGGCCCGGGATGATCGAGCCGCGCGCCTCGGACGGCATCTTCGACCAGCTCGACCTGTTCGCCACCCTGCTCCACCTGGCCGGCGCCGACGACGCGGTCCCCGACGACCGCTTCATCGACTCGGTCGACCAGACCTCGTTCCTGCTCGGCGACGAGGCCTGGTCGAACCGCAAGTTCCACTACTACTGGCTCACCGCGACCTTCTCGGCCATCCGGGTGGCGGAGTACAAGTACATGATCGCCTCGATCTCCGACGACGACACCGACGTCGTGAACTCGGGCGGCTTCAGCGGGGTGATGCAGCAGTACGGCTACGGGAAGATGTTCAACCTCTACCTGGACCCGAAGGAGCAGCACAGCTACCTGATCCGCAAGCTCGTCTACATCGAGCTGATCCAGACCGCGATGGCGGCGCACCGCCGCACCTTCCACACCTGGCCCAACCGCCCCCCCATGGTCGACCCCGCGATCCGTGGCCGCTGAGCCCGGGCCACGACCCGGGCGCCGCCGGCCCGTCGGCTAGCGTCGGCGCCGATCTTCACCGGGAGGAACCTCGAAGTCATGTCCCGACGCGCCCGCACCCCTGCCCGCCTGCTCACGGTGGGCGTCCTGACCCTCGTGATCGGTGGCCTCGGCCTGACCGCCTGCGGCGGCGGGGACGACGACGTCGAGCTCGTCGAGGGCGTGCGCGAGGAGGTGGCCGGCCTCGACAACTCGTTCGCCCCCGAGGAGCTCACGGTGCAGGCCGGCACCGAGGTGCTGTTCGCCAACCGGGGCCGCAACGACCACAACGTGATCCCTGCGGATCCCGACCAGGACTGGACGATCGAGGTGGACGACTTCAAGCCGGGCGCGCCACCGGTCCCCGTGCGGTTCACCGAGCCGGGCACCTACGACTACTACTGCTCGATCCACGGCACCGCCACGGCGGGCATGATCGGTTCCATCACCGTCGAGGGCTGACGGCCGTACACCCAGGGGGAGATCCACAACCGATGACCACCACCACCAAGCGACTGCTGGCCGTGCTGCTGGCACTGCTGCTCGTCGGGGCCGCCTGCGGCAGCGACGGCGACGACAGCGGGGGCGACGAGTCGAGCGCGCCGGCCGCGCCCACGTGTGACACCGAGGGCACCCTCAACGTGCCCGACGACTACGGCACCATCCAGGAGGCCGCGGACGCCGCCGCCCCCGGAGCGCTCGTGCTGATCGCCGAGGGCACCTACGACGAGGCCGTCAACGTGACCTGCCCGGACATCACCCTTCGGGGCATCGATCGCAACAACGTGATCCTCGAGGGCAACTTCGAGCTCGAGAACGGCATCCGGGTCCTCGAGACCGACGGGGTCGTCGTCGAGAACATGACCGCCCAGAACTACACCGGGAACGGGTTCTTCTGGACCGGCGTCGACGGCTACCGGGGGTCGTACCTCACCGCGATCCGCAACGGCGACTACGGCGTGTACGCCTTCGGCTCGGTGAACGGCGTGTTCGAGCACTCGTACGGCTCGGGCAGCCCCGACGCCGGCATCTACATCGGCCAGTGCGGCGACTGCAACGCGGTGATCGACGACTTCACGTCGGAGTGGAACGGCCTCGGCTACTCGGGCACCAACTCGAGCAACGTGACCATCGTCAACTCGGTGTTCCGCCACAACCGCTCGGGCATCGTGCCCAACGCCGGCAGCTACGAGGGCTGCGCGCCCCCGATCCGCAACACGATCGTGGGCAACATCGCGTCGGACAACGGCAACCTCGAGACCAGCGCGATCGCGGTGGCGGCCGAGTTCCCCGGCGTCGGCATCATCATCACGGGCTCGAACGACAACCTCGTCACCCGCAACCGGGTGGAGGACAACCCGGTCGCCGGCATCCTCGTGGCGCCGACGCCCGAGTCGGACCCCATCGGTCCGCTGATCGAGGAGCCCGACCCGAACTGCACCGAGGACGCCGTCCCGGTGTCGGAGGCCGAGATCGCCGAACTGCCCAACCCGCTCGTGTGGCACGCCCACCGCAACGAGGTCGTCGCCAACCTGGCCCAGGGCAACGACGCCAACGGCGGCTGGGACGTCATGAACGTCGAGCCCGAGGACAAGGAGAACTGCTTCGCCGACAACGACGCGGCGGTCTTCAGCCCGGCCGACCTCGAGACGGTCGCCCCCTGCGGCGGGCCCTTCGGGGTGATCAACGCGGAGTCCGCGGCGCTCATCGGCCTGCTCGACGCGAACCAGGCCGAGCCGGCGGACTACGAGACCGTGCCGCTGCCGGACCCCGGTGACCTCGAGAACATGCCCGACGCGGCGACCGCCCCGGCCGAGCCCGCTCGCGGCCCGACCGAGGAGATCGACGTCGACTCGATCCAGGTGCCGCCGGCGCCCACGGATTGACCCGTCGCCGCACCGTCGTGGTGGCCGCGGCCGCCGTCGCCCTCGTGGCGGCGGCGGCCGCGGTCGCGCTGGTGCGGCCGAGCGCCGACGACGGCGTGGACGGGCAGGAGTCGGCCGCCGCGGCCACGCCGCTCGAACCGCACGACGGCCGCTTCGTGGTCGAGTGCGCGTACTCGCACGCCGCGCCGGTCGACCCGATCGTGCACCCCGGCATGCCAGGCATGTCGCACCTGCACGAGTTCTTCGGCGCCACCGACGTCGACGCCGACACCACCGTCGACGACCTCGTGGCCAGCGACACCACCTGCCGCAACAAGGAGGACCGGGCCAGCTACTGGGCCCCGGCGCTCTACGACGGCGATCGGCGCATCGAGCCGAAGGGCTCCAACGCCTACTACCGCGCCGCCCCGGGGGTCGACCCGACCACCGTCGTCCCGTTCCCCCTCGGCTTGAAGATGCTCGGCGGCGACCAGTTCGCCACCACCGAGCAGGACACCGACATCGTCGGCTGGTCCTGCGGGTTCAACCCCCGTCGCCACGCGGCCCCGCCGGACTGCGGCGAGGGGTCCCCGCTGCGCGTGCGCATCACCTACCCCGACTGCTGGGACGGTGAGCGCCTCGACGACCCCGTCGACCACGTCAGCCACATGGCCTACAGCGGCGCCGAGGGCTGCCCCGCCGGCCACCCGGTGGCCGTGCCCCAGCTCGAGTTCATCATCGAGTACCCCTTCCACGGCGACGCCTCCGGCCTGCGCCTCGCGTCCGGCGAGACGTTCACCGCCCACGCCGACTTCTTCAACGCCTGGGACCCCGACGCCCTCGCCACCGACGTCCGGTACTGCATCAACGCGGACGTGGTGTGCGGCGTGGCCCAGCTCGGCCCCCACGGCACCTGACCCCTCCCGACCGTTCTGGCTCCCGATTTCGGTGCCCCGGCACCGAAATCGGGAGCCAGTTGGGGTGAGGCGGGGCGCTAGACAGGGCGAGTGAGGAGGGAGGAGTTCCGGGCCGGCGTGCTCGCGGTCACGCCGCTGCTCGTGGGCGTGATCCCGTTCGGGCTGGTCGCCGGCGCCGCGCCGGTCGACGCAGGGCTCGGTGGTGGCATCGCGGTCGGGCTGTCCACCGTCGTCTTCGCCGGCGCGAGCCAGCTCGCCATGGTCGACGTCCTGGGCGGTGGTGGCTCGGTCGCCGTCGCCGTGCTCACCGCCTGGACCATCAACCTGCGCCTGATGCTCTACTCGGCGTCGCTCTCGCCCTTCCTGGTCCGCGAGTCACGAGGGCGGCGCGCGTTCATCGCCTACGTGCTCACCGACCAGGCCTACGCCGTGTCGATCACCCGGTGGGCGGGCGGCGGTCACGGCGCCGAGCCCAACCGGCGGGTGCCCTTCTACCTGGGCGCCGCGCTCGCCCTCTGGGTCAACTGGCAGGTCTGCACCGTGGTCGGGGTCCTCGTCGGCGGGGCCATCCCGGAGTCGCTGCCCATCGAGTTCGCCGTCCCCCTCGTCTTCCTGGTCCTGCTCATCCCGACGCTGACGTCCTCGCCGGCGGTGATGGCTGCGGTGTTCGGCGGCACCGCCGCGGTGCTCTGCGCCCAGTACGGCGACCCGCACCTGGCCACGGTCGCCGGTGCGGCGGCGGGCATCACCGCCGGCGTCGTCGCCGAGTACCGACGTGACGGGCCGGCGACGAACGCGCCGGCGGTCGAGCCCCCCGGTGCTCCGGGCGGCGAGTCGGAGGGAGACGCCCCGTGAACCGGCTCTGGTTCGCGGTCGTCCTCAGCGGCATCGGCACGTTCTCGATGCGGGCGTCATTCCTGATGGCGGCCCACCGCATGGCCGACGTGCCGCCCTTCGTGCAGCGCATCCTGCGTCAGATCCCGCCGGCCGCGCTGGCGTCGATCGTGCTCCCCGCCTTCCTGCGACCCGAGGGGGAGCTCTCGTTGTGGACCCCCGAGCTGGGCGCCGGCCTCGTCGCCGCGGCGGTGGCGTGGAAGACCCGGAACTCCATCCTCACCCTGGTGGTGGGGATGGCGGTGCTGGTCGCCCTCGACGCGCTCTAGAGCTTGAAGACGCGCTGGGCGTTCTCGCGGAGGAACTTGGGCCAGACGTGGTCCCGCAACGGCACGTTCGCCAGCTCGTCGAAGATCCGATCGAGGCTCAGGCCCATGGGGAAGTAGCCGGCGTACAGGATCTTGTCGGCGCCCCGGGTGTTGGCGTAGTCGATGATCGCCTGGGGGTAGTACTTCGGGGCGAAGGCGCTGGTCATGTAGTGCAGGCCGGGCCACTTGAGCATGAGCTTCACCGCCAGGGCCTCCCACGGCTCGGCGCCGTGGCGCATCACGATGCGCAGCTCGGGGAAGTCGTAGCAGACCTGGTCGAAGTGCATGACGTCCTGCACGTCCGACGGAAGGCGGGGCCCGGCGATGCCGGCGTTGGCGATGATGGGAAGGTCGAGATCGATGCAGGTCTGGTAGATCGGGTAGTAGCGGCGGTCGCTCACCGGCACGGGCGGATTGCAGCCCGACGGGAACGTCGTCACCGCCTTGATCCCCCACTCCTCGTGCGCCTCGCGGATCTGGCGCACCGTGGCCGTGATCGCGTTGGGGTCGACCTCGAGGCTCGGCGCGAACCGGTCGGGATGCTCGCGCAGCGCTCGCTTGCCGGCGTCGTTCTGCATGCTCACCAACCCGAGCTCGACACCGCACCGGTCCATGGCCGCCAGGGTGATGGCGACGGCGTCGTCCTCGGGCTCCTTGTGGTCGGGGATGTCCTTGAACATGTACTCCGCGGGCATCTCCATCTCGGACGACTCGGCGTCGCGCAGGTTGCGGCGGAGGTAGTCGTATTTCTCGCGTGACTCGGCCGAGGGGAAGCCGATCATCAGGTCGATGGCACGGACGTCGGTGGGCATCATCGTCCGGCAGTGTGCTCCGGCCGGGCGACTCGCCGCCAACGGCCATGATGGGCGGATGGGAACCATCGCCATCACGGGATCGGCGTCCGGCATGGGGGCGGCGACGAGCGCCCGGCTGCGGGCGGACGGCCACACCGTCATCGGGGTCGACCTGCACGATGCCGACATCGCGGCCGACCTGGGCACGCTCGAGGGTCGCCAAGCCGCCATCGACGGTGTGCTCGACGCCTGCGGCGGGGTGCTCGACGGGTTCGTCCCGTTCGCCGGCCTCGGCCCGCTCCCCGACCGACCGGGTCCCATCGTCGTGTCGGTCAACTACTTCGGGACCATCACGTTGCTCGAGGGCCTGCGCCCGGCGCTGGCCGCGGCCCCTGACGGCTCGGCTGCGGTGGCGATCAGCTCGAACTCGACCACCTGCCAGCCGGGCGTACCTCAGGCCGTGGTCGACGCCTGCTTGGCCGGCGACGAGGACGCCGCTCGCGCCGCCTCCGAGGCCGACGGATCCTTCGGGGCCTACCCGGCCACCAAGACGGCCATCGCCCGCTGGTGCCGGGCCCACGCCGTGACCGACGAGTGGATCGGCGCCGGCATCAACCTCAACGTGGTGGCGCCCGGGATGATCGCCACGGCCATGGTCGAGGAGGGCCTGGCCGACCCGATGCTGGCCCCGTTCCTGAAGGACTTCCCCCTGCCGGTGGGACGGCCGGGGCGTCCCGAGGAGCTCGCGGCGCTGGTCGCCTTCCTGCTCGGTCCCGAGGCGCGCTTCTTCGTCGGCTCGGTGGTGTTCGCCGACGGCGGCACCGATGCCCTGCTGCGCCCCGACGCCATCCCGACCAACTGGGTCCTCTGACCCGATCCGACGAGGGGGAGCCGTCGCCATGACCGACCTGCACGAGGCCGTCCACACCGACGAGGCGCCGGTCGGGGCCACCATCCGCACCGGCATCGGCGCCCCGGGCCCGGTCACGGTGCCCGCCGACCGCTACACCTCGCCGGCCTTCGCCGCCCTCGAGCACGAGCGCCTGTGGCCGCGTGTGTGGCAGCTCGCCTGCACCGTCGACCACGTGGCCGAGCCCGGCTCGGTGTTCGACTACCGCCTCCACGACCGGTCGGTGCTGATCGTCCGCGGCCAGGACGGCGAACTGCGGGCCTTCGAGAACGTGTGCCTGCACCGCGGCAGTGAGCTGTGCGCCGGCTCGGCCCTCGGGCTCGACGAGCTGCGCTGCCCCTACCACCGCTGGAGCTGGGACCTCACCGGGCGTCTGCGCGAGGTGCCGTCCCGCAAGGGCTTCGGCGTCCTGCCGCCGGAGGACTACGCGCTGCGCTCGGTGGCGGTCGACACGTGGGGGCCGTTGGTGTTCGTCCACCCCGGGCCGGCCGACGGCGACCATCCGGGCCTCGCCGAGTTCCTCGGCGAGGTGCCCGGTGACGTGGCCTGGGCGGGCCTCGACGACTTCCGGTGCCGGTACCTCGTGAGCATCCCGCTGGCGGCGAATTGGAAGACGATCATCGACGGGTTCAGCGAGACGTACCACGTGCAGGGCATCCACCGCGAGATGCTCGGCAGCGTCGATGACGTCGACGGCCCCCAGACCATCTGGGCCCACCACGGCAAGCTCGAGCAGCGCTACGGCCTGCCGTCGCCCCGCCTGCGGAACCGCCCCGACGACGAGGCCGTGTGGCAGTCGTTCGTCGAGGTCATGGGCGAGCGCATCGGCATCTCCGACAAGGCCATCGCCGGGCCGGCGCCCGACGTGCCGGACGGTGCGACCCTGCGCGACGTGCTCGCCGCCCGGCTCCGCGCCCACAACGAGGCCCAGGGCCTCGACTTCTCGGCCTACGACGACGACCGGCTGCTGACCATGTCGCAGTACAACCTGTTCCCCAACATCACCATGGTGGTGTTCCCCGACCTGCTGTCGGTGGTGCGGGCCCGCCCGGGCGCCTCCCCCGACGAGGGCGTGATGGACGTGTTCGTGTTCGACCGGGTGCCCGCCGACCCGGCGCCGCCGCGGACGCCGCCCCTCGACGTCACCCTGCCCCCCGACGGCGACCTCCCCATCGGCCTCGTGCTCAGCCAGGACGTGGCCAACGCCGAGCGGGCCCAGCGGGGCCTGCACCAGCCCGGCTTCACCCGCGTCACCCTGTCCAACGAGGAGTGCCGCATCTGGAACCTCCACCGCAACCTCGAGGCCTGGCTCGCCATCTCCCCCACCGAGATCACCGGCCGCTGACGCCCCGCAGGCGAGGCCCCGTGCTCAGGTTGGAGCATCGTGCCGCTTCACGAACGGACGAAGGTCAGCAGCGCGCTGAGGTCGCCGTGATCAGCTTCGACGAGCGCACCGCGATAGGAGCGACGCAGCTCGTCCGTGCTCACCGAGAGCCCGGCGCCCCACGAGAACGCTGCACCTCCCAGGGCCACGACGAGTAGGTCGGCGGCGACGCGACCGTGACGGCCGTTGCCGTTCACGAAGGGATGCACGGCGACGAGGCGGTGGTGGAAGCGCGCCCCGATCTCGTCGATCGGGTACGTCGTGTGATCGATCCAGGCCCGGGTGTCGTCGACGAGGATCCGGACCGCCGTGGAGATGAGCGCGGGTTCGACGCCGATGTTGGTCTCGCGGGTGCGGTACCGGCCCGCCCAGGACCAGACGTCGCCGAACATCGATCGGTGGAGCTCGCGGAGGTACTTGTCGTCGAGCAGCCGCTCGACGGTCGGTCGCGCCCGGAGCAGCGCCCTCGTGATGTTGCGTTGCTCGGCGTCGAAGAGCTCGCGCCGGGTGGCGATGTAGGTCGGGATCAGATCGTGGCGCTCGTCCTCGTCGAGCTCCGTGTGGCCATCGCCGGTGGGGATCAGCCCGTCGCTCACGACTCCGACCAGAGGCCACGCCGGTCGATGAGCTCGTCGGTGAGGGCGTTCAGCTGAACGCTCAGATCCTCGGCGTCGACGCTCTGGTCCTCGAGCCGCATGTGGTGCGCCACCGCCGCGAGACGTCGCGAGGCGACCCGCTCGCCCTGCGCCCGAACGGTCGCCTCGAGACTCGACCGGGGCACCAAGGCGTAGACGAGGTCGCAGTCGAGGGCATCCGCGGCACGTCGGAGGCTCTCGAGCTTGATGGTCTCGTTGGCTTCACTGCGCTCGAGGCGATCGATGGTCGACTGCCGGACACCCAGGCGGGCGCCGAGGTCGGCCCCCGACATCCCCAGCGCGTCTCGGATGGCACGGATCCAACCCCGCGCCGGACGCGGCTCAGCCGTGAGCGGACGGAAGCGGTCGAGCCTGGTGTCGAGGTGACGTCGAGCGTCGCGTGCATCGGAAGCCATGACCGGATCTTACGCACCTCAGGGCGTGAAGTA
This sequence comes from uncultured Microthrixaceae bacterium, assembly GCA_964649545.1. GTDB lineage: Bacteria > Actinomycetota > Acidimicrobiia > Acidimicrobiales > DATDAH01 > JAEUJM01. Next base: position 4,077 of record CAZYPY010000073.1, on the reverse strand, counting down.
CACCGGTTCTTACTGCCTAGAGGGAGTTAGAGACCGCTTGGCCTACTCTCTGTGATCGGTAGCTCCCGCCTCAGCCCATCTGCGACATGAACTGGTTGAGGTCGAAGTAGTCCCGCCAGGCGCTGATCTTCCCGTCGGCGTCCACCTCGAAGGTGCCCATGACCGGCAGGTCGATGCGCTTGCCGCCCGGGTACAGGAACGTGTCGACCCGCTCGGTGAGCACGGTCGAGCCGCTGGCGGCGATGGCGTTGGTGGCGAAGGTGACCCGCTCGACGCCGGCGGCGAAGTTCGCCACGAACTCCCGGATGGCCTCGATCCCCACCACAGGGTCGACGGGGATGTTGTGGTACACGCAGTCGTCGCTCAGCAGCGCCAGCGACGCCTCGATCTCGTCGGGCGTCCCCCACGCGTCGCAGAACTGCTGCACGATCTCGATGGGCTCGGGCATCGGGGGCCTCCTCGTGGGGGGTCGGGTCAGGGCGCGACGGAGCCGAAGTCGGCGAAGCCGGTGGGGTCGTGGCGGCCGAAGGTGCCGTGCTCGAACATGCCCCAGCCCTCGACGGTCGGGCCGTCGCCGTCGGTGCAGGTCGCGCGGGCCACGTGGTCGATCACGCCGAAGGGCACGCGGCCCATGACCGCCGGGTCGGACATGTCGAAGGTGAGGGAGTCGATGTGGTCGCGCCCGAACCACTGGCCGTGGTTCCAGTCGGGGTCGCCGCCGTAGCCGGGGCCGGCGTTGAGGGCGACGAAGCCGAGGGTCTCGACCTCGATCACCACGGGGGTGCCGTCGCGGCGGGCCATGGTGAGGCGGGCGCCCTCGGGGTGGCGGGTGCCCGACGTGTAGCGAATCTCGACGCGGGGCCAGCCGAGCTGCTCCACCTTGCCGTCGGCGTACACCCGCACGGCGTCGTTGAGGGTGCGGTGGCCGTCGCCGTCCTCCTGGGCGATGAGCACGACCGCGAAGTCGTCGAAGCGCAGCGGCACGTACATCCACCAGAAGCCGTAGTCGGCCGGGGTCTCGGCCGCGGTGCGGCCCGCGGGCTCGGCCTCACCGGTCGGGCGGATGCCCCACGAGCGGTCGCGGGTGCCGAGCCACACGTCGGGGGTGACCGCGATCTGCTCGCCGTCGAGGCGGATCACGCCCTCCCAGCTGCCGACCTGCGCGAAGCGGCAGGCGTCGAGGATCACCTTGGGGCCCTGGCGCATGACGTGGTGGGGCTCCTCCACGACGGGGAACGAGCCGGTCCAGGTGAGGTCGAAGCCGAGGCCGTGGTCGTCGGCGTCGCACACGACGCGGATCACGTTCAGGGGCTCGACCACCTCGATGCGGTACGGGCCGACCTGCTGGTTCAGGCGGTCCTCGCTGATGGCGTCGGAGATGCGCACGGTGTGCTGGCGGTCATCCCTGCGCACGGTGGCGTAGGCGTCCATCGTGCCGAGGTTCGGGTAGTAGCCGAGGCCGGTGACGAGGAAGATGTCGCCGGTGCGGTCGTGGGCGTTGAGGTAGCAGCGGTCGTACGCGTTGCGGTCGCTCGTGGCGGGGTGCTGCAGCGACAGCGACGTCTGGTGCAGCGGGTACTCGTCGGCGGGAACGGGCATGCGGGCAACGTAGTGCCCGGTCCGGAGCGAGGAGGCACGAACCCGCGCCGGCGTGCCAGGGTGAGGACATGGCCGAGGCGGCGACCAGCGCGACACCGACCCGACGGGGGCGGCGATGGACCTGACCACCCCCCTCGCTCCATTCGTCGATGGCGCGACCCGCCGCGCCCGCTTCTCGGTGCGCCCCCGCCCCGCCGCCCTGCTGCCCGACGAGCCCCGCCTGCTGGCGGGGGCTGCGGTCGCGGACCTCACGCCGCCGCCGGGCATGCCCAAGGCCGGCTACTCGGCCAACGCCCAGGACGGCCAGGGCGTCCGCACCCGCCTGCGGGCCCGGGTCGTGCACCTGCGCGGCGGGCGCACGTCGATCGCGCTCGTCCAGTGCGACCTCCTGGGCGGATCGTCCGTCGTCCAGCACCTGGTGGCCGACGCGATCGCCGACCGCACCGACGTTCCCCTCGCCGGCCTGTTCCTCGGTGCCACCCACACCCACGCCGGTCCCGGGCAGTTCCTCGGCACGGACTTCTACAACCGGTTCGCGTCGAACCGCTCGGGGTTCGACCCCGCCTACACCGACTTCCTCGTCCGCCAGATCGCCGGCGCCGTGGTCGAGGCCGTCGAGACCCGGGGCCCGGCGATGCTCGCCACGGGGCACACCGAGGTGTGGGGCCTCACCCGCAACCGCTCTCTCGAACCCCACGTCGACAACACCACCGTGACCGACAAGCGCACCGAGCCCCAGCGCAAGTACGTGTCGGTGAACCCGTGGCTCCACCTGCTGCGGGTCGACCGCGAGGACACCGACGGCACCACCGTCCCACTGGCCGCCACGGTCGTATTCTCGGTCCACGGCACCGGCATCTCCATGAAGGCGCCCGAGTACAACGCCGACGTGTGGGCCTACCTCGTGGGCGAGCTCGACCTGCGCATCGAGGAGGCCCACGGCGTCCGGGCCGTCGTCGGCGCCATCGAAGGCACCCACGCCGACGTCGCGCCCGCGATCCGCCCCGGGGCCCCCGGACCCGTCGAAGCCGCCCGGGTCGGTCGTGGCATCGGTGCCGCCGCCGCCCGGCTGCACGCCGACCTCGGCGAGGAGTTGCGTGACGACGTCCGCCTCGCCGCCGGGTTCCGCGAGATCGATCTCGAGGCCAGCCCCCGGATCGACGGCGTGGAGCTCCCGCCCCGTCCCGCGGTCGGCGCCGCGCTCGTGGCCGGCGCCCACGAGAACGTCACACCGGTCCTCCACCGCCTGCCGCCGTTCAAGCCGGGGTCCCCCAAGACCTGGGGGCGGCCCACCGCGCAGGGCGAGAAGTGGGTGCTCGGCTCCCGGTGGCTCCAGCCCCTCTTCGTACCACCCCGCTCGTTCCCCCGGATCGTCCCGGCCCAGGTCCTGGCGATCGACGGCACCGCGATCGTCGGGCTGCCCTTCGAGATCACCGTCGAGTCGGGGCGCCGCATCGAGTCGGCGACCGAGGCCGCCCTCGCCGCGGGTGGCCTGCCGGTCGAACGGGTGGCGGTGTCGTCGCTGGCGAACGAGTACTCGGGCTACGTGGCCACCCCCGAGGAGTACCGGCGCCAGCACTACGAGGGGGGCCACACGCTCTACGGCCCGAACACCCAGGCCTTCCTGGCCCTCCACGCCGCCCGTCTCGCCGCCGACCTGGCCCGCGACGGCCAGGTCAGCGACCCGGTCCCCGTACGTCGCTGGGACCTGCGCGTCCACCGCTACTGGCCCGAGCCCGTGCCCGTGTCGGTCGATCGCCACTGGCTCGGCGCCGCCCGCTACGTCGACCCCACCCCGCGCGACGACGGATGGTGGGAGGCCGAGTGGGTCGACGTGGCCCCCGGGAACCTGGAGTGGCACGCGCCCCTGGTGCGGGTGGAGGCCGCCGACGGCGATGGACCGTGGCGGCCGGCGACCGACCGCGGCCGTCCAGTCGACGACCAGGGCTGGTCGATCGAGGTGACCTATCTCCGCCAAGACGGTGACGCGCACCACTACCGGGTGCGCTGGCACGACCCGGCCTTCGCCGGCGGCCGTCGCCACCGCTTCGTGCTCGAGACCAACGGCGGTCAGCCCGAGCTCGCGTCCGAGCCCTTCGACTGACGCCCCCTTGCGACCGACCGTCCGTCAGGCCGGCGGCGCGTCGATCGGATCCACGGCGACCACCGCCTCGACGGGCAGTGGCCCGTACACGTGCGGGAACGCCTCGGGGTCGCCCTCCCAGCGCAGCTCGATGCCCCCGAGGCGATCGGGGTCGATGGTCAGCTGCACGAGCCCGTCGAGGCCCCGGTAGAAGCGGGCCAGGGTCCCGGGCACCTGCGCCGCGGTCGAGCAGTGGATGAAGCCCTCTTCCTCGAGGGTGCGGTCGACGGTCGAGCGGCGGTACTCACCGGCGGCGACCGCCGCCTCCCAGTCAGAGGCACGGGTGACGTGGAAGATGTTCGCGGGCACGTCACCAGCAAAGCACCTGGTTTTCA
>CAZYPY010000072.1:6320-15177 GCA_964649545.1 uncultured Microthrixaceae bacterium | reverse complement strand
CCGATGCCGAACCGGTCGAGCAGGCGCAGCCACGGGCCCCGCCGCCCGGCCCGGCGGTCGGCGCGCTGGAGGGCACGCCGGGTGAGGGTGACGCCGGCCCAGCGCAGCGGCTCGGGCGGGAACGGGAACGGCCGCCGCCGCACCATCTCCAGCTCGGTGCGCTCGGTGGACCGACCGTCGACGAGGTCGAGCGCCACCCGGGCCCCGAAGCGGCTCGCCGCCACCCCGAGGCCGGTGTACCCCGCCACCCAGGCCGACCGGCCACCGTGACCGGTCCCCCACGTGGCGGTGAAGCGGGTGGTGGTGCCGATCGGCCCGCCCCACCGGTGGGTGACCGCGATGCCCTCGAGTTGGGGGAAGGTCGCCAGCAGGTGGCGGGCCAGCAGCCGGTGGGTGGCGGCCCGCTGGTCGAGCTCGGGGCGCAGGCCGTTGCCGAAGTGGTAGGTGGCGTCGTAGCCGCCGAAGAGGATGCGGCCGTCCTCGGTGAGGCGGTAGTAGTGGAACTGGTTGGCCGAGTCGGCGATGCCCTCGCCGTGGCGCCAACCGATCGCCTCGCGTTGCCCGGTGCTCAGCGGCTCGGTGACGATCACGTGGTCGTAGACCGGGATGACGTACCGGCGGGGCCGGCGCGACGGGCCCCGGTAGGCGTTGGTGGCGAGCAGGACGCGGTCGGCCCGGATCGACCCGACCGGGGTGCGCAGTTCGAGTGGCCCGCGTCGCCCGCCGGCCCGCCCGAGCCCGGTGACCGGCGAGCGCTCGAACACCTCGGCGCCGAGCGACTCCGCGGCGGCCCGGAGGCCCCACGCCAGCCGGGCCGGGTCGACCAGCGCGAGGTCGTTGCGGCGCAGGACCGCGCCGCGGTAGGTGGGCGACGCCACCCGTGCCTGCACCCCGGCGCGGTCCAGCAGCTCCACGTCGTCGCCGTGGGCCCGGTGGAGGTCGAGCCCGGCGACGAGCTCGTCGACCTGCCAGTCCTCGGTGGCGACGGCCAGCTCGGGCACCCGGTGGACGTCGGCCTCGATCCCGTGGCGGTCGACCGTCGCCTCCAGCGCGGCCAGGTTCTCGCGCCCGAGGCGGACGAGGTCGCCCAGCTCGTCGGGCCACTGGGCCAGCCCGTTGGGCAGGCCGTGGGTGAGGGAGGCGTCGCAGAAGCCGCCGTTGCGGGAGCTGGCCCCGAACCCGCACCGCTCGGCCTCGACCAGGACCACCCGCCGGTCGGGGTCCTCCTCGAGGGCCTGGATCGCGGCCCACAGGCCGGTGAACCCGCCGCCGACCACGACGAGGTCCGCGGTCAGCGCGCCCCGCAGCGACGGCGCCGGCTCGGGCCCGTCGTCCCGGTCGGTCCAGAAGACCTCCGGCCGACTGGCCCGCAGGGCGTCGGCGGCCGGGTCACCGGCGCCCACGCGCCGCCCCCACTCGTTGGTCCCGGCGTGCGCAGGCGCCGCCCGGCGTGACCGCCATCCCCGCCGACCCTACTGCCGGGTCGGCGCTCGAGACCCGGGGGCACCGACGCCCGCCGGGCCGTACCATCGCGACGCCATGGCCGCGACCGAGGAGCCTGCCGCACCGCCGGCGATCCGGACCCCGGATCAGCGGCTGCGCATCTTCGTCTCGTCGACCCTCGGGGAGCTGGCCGTCGAACGCTCGGCGGCCCGAGCGGCGATCGAGCAGCTCCGCCTCACCCCGGTCATGTTCGAGGCCGGCGCCCGCCCGCACCCGCCCCGGGCGCTCTACCGGGCCTACCTGGCGCAGTCCGACGTGTTCGTCGGGATCTACTGGCAGCGCTACGGGTGGGTGGCGCCCGACATGGAGATCTCGGGCCTCGAGGACGAGCTCCGCCTGTCCGCCGGTATGCCCCGCCTGATCTACGTCAAGCGCCCGGCGCCGGAGATCGAGGACGGCCTGGCGGCGATGCTGCACGGGCTCGAGGGGGACGACGGCCCGTCCTACAAACCCTTCGCCTCCGCCGACGAGCTGCGACGACTGCTGGCCGACGACCTCGCCATCCTCCTGGCGGAGCACTTCCCGCGCGGCGACGGGTCCGGCGCGGGCGACCCCCGGTGGCCCGCGAGCCTCCCCGCGGCCACGTCGACGTTCGTCGGCCGCGAGACCGAGCTGGCGCGGCTCCGCGACCTGCTCGGCGGCCGGTCGGCCCGGCTCGTCACCGTGGCCGGCCCCGGGGGGAGCGGCAAGACCCGCCTGGCGGTGGAAGCGGCCCGATCGGTCGCCGACCGGTTCGAGGACGGCCCCCTCTTCGTGGACCTCACCGAGGAGCGGGAGGCCGACGCCGCCTTCGGGGCCGTCGCCCGAGCCGTGCCGACCGCCGGCGCGGTCCCCGGCACCCCCCGCGAGCGCGTCGAGCAGACCGTCGGCGAGCGGGAGGTGCTGCTCGTGCTCGACAACGTCGAGCAGGTGACGAGCATCGGCCCCGGCCTGGTGCAGCTGCTGGAGCGCTGCCCACGCCTGCAGATCCTCGTCACCAGCCGCGAGGTCCTGCGCGTCGGCGCCGAGCACGTGGTCCCCCTCCCGCCGCTCTCCGTTCCGGAGACCGGCACGGCGCCGACCACGGCGGCCGACGTCCTCGGCTCCGAGTCCGGGCGGCTGTTCGTCGACCGGGCCGCGGCCGGCGGGTCCGGGTTCGCGCTCACCGAGGACGACGCCACCGACGTGGCGGTCCTCTGCCGGCACCTGGACGGCCTGCCGCTGGCCATCGAGCTCGCGGCGGCACGGGTCGGGCTGCTCTCGGTCGGCGAGCTGCGGGCCCGGCTCGAGCAGCGCCTCGACGTGCTCTCCGGCGGCAACCGCGACCACCACAGCCGGCAGCGGACGTTGCGCGGCGCGATCGAGTGGAGCGAGGACCTCCTCACCGAGGAGGAGCGGACTGTGTTCCGGGCGTTCTCGGTCTTCTCCGACGGCCGGCTCGCGGACATCGACGAGACGCTGCGGTCGGTGCCCGAGATGGGCGGCGTCGACGTCGAGGACGTGCTGAGCTCGCTCGTCGACAAGAGCCTCGTGCGGGTCGAGCCCGGCTCGGATCGTCGGCCGCGGCTGTCGATGCTGCAGACGATCCGCCGGTACGCGTCCGATCAGCTCGCCACCGCACCGGCACTGGCCGAGCGGGTGCGGGCCGCCCACGCCACCCACTACAGTGGGGTCGCGCTCGGGCTGCAGCGCCAGCTCGCCGACACCGACCGGGCCACCGTGCTCGGGCGGCTCACCGACGAGCTCGGCAACCTCCGCGCCGCCTGGCAGCACTGGGTCACCCAGCGCGACCTCGCGCACCTCGACGAGCTGCTCGGGCCGCTCTGGGGCTACCACGAGGCACGCGGCGACTACCAGGCCGCCATGGTCCTGGGCGAGCAACTGCTCGCGACCCTGCCCGAGTTCCCCCCGACCCAGGAGCGTCGTCACGACGAGCTGGTGCTCCGGGCCATCGTGGCCCGGACCCAGCTCGCCGTCCACGGCTTCAGCCCCGACGCGGAGCGAGCCATCAACGAGACGCTGGAGCGCTACGAGGCGTCGCGCGACTCCCGGCGACGCTTCCCCGCCCTCCGGAGCCTGAACGGGCTCCAGCTCTGGCGGTCCGACTTCGCCAGCAGCACCGCGACCGCTCGAGAGCTCATGGCCATCGCCGAGGACGAGCGCGACCCCGCCCTGTTGACCGACGCCCACCTGATGACCTGCATCAGCGAGAGCTGGCTCGAGGACGTGCCGACGGCCGTCGAGCACGCCGACCGTGCGGCCGCGCACTTCCGGGCCACCCCCTCGGGCCGCATCGAGTTCCGCGTCGGCACGAACCCCGGCGTGGTCGCCACCGCCGTCGCCGGGCTGCTGCGCTGGATCGCCGGGTTCCCCGACACCGCCGAGACCGACGTCCAGCGATCCCTCGACCTGGCCGAGGAGCTCGACCACCCCTTCTCCCGGGCGTTCGCGCTGCACCACGCCATGCTGTTCGACCTGTGGCGATCGGACACGGCGTCGCTGGCGACCCGGGCCGAGGAGTCGCTCCGCCTCGCCGAGCGCCACGACTACCCGATGTGGCGGGCGCTCGCGTCCGTCTTCCGGGGCGCCGGTCGGGTTGCCGACGGGGAGCACGACGAGGGGCTGGTCGAGCTCGAGGACGCCTTCGCCCTGTGCGAGCGGCTCGCGACGCCGCCGATCTTCTGGCCCCTGCTGCTGCACATCCGCGCCACCACCCACGCGGCCGGCGGCGAGGCGCGACGCGCCCTCGACCTCATCGAGGAGGCGTGGGCCCAGCTCGGCGGCGAGCATCCCGTCGCCGCCGAGCTCGCGCTGGCCCGGGGCGACCTGGTGCTCGGCGCCACGGGCGACCGTGAGGCCGCCCGTGAGCACTTCGAGCTCGCGGCGACGCTGTCGGGTGGCCGCCGGGCCCGGATGGTCGAGCTTCAGGCGCTGACCCGGTTGGTCGCGGTGGCGCCGGGCGAACCTGCCGTCACCGACGCGGCGCGGCGCCTGCGTGCCGTGTACGACGCCTTCACCGAGGGGTTCACGACCCCTCCCCTGGTCGCCGCCGCCGCCGCCCTCGACGGCGTGGGCGTGGAATCCAGCGGGTAGGCGAGGTCGCTCGCCTTCGCGCGGCCCGGTCGCACTACATATTCCTTGACAGGAATATGTGATCGCTCTAGGGTGCCGGCCGTGCAGGCGACGGTGTTCAGCGCCCTGGGGGAACCGAGCCGGCTCGAGATCGTCGAGTTGCTCCGGTCGCGCCCCTACCCGGTGGGAGAGATCGCCGAGACGCTCGACCTCCGCCAGCCGCAGGTGTCGAAGCACCTGAAGGTGCTGGCCGGGAGCGGCATCGTCGGGGTCGAGCCGCGTGCCCGCCAGCGCATCTACCACCTGCACGCCGAGCCGTTCGACCGGATCGCCCGCTGGGTCGACTCGTTCGAGCACCTCTGGGAGGTGCGGCTCGACTCCCTGGGCGACTACCTGACGGCCGACCGACCCGAGGAGGGCTCGACGTGATCACCTCGCTGCTGCGCAAGAAGAAGGACCTCCACTTCGAGCGCACCTACGCCGCGTCGACCGACGCGGTGTGGCGGGCCTGGACCGAGGCCGAGCGCCTCCGGCAGTGGTGGGGCCCGGAGAAGACCGAGGTGGCCGAGTGCGAGGTGGACCTCCGGGTCGGGGGCCGCCTGTTCGTGGTGACCGTCGCCGGCGAGGGCATGGGCAAGTACGCCGGCACCCGCTGGCCGATGGAGGGCACCTTCACCCACATCGACGAGGGGCGGTCGCTCCGCTACGACGCCCGCTCGTGGACCGAGGGCGAGGAGGAGGGCACGACCATCGTCCACACCAACGCGCTCACCCTCCGGGATCAGGGGTCGGGCGCGAGCGCGACGACGGTCGTGACCCTCGACATCGCCATCACCGAGATCGGCCCGAAGGCGAAGATGGCCGCCTTCGGCATGAAGTGGGGCTACAAGGCCCAGCTCGACGCGCTCGAGGCGCTGCTCGCCGGCGGCGACGACCGGTGAGCGCCGACGAGCCCGTGCTCTTGTCCGGGGGGAACCCCCAGATCCCCAAGGGCGAGGGCGACGGCCCGGTGCAGGCCTACATCGCCGCCATGCCTGGCTGGAAGCGCGCGATCGGCGAGCGCCTCGACGCCCTCATCGTCGACGCCGTCCCCGACGTGCACAAGGCGGTGAAGTGGAACCAGCCGTTCTACGGCTTCGAGGGCGAGGGCTGGTTCACGGCCTTCCGCTGCTACACGAAGTACGTCCAGGTCCAGTTCTTCCGGGGCACGTCGCTCGACCCCGAGCCCCCCAAGGCGGCCAAGCACCCCGAGGTCCGCTACCTCGACCTCCACGAGGACGACCCGATCGACGAGGCGCAGCTCCGCTCGTGGTTCGAGCAGGCCGCGGCGCTGCCCGGCGAGGTCGTCTGAGGCGCCCTCACCCGGTTCGTCGCTGCGGCCACTCCTCCACCCTGGTCGATAATGAGGCCATGAGGCCCACGCGCTCTCTCGTCGTCGCGCTTGTCGCCGCCGCCCTCGCCATCGCAGCCGTCGGCTGCGGCAGCGACGGGGACGAGTCGACGTCACCCCCGACGTCGGGGACCCCGTCGACGGTGGCGGGCGAGCTGCCCACCGGAGGCGGGGGTGTCGCCGGGGCGAACCTGATCTGGGACGTCGGGTTCCGCGGCGACGGGTTCGTCGCCGTGGGCAACTCCGGCGTTGTTGCCGAGTCGAGCGACGGCGAGGACTGGGCGCTCGCCGACGTGGGCACAAACGAGACGCTGCGGGCGGTCGACTTCGACGCCGCCGGCCACGGTGTGGTCGTGGGCATGGGCGGGGTCGTGCTCACCAGCGACGACGGGGGCACGTGGCAGCAGCAGGACTCGGGGTCGGATGCGCCGCTGCTCGGCGTGACGGCCACTCCGGTCGACGGCGAGTGGGTCGCGACGGGTGCGGGGGGCACGATCCGGCGGTCGACCGATGGCGGGACGACGTGGACCGAGGTCGACGCCGGGCTCGACGCGGACCTCTTCGCCGTCGACGCCCGCCCGGCACGAGGGGGCGACGCCCGGAACGGGTCCGGATCTGGCTACGAGCTCGTGGCGGTCGCCGACGACGGCACCATCGCCACCTCCTCCGACGGGGGTGAGCGCTGGAGCACCGCCACGCCGGTCCCGGGCACCTGGTGGTGGGACGTGACCACGGCCGACGACGGCACCTGGGTCGTGTCGGGTGGCGGCGGGAACCTCCTCACCTCGCCGGACGCCACCACCTGGACGACCCGCACCACGGGCACGACCCAGACGCTGCGCGGGGTGACCGCCGACCCGGACGGACTGCTCGCCAGCGGGGCCGACGGCACGGTGCTGCGGTCGACGGACGGGGGCGCGAGCTGGCAGGCGCGCGACATCGGCGACGTCGGCGTCGAGCTCTGGCGGCCCGCCCACGGCGACGGTGTGTGGGTCGTCGGCGGAGCGAGCGGCACCCTCCTGCGCTCGACCGACACGGAGACGTGGACCGGGCAGGCCTCCACCAGCGCGGTGTTCTACGGGGTCCACGTGGCCGACGGCCGGACGGTGGCCGCGGGGAGCGGCGGCATCGTGGCCGAGCTGGTCGACGGGCGGTGGCTGCGGCGGCACGAGGAGCACGGCCGCCACGAGCTGCGCGGCGTCAACCAGATCGCCGGGACGTGGGTCGTGACCGGGGGCGCCGGCACCATCCTCACCTCGGCCGACGGCGACACCTACAAGAAGGCGGACACGGGGGTCGGTGCCGAGCTCTGGTCGGCGGCCGGGGACGCCGAGCGGATCGTGGTGGTGGGGGCGGGGGGCACCATCCTCACGTCCACCGACCAGGGCGCCACCTGGACCTCGGTCACCACCCAGAACACGACGACCCTCTTCTCGGTGACCCGGGGCGCCGCCGGCTTCGTCGCGGTCGGGGTCGACGGCGTGGTCCTGCACTCGTCCGACGGCGAGACCTGGGACGAGGTGGGCCCGTTGCCCGGCCGCGGCACGCTGCGAGGCGTCACCGCCGGCGCCGCCGGCTACGTGGCCGTCGGCATCGGCGGGCGGGTCGCGACCTCGACCGACGGCGTGACCTGGACCGAGGAGCCCGAGGGGGCCTTCGGCTTCCTCGACACCCTCCGGTCGGTGGCCCCGACCGACGCCGGCTACGTCGCGGTCGGCGGTGGCGGCGCGGCGATCACCTCGACCGACGCGGCGACGTGGACCCGCCGCGACACCACCATCGACCAGGAGCTCTTCGCGGTCGGCGCCGAGGGCGCCGAGGTGCTCGCGATCCAGGGTGTGACCCTCCGCGTGGCCTCGGACGACGGCGGCGAGACCTGGACCGCGATCACGCCCTGACCACGCCGGGGGCACCGACTGACGGGCCTCACCACGGCCTTCCGCCCGCCGCCGGATCCAACCGCCCCCGGGGCGGTCAGGAGCGCAGCACCCGGGCCGTGCCGAAGAGCAGCCGCCCGTCGTCGAGGACGGTGACGCCGGCGCCCAGCGTGTTGAACTTCGAGCCGCCCAGCACGTAGTGGAAGGCGGGCTCGCCGGTCGTCAGTCGACGGCCTCGATCGTCCACCGCCGGTCGCGGGTCCCGCAGGTGTAGACGAGGCCGGATCCCTGCGACACGTAGGGCACCGAGTTCGGCGACAACACGGTCGTGCACACCCACGCCTCCTCCACCGTGCGGGTCGCCGGGTTCCACTCGAACTCGTGCAGGCCGAGGGGCCGGAAGGCCGGGTCGTGACCGAGGTAGAAGCACAGGGCGCGGCCGGCGGCCTCGGGCAGGCCCTCGACGAGGGTCGGTGGCTGGTTGTTCACGGTCATGGCCCCGTAGCCGCTGACCGTGATCGACTGCTCGGTCTGGATGGCGGCGCGGTCGGGGTCGCCCATGTCGGCCCGACCGAGGCCGGCGATCCGCCGCGACGGCGCGTCGGGCAGCTGTGCCCAGTCCTCGGGGATGGCGTCCGACCTCGGCCGGCTTGTCCCAGCGGGCCGCGACCTCGATGGGAGAGGCCGGGTCGGCCGGGTCGGTCTCGCGATAGACGACGACGCAGTCCTTGCGCGTCAGGAAGAGGGTGTTGTCGCGGTCGACGAGGGCGTCGACGCCGTCGAGTCCGACGAGGTAGGTCAGGGCCATCGTCAGTGCGTGGTCGACCGCGGCCCGACCGCGGAGCTCGTCGAGGCCCCGCAGGTCGTCCTCAAGCACCTCGACGGGGGTGACGCGCTCGTCGCCGGTGGGCAGCACGGCGAGCACCTCGAGGGTGTCGTGGTCGAGCTTGGCGATGGTCTGGCGGCCGTTGCTCCAGATCACCCGGCGGCCGTCGGGGTACGCCCCCGACACCATCCCCCCGAAGTGGCCGGGCCC
>CAZYPY010000072.1:0-6220 GCA_964649545.1 uncultured Microthrixaceae bacterium | reverse complement strand
CCCGGCGGCCGTCGGGGTACGCCCCCGACACCATCCCCCCGAAGTGGCCGGGCCCACGCGCGGCGACGCCACGCTAGCCAGCGGTCTTGCCGGGGACCGGAGCGGCGATTCGCTGGTGGTGGCGTGCGCCGGTACCCACTCGTCGTCTTCCGGTCGCCGCCGGAGCGCTGATCGCCTGCGATGCTCCTCGCCCACGGGTTCGGGTGCGACCAGCACCCGTGGCGCTTCGTCGGGGTGACCCGATCGGGACGACTCCACGTCTCGGAGCAAGGAGCAGCGGGCGAATGTGGGTTGGTGACCTTCTCCTCTATCCACGACCCACGAGACGTCGTTCGCTGCGAACGAGCGCCCGTCGAGCCGGGAGGCAAGTGCCGTGGTCCAGAAGCGGTGTGGGATGGTGGTGTTCGTCGTGGTCGTGGGCGTGCTCGCCCTAGGTGTGGCGCCGTGCCTGGCGGGCCCGGTCCCCACGCCCGGCCCTGCCCCCGCAGAGGCCCGTGTCGAGGGCCACGCCAGGATCGAGGGCGACGTCACGGTGAGGGTCCTGCGGACCGTGTCCTCCAACCCCGACCAGCCGCCGGGGACCGTGTATTTCCGGACCTACCGGTTCGTGCCGCAGTGCGTCTCGGGAGGTTGCCGTACGGTGCTGTACCGGCCTCGAGGCGACGACTTCACTCGCTTCGTCCTGCGGCCCCGTCGGTCGACGTCCGGTGAGCGCCTCTACCGAGGGACCGCTCGTCCGATGGCGGACTGCGAGACCCCCGACGGCGTCATCGCCGACGCGTTCACCTCCATCGAGCGCATCGTGGTCCACACACCCCGCATCGACGCCGACAACGTGGCCACCAAGGTCAAAGGGGAGCTCGTGGTGGATGCCACCCCGACGCCCGCCGGCGCGGCCGCCGGGTGTGAGCCGAGCCACTTCGAGTCCACCTTCAGGAGCGTCGGCCCGTTCAGCTCGGCGACGGCCGCAGCTGGGGGGTAGGTGATCGACCTCGTCGCGTCGCCGCAAGCTCTCGCAGGCCCGGCGTGACGGAGGGTCTGGCCAAGTGGGCTCCGAGCGCCCGCGGGCTGACGAGGCCGCCGTGGCAGTACGGAAGCTTCGACCTGCGGAAACTCGCAGCGCGCTCGGAGGGACTCGAACCCCCAACCTTCTGATCCGTAGTCAGATGCTCTATCCAATTGAGCTACGAGCGCAGAAAACCGGCCCTGACCTGGGGTTTTGTCTCCTCAGACCGAATCGGCAGGGCCGCACGACGCCGCTACAGCGTAGGTTGGCCATACCGGTGGACCAGCGACTTGCCACTATAGGGGACGTGGGGTCGCGCACCCGCAGTTGGCGGCTCCACCTCGAGGCGGCCACCCTCGGCCCCGCACCATCCAGGCCTACACCGACGCCGCCATCCGCCGGGAGGCTCACCCGCGCGTCAGCGGCACGCCCACGTCGGTGAGCGCCATCGCCCGCGAGCACGCGGACCAGCACGTCATGATGGAAGGGGGTAGCGTCTCGAGCGGACGGGATGCCTTGGCTCGATCGACGGGCCGGCGGGAAGGCCGACATGACACGACGACTCGGAACAGCGGCAGCCGTTGCGCTCCTGGCGGTGCTCCTGGTCCCGGTCGGCGTCGCGGGCGCCCAGTCCGCTCCGGACGCCACGACGACCACCACCTCGACGGCGGCGCCGGTCACCACGGCCGCGCCGGTGGCCGGGCCCGAGCGACCCGCCGAACCGGGGGACGCCCCGGCCGTCTCACCGGGCGAACCGGGTGTCGCCGGTCCCGCCGGCGACGCGGCCGGCGCCCAGGACGAAGGCGCCGTCGCCGAGGTGGCCGACCCGGTCCCGGGCGAGTACATCGTCACGCTCGCCGGCACGCCCGGCTCGGCGGTGGCCAGCACCGCCAGCAGCCTGGTGGACGAGGTCGGCGGTGAGCTCGTCGCCACCTACCGGTACGCACTTCGAGGTTTCGCCGCGTCGATGTCCGAACGGGCCGCGCTCGCGCTCAGCCGCAACCCCCGGGTGGCTCGGGTCGAGCAGAACGCCGTCGTCCGTGCCATCGCGACCCAGACCCCCGCGACGTGGGGCCTCGACCGCATCGATCAGCGCGATCTGCCGCTGAACAACGCGTACGTCCACAACGCCACCGGCGCCGGGGTCGACGCCTACATCGTCGACACCGGCATCCGCACCACCCACCAGCAGTTCGGCGGCCGGGCATCGGTCGGCCTCGACGTCATGAACGACGGCCAGAACGGGCAGGACTGCAACGGCCACGGCACCCACGTGGCGGGCACCGTGGGCGGCAGTACCTTCGGCGTGGCCAAGGAGGTCAACCTCATCGCGGTCCGCGTCCTCGGATGCGACGGGTCGGGCACCGGGTCCGGTCTGCTCACCGCCATCGACTGGATCACCCGGAACCACAACGGCCCCTCCGTCGCGAACATGAGCCTCGGTTTCGGCGGCGTGGTGCAGAGCGTCGACGACGCCGTCACTGCGTCGATCGCCGCCGGCGTGAACTACGCGCTTGCCGCGGGCAACGACAACACCGACGCCTGCACCAACTCGCCCGGTCGCACGCCGAACGCAGTGACGGTCGGGGCCACCACCAGCGCCGACGCGCGCTCGTCGTTCTCGAACTTCGGGTCCTGCGTCGATCTCTTCGCCCCCGGCTCGAGCATCACATCGGCGTGGATCGGCAGCGACTCGGCCACCAACACCATCAGCGGCACCTCCATGGCCACACCCCACGTGGCCGGAGCCATCGCGCTGATGATCCAGTCGGCGTCGCTGACGCCGGCCCAGGTGGCCACCACCCTCGTGACCGACGCCACGCCGAACAAGGTGACCAGCCCGGGCACGGGATCGCCCAACCGCCTGCTGTTCACCGGCAACATCTCGGCTGCGGCCTCGGTCACGCTCATCCAGGACTCGATCGCCGACTCCGGTCAGGACTTCGGTTACTCGGTGACCTGCTCCGGCGCCCCCTGCGGAGCATGGTTCATGGACGACGACGACAATAACGCGCTCCCGCGCTCGGTCAAGGGCGACAACGTCGCCAACGGCACCTACGTCGTGACCCAGGCCGCGGTGCCGGGGTGGACGCTCACCTCGATCTCGTGCACCACCGGTGAATCGGTGGACCTCGCCAACCGGCGGGTCACGATCACCGTGACCACCAACGAGCAGGTGTCGTGCACGTTCACCAACCGCTCACCGTCGGTCACCATCGTCCAGGACACCCCCTTCGACGCCGCCCAGGACTTCCTCTTCACGGGCTGCCAGGGCGGATGCGGCGTGCCCTTCCCCCTCGACGACGACCCCGCCAGCGCCACCCCCCGGTCGGTCACCGGCGCCGGGCTGGCACCCGGCACCTACACGGTGACCCAGGCCGCCGCACCGAACTGGACCCTCGCCTCGTTGGTGTGCGACACCGGCGAGGTGGTCGACCTGGCCAATCGGCGGGCGACGATCACCCTCGGGCCCACCGAGCATGCGACCTGCACGTGGACGAACACGTCCGCCACCATCACCATCGTCCAGGACTCCGTGCCCGACGAGGCGCAGGACTACCCCTTCAGCGGCTGTCTCGTCGGTTCCGGCTGCTCGGCGTTCTCCCTCGACGACGACGCCGACGGCGCATTGCCCCGCTCGGTGCGCGGCGAGGGCCTCGCGCCAGGCACCTACACCCTCACCCAGGGCACCGTCACGGGCCGCGAGCTGTTCGCCCTCTCGTGCAACACGGGCGAGTCCATCGACCTGGCAGCCCGGCGGGCCACGGTCACGCTCACGGCCGGCGAGCAGGTGACCTGCACGTTCTCGAACCGTCCGTCCCCGCCGGCCAACGACAACTTCGCCGCGGCCCAGGTCATCACGGGCGCGTCCGGCAGCGTCAACGGGACCAACGTGGGCGCCACCCACGAGTCGAGCGAGCCCGACCACGGCGGTGTCACCAACGGCGCCCGATCGGTCTGGTACCGGTGGGTTGCGCCCAGTTCGGGAACCCTCACCGTCGACACCTGTGGCGGCCAGACCGACTTCGACACGCTGCTCTCCGCGTACTCGGGGGCGACGCTCACGGGCCTCACCAGCTTGGCCGCCAACGACGACGACCCCGGCTGCGGCAACCTGCGGAGCAAGGTCACCTTCGCCGTCACCGCGGGCACGACGTACCGTGTCGCCCTGGACGGCTACAACGGCGCGAGCGGGTCGTTCACTCTCGCCTGGTCGCTCACCTGACGCTGCGGGCCGGGGCGGCGTCGCCCTGGGGCGCCTCGGCCGAGGTCCCGTCCCCCGAGGAGGATGAGGAGGGAGCGGTCGGTCTGGGCCACCAGCGAGGTCGGACCACCAGTGGACCGGGCGCCAGCGCCGGGGGCCCCGTCAGTAGGCTCGCCGTCCGATGGCGGGACCCGAGCGTGCTGAGCCGCCGGCGCCCGAGGACGCCGCACTGCCGACGGCGGGGACCCTCGACCGCATCGGCCAACTTCTGCGGGCCCTCCCCGGCCGCGGCGTCGATGCCTGGGGGGCGCTCGACGGCGTGATCGGCGACCGACTGGCCGACCAGGGTTCGGCCCTCGCACTGCCGCTGACGTTCCGGACGGCGTCGGGCGAGGAGCTGCCCCTCGATCGGGACGCGCTGCGGGAGTGCCTGCCCGACACCGGCGGTCGGCTGTGCGTGCTCGTCCACGGCCTGATGTCGTCGGAGCGCGTGTGGGCGTTCCCCGGGGAACCGGGCGTGACCTACGGCGAGCTCCTGGCCCGGGACCACGGCGTGACCCCGGTGTACGTGCGGTACAACACTGGGCGCCACATCTCCACCAACGGCCGCGACCTGGCCCGCCGCCTCCAGGAGCTCGTGCGGTGCTGGCCGGTGCGCCCCCGCGAGATCAGCCTCGTCGGCCACAGCATGGGCGGCCTGGTGGTGCGCAGCGCCTGTCACTACGGGCGCCACAGCGCCAGCCTGGGCGACCGGGCGCGCCGCCGGGGCCCCTGGACTGCAAAGGTGCGCCGCCTGGTGCTGCTCGGCGCGCCAAACACCGGCGCCAACCTCGAGGTGGTCGCCAACCTCACCAGCTCGATGCTGTGGGCGATCCCGACGCCGGTGACCCGGCTCGTCGGCGCCGGCCTCGATCACCGCAGCGACGGCATCAAGGACCTGCGCTGGGGCGCGGTGCTCGACGACGACTGGCTCGAGCGCGACCCCGCCGGTTGGGCGCGCCCGACCCTCCACCCCGTGCGGGTGCCCACCCGCGCCCGGATCCTCGCCGTCGCCGGCTCGCTCATCACCGAGGAGGACGGCCCCGGCCAGCCGTCCCACCCGGTGAACCGACTGCTCGGCGACGCTCTCGTGACCGCACCGAGCGCCGCCGGGCACCTCGGCGACGAGGCCACGCCCCTGCTCCCGGACGCGACGGTCCGCCACTGCCCCAGGATCAGCCACGTCGCCCTCGCCAACCGGGCCGAGGTCTACGGCCTGATCAGCGAGTGGTGGGACTGAACCACCTGGGTCGGGCGGCCGACGGCGACGGCGACGACACCCGACCAGCCCCCCCGCCGAGGTCGCCGGCAACCGCATCGAGCGGGCCGCCGGCCCGCGCTGATCGCCTCGCCGTCTGGGTGCTGGTCCTGCTCGTGGTCGGCGATGCGCTCGGCGGTGGTGTGGATCACGCGGCCGGGCGGGGGGCGTCGAACGGGGGAACCTCACGCCGGGCCCGAGGTGGACCTCAGGTTCAGGTCGAGTTCAGGCCGGCGCCGCCGGCGGGTCGTGGCGGTGCATCTCGCGCTCGATCTCGCCCTCGGTGATCGGGCCCTGGAAGAACACGTTGTAGGCGTGCAGCGCGAGGCCGATGCCCCACCCCGCCAGCACCCACACGGGCCAGAAGTACCCGGCGCCGGTGACGAACCACACCGTCACCAGGAAGCTGTTGATGACCACGTAGGCCACCAGGTGGCCCTTGAACTCGCGGCGCTCCTTCAGGCGTTTGATGGCCTCTTCGCGAGGGTCGCCGCTCTCAACTCGGATCTCGTCGGACATGGCCAACCTCCTCGTCGCTTGCTGCACCCCCATGGTCCGCCTCGGCGCGCCGTCGTGACAGGGGCGAAATGCCCCACCGCCGACCCGAGGCGACCGGTAGCCGCTTCAGCCGCTGAGGGCCGACGGCCACACCCGGTCACAGATCAGTCCTGCTTCCCGCTGCGCGGGCGTGGCGCGTGCGTGAAAATGGAGT
>CAZYPY010000071.1:1525-15767 GCA_964649545.1 uncultured Microthrixaceae bacterium | reverse complement strand
CCAGGGCCCGGGCCCTGCCGACCGATTCTTGTCGTACCCCCTCCGTAGGATGAACACATGTTCGATCCGGTCGCCGGCGCCGCCGCCGAGCTCGACGTGCTGGCGGGCGAGGACCGCCGGTCGTGGACCGCGGCGGCGAGAGCCGACCGGGTGCGCACGCTCGCCGGGCTGGCCGACCGGGTGAACGCCGAACTGGTGCGGGCCGTCGGTGACTGGGATCGCGGCAAGGACTGGGCGCTCGACGGGCAGCTCTCGGCGCCGACCTGGCTGGCCTGGCAGGCGCCGATGACGAAGGCCGCCGGGGCCCGCATGGTCGCCGACGCCGCGTTCCTCGCCGGCCACGACGACATCGCTGCGCTCCTGGCGTCCGGTGCGCTCACCTGCGCCCACGTCACCGCCATGGCCAAGGCCGCCCTGCACCACGAGACCGAGTTCGCGATCTGCAAGGAGTCACTGGTCGGATCCGCCCGCCAGATGAACCCCACCGACTTCGCCCGGGTCATGGCCGGGTGGGCGAAGGCCGTCGACGACCGGCCACCCCGCCACGACGGCGACCGTGGGTTCGCCATCCGCAAGCTCATGGACGGCTGGGGCGTGCCCGTCGGGCTCCTCGACCCCGAGCTGTGCGCCCTGCTCGAACGCTGCTTCAAGGACCTCGCCCCGCCCGACCCGCTCGACGCCCCCGACGGGCCCCGCACCGCCAACCAGCGCGGCCACGACGCCCTCGCCGACCTCGCCAACCGCCACCTCCGCGGCCACACCGGCGAAGCGCCGGCCACCACCGCGGATGTGTCGGTCGACTTGGCCACCCTCGCCCGGCACCGCTTCGCCGACTGCCTCCTGCCCGCCGAACGGCTCCCCCACGACCTGGCCCGCAACTTCTGCGAGATCGACCGACGGCCGATCTCGGTCGAAGACGCCGAACGGCTGCTCTGCGACAGCGCCGTGGGCCGGCTCATCCTCGACGCCGACGGCGAGGTCCTCGACGCCGGCCGCCAGCTCCGCCAGTTCAACCGGGCGCAGCGCCGGGCCATGGCCCGCCGCGACGGCGGCTGCGCGTTCCCCGGCTGTGACCGGCCCCCCGAGTGGTGCGACGCCCACCACCTCGACTTCTGGGACGCCGAACACGGTCTGACCGACCTCGACCGGGGCTGCCTGCTCTGCCGCCGCCACCACAACCTGCTCCACAAGCAGGGCTGGGCCCTCGACCGCGACGTCCTCACCGGCATCTTCACCGCCACCGCCCCCGACGGCCGCACCTTCACCAACGACCCCCGCGCCCGGCGGGCCGGCTCGACCCACCGCCACCCCGACCACCCGAGCGGCGACATGACGGGACCCGACCCGCCACCCCGACGACCCGCCCGCTGCTGACGCCTCTCCGTCGGCCCCGGGGTCGCCACGACGCCGACCCACCGCGGCCCACAGCAACCGGCGGGACCCGCCGTCGCCGACGGGCCGCCGCCCGACGACACCCCCAGGCCACCTCGCACGCACCTGACCCGAGCACGCCCACCGCCGCGCGCTCGCGAGTCACGGCGCCAGTGCGGTCGCGGCGTGCCGTGATCCCGTCGAGGGTCCGCCCCTCGCATGCGTCGGGCGGCGCAGCCGCTGGATCACCGTCGGGCGACGCCCGCGCGGTCACGAGCGATGTGTGCGAGGGTTTCCCGGTGGGTGGGGAACCGGTGCTCGACACCGTGTCGGTGCTGTTCACCGACCTCGTCGGGTCGACCGAGCTGCGATCGCGACTGGGCGAGGACGGCGCCGAGGTGGTGCGGCGCGCCCACGACGAGCTGATCGCCGAGGTGGTCGCCGGCCACGGCGGCCGGGTGGTCAAGGGGTTGGGCGACGGGTTCCTGGCCACGTTCGGCTCCGCGGCCCGGGCGGCCAGCGCCGCCGTGGACATCCAGCAGGCCTTCGACCGCACGCAGGTGGGCGGCGCCGGCGGGCGCCTGTCGCTCCGCATCGGCCTCAGCGCAGGCGACGTCACCCTCGAGAACGACGACGTCTTCGGCACCCCCGTCATCGAGGCCGCCCGCCTCTGCGCCGCTGCGGAGGGCGACCAGATCCTCGCCTCCCAGGTCGTGGTCGCCCTCGGCGGCGGACGCGGCGGGCACGCGATCACCCCACACGGGGACCTCGAGCTCAAGGGCCTCCCGGAGCCCGTCCCCACCGTGGAGATCGGCTGGGAGCGCGCCGAGGCGGGCAACGGGCGCATTCCCCTGCCCGGTCCCCTCGAGGCGCGGGAAGGCACGTTCCCGTTCTGCGGACGCGACGACGTGGTCGACGCGATCACGACGGTCTGGAAGCAGGCCCGACACGCGTCCGTGCCGGCGTGCGTCCTGCTCGCGGGCGAGCCCGGGGTGGGCAAGACGCGCCTGGCCGCCGAGATCGCCCGCGCCGCCCACGACGACGGCGCGCTCGTCCTGTTCGGTCGCTGCGACGAGGACCTCGGCATCGCCTACCAGCCCTTCGTCGAGGCCCTGCGCCACCACGCCGCGCACCTGCCCGCCGACCAGGTGGCCGCCCTCGGCGCCGGCGCCGGCGACCTCGCCCGGCTCGACCCCCAGCTCCCGCAGCGCTTCCCCACGGTCACCCCCGCCCCGCCGACCGGGGACGCCTCGGTCGACCAGTACCAGCTCTTCGAGGCGATCGCCCAGTGGCTGACCGAGGCCGCCGGCACCGACGGCCTCGTCCTCGTGCTCGACGACGTCCACTGGGCCACCAAGCCCACCCTGCTGGCGCTGCGCCACCTGCTGACGACGGCGAGGTCGGCCCCGCTGCTGATCATCGCCACCTACCGGGACACCGATCTCGACCGCACCCATCCCCTCGCCGAGCTCCTCGCCGACCTGCGGCGGGTGGACGGGGTCGAGCGGGTGGCCCTCCGGGGCCTCGACCAGGCCGGGGTCGAGCAGCTCATGGCCGCCACCGCCCAGCACGCCCTCGACGACGACGGGCGTGCCCTGGCCGCGGCGGTGCACGCCGAGACCGAGGGCAACTCGTTCTTCGTGGTGGAGATCCTCCGTCACCTCGCCGAGAGCGGCGGACTGGTCTTCGACGGGGAGCGCTGGGTCGCCTCGGGCCCCGTCGCCCAGCTGGCCATCCCGGACGGCGTTCGCGAGGTCGTGGGCCGGCGCCTGTCCCGCCTCTCCGAGGACGCCAACGAGGTGCTCTCGTGGTCGGCGGTCATCGGACGCGAGGTGCACCTCGACGTGGTGGCCCGGGTGGCCGGCGGCGAGGTCCGCTGCCTCGACGCGCTCGACGAGGCCGTCGACGCCCGCCTGGTCGACGAGGTGGGTCCCGGGTGCTGGCGCTTCGCCCACGCCCTGGTGGCCTCGACGCTGCTGGCCGAGCTGCGCAGCACCCGCCGGGCCCGCATGCACCTCGAGGTCGGCGAGGCCCTCGAGGCCGTCGCCCCCGACGACGTGGCCGCGCTGGCCCAGCACTTCAGCGAGGCCGCCCCGCTCGGTGCCGGCGACAAGGCGGTGGCCTACCTGCTCGCCGCCGGGTCCCGCGCCCTCACGGCCCTCGACTTCGGGCAGGCCGCCGACCAGTTCGAGCGGGTCGTCGAGATCGTCGACGACCTCGGCCTCGGCGCGCCTGGCGAGCGGGCCGACGCCTTGTTCGGCATCGCCATGGCCCGCCGCTGGACCGGCGCCGACTACGCCGACGCCGCCGAGGCCGCGATGGAGGCCGCGGCGGCCATGGGCGACGGCGTGCGCATGGCCCGGGCGTTGCTCGAGACGGGTCGCCGGTACTCCACCCGCACGTTCGAGGTCGACCAGACCGCGGTGGACCGCACGCAGCGCTGCCTGGAGCTCCTCCCCGACGAGGCCGAGCGCGAGCGCGTGATGGTCCTCTGCCAGCTGATCAACGAGCTGCTGTTCGCCGACGACCTGCCCCGCCTCCTGGCCCTCGAAGCGGAGGTCACGACCCTGGTCGAACGCCTCGGTGGGGCGGCTGGCGATCCCGAGACCACGGCGGTCTGGCTGGGCACGTCGTCGAACGTCCAACTCTTCCCGGACCACCCCGCCGATCAGGCGCAGCTGTTCGCCGCCATCGAGGACGTCGCCCCGCTGACCGACGGGAGGTTCCACCCCCTCATCGCGCTCACCCTCGTGGGCATGACCATGCACATGGGCGATCGGGACAAGACCCGCGCGAACCTCGACCAGATGGCGGCCGGGCTCAGATCGCTCGGCCCGTGGCACCGAGGGCAACTGGCGGGCGGGCGCTCGGGGTTCGAAGCCCGCTACGGCTCCCTCGACGACGCCGCCCGTCACGCTGACGACGTGCTCGTGACCATGGACGACTCCGGAGAGGTCGACGCCCAGCTGTTCTGGGTGAACCTCATGACCTGCATCCGCCGCCAGCAGGGCCGCCACGACGAGGCCCTTGCGATCATGGGTCCCCTCATCAGCGAGGAGTACGCCGGCTTCCTGCCCCCCACCGCCCGGGTGGCGGCTGGCGGCCTCGTCCTGGTCAACCTGTGCGAGGCCGAGCGCCACGACGAGGCCCGCGCCATCGCCGACGAGTTCTTCGACGCGGCCACCCGCTACCCGCGTGACTCGACCTGGCTCCCGGTGATCGGCTCGTTCGTCACCCCCGCGGTCGAGCTCGAGGACCCCGCTCGCGTGTGGCTACGCGAGCAGCTGTCGATCCCGCTCACGACCTGGGCGTGTTGGGGGAACCTCGGCACGATCGCCCCGGTGGCCACCCTGCGGGGCCGCCTCGCCGCCTCCCTCGGCAACCTCGACGACGCCGAGCGCCAGTTCACCGAGGCGGCCCAGCACTGCCGGGACCAGGGGGCGGCCTGGTTCCTCGCCGAGGCACTCCTGTACCAGGGTCAGGCGCGGGCCGAGGCCGGCGCTCCCCGAGCCCAGGTCGAGGCGCCGCTGCGTGAATCCCTCGCCCTGGCCGAGGCCGGCGGCTACGCCACCCTCGCCCGCCGCGCCCGGGCGACCCTCGACGGCGACGGAGGCGCCGGGCCGCCGTGAGCTCGCAGACCGCGACGATCCTCGTCACCGATCTCGTCGGCTCGACCGAGCTGCGGGTGGCGCTCGGGGAGGAGCGGGCGGAGGCGTTGCGGAGATGGCTGGCAACATGGTCGTGACGGTCGGGGGAGGAGGCTCGTGACCTGCGACAGGTGTGGCGAGCAGAACCGGCACGACGCGCGGTTCTGCTCGTCGTGTGGCGCGGCCCTCGTCCGAACCTGCACCGCCTGCCGGCGGGAGCTGGCGGAGGATGCCCGCTTCTGCGACGGGTGCGGAGCGCCCGTCGCCAGGGCCGAGGCGCACCCCGCCCGAGCGTCGACGGCGCCCCTCGACGACGCGGTGCGCAAGGTCGTCACCGTGCTCTTCTGCGACGTGGTGGGCTCGACCGCGTTCGCGGAGCGCGTCGACGCCGAGACCGCCCGCGAGACCCTGGCCGAGTACCACGCGGTCGCCAAGGAGGTCATCGAGGCCCACGGTGGGGCCGTGGCCAAGTTCATCGGCGACGGCGTCATGGCCACCTTCGGCCTCCCCGAGGTCGCCCCCGACGACGCCGAGCGCGCCGTGCTCGCCGGCCTCGAGATGCAGCGCCAGTTCGCCGCCATCTGCGCCCGGGTCGCCGAGCGCCACGGCGCCGACCTCGGCCTGCGCGTCGGGGTCAACACCGGCGAGGTGGCCACCGGCACGGGCGACGCCGACCTCGTCGGCGACGTGCTGAACACCGCGGCCCGCATCGAGGCGGCGGCCCCGCCGGGTGGTGTGCTCGTGGGCGAGGCCACCTGGCGCCTGACCCGGGCCACCGTCGCCTACGAGGCCGGCGGCGAGGTCGACGCCAAGGGCAAGGCCGAGCTCCTCACCACGTTCCTGGCGACCGGGGTCCTGGCGCCCGCGGCCGAGGTCGCGACACCGTTCGTGGGCCGCGACGACGAGCTGGCGGTGCTCGCCGACGCCCTCGGCCTGGCCCGAAGGGAGCGCACCGCCGTCGTCGTGACCGTGATCGGCGGCCCCGGTGTCGGCAAGACCCGCCTCGCCGCCGAGTTCGTCGACCGCCACGGCGGCGAGGCGGTCGCGTACGACCTCCGCTGCGAGCAGGCCGGCGCGACCACGTTCGCACCGATCGCGGACCTCGTCCGGGCGGCCGCCGGGCTGACCGTCAGCCAGACCGACGACGAGCAGCGCGCCGGGATCGCCGACCTCCTCGGGCCCTCGCTCCCGGAGGCACCCCGCCTCGTCGAGCTGCTGGCCAGCTTCGTCGGCGCGGCGCCGGCCCCGTCGACCGAGGAGGCCTTCTACGCGGTGCGCCGGCTGTGCGAGCACCTCGCTGTGGACCAGCCGCTGGTGCTGGTCATCGACGACATCCAGTGGGCCGAGCCCCGACTGCACGACCTGATCGAGCACCTCGGTGAGTGGGTCGGCGCGCCCGTGGTGATCGTGAACCTCGCCCGCCCCGAGATCCGCGAGGTCCGCCCGGCCCTGGCCGAGGCGGGTCGCCGCGTCCGCGCGGTCGTGACCGTCGGTGGCCTCGACGCCGCTGCGACTAGACGGCTGGCGGCCGAGCTCCTCGGCGCCGCGCTGCCGCCCGAGCTCACCGACCGCCTCGGCACCTCGACCGACGGCAACCCCCTGTTCGTCCGGGAGCTGGTGCGGATGCTCGTCGACGACGGCATCCTCGTCCGCGCCGACGACGGCTGGGACCTCACCGTCGACCTCGAAGCGGTCGAGGTGCCGCCCACGATCCAGTCGCTGCTGGCGACCCGCGTGGAGCGCCTCCCCGCGGACGAGCGCCGCCTGATCGAGCTGGCCGCGGTGGTGGGCCCCGAGTTCGCGCTCGGCGCGGTCGCGGACCTGGCCGGCCTTCCCTCCGAGGTCGTGGCCACCACCTTCGAGGGCCTGCGCCGCAAGGACGTCGTCGAGTCCACCGGCACCTACCGCGGCGACGAGCCGGTCCTGCGGTTCCACCACATCCTGATCCGCGACGCCGCCTACCGCCGCCTGCTCAAGAAGACCCGGGCCCAGCTCCACGAACGCGTCGGCGAGTGGACCGAGCGCACGTCGGTCAGCCTCACCGGCGACCACGAGGCCGCCATCGCCCACCACCTCGAGCAGGCGCACCGCTACCGCCTCGAGCTGGGCCTCGATGACGCCGACACCGCGGCGCTCGGCCGGCGCGCCGCCGCGCTGCTCCAGGTCGCCGCCATCGGCTCCCTCGCCCGCGACGACCTGCCCGCCGCGGGCGCCTTCGCCGTCCGGGCGCTCGCGCTGCTCCCGGTCGACGCCGCCGGCCGGGACGAGGTCCTCCTGCTCGCCTGCGAGGCCCTGCTCGGTGTGGGTGACGTCGCCGGCGCCGTTGAGCCGCTGACCGTGTTGGCGGCGAGCGGCGACGAGCGCACCACGGCGTGGGCCGACTGCTTCGCCGGCGAGGTGGTCGCCCTCAGCGACCCCGGGCGCCTGGCCGAGGCCGAGGTGTCGGTCGGCGCGGCCGCCGAGCGGCTCGCCCGGCTGGGTGACCCCGCCGGCGTCGCCAAGGCCCGCCAGGTCCGTGCGCTGCTGCTGGTCCGCCTCGCCCGGGTCGCCGACGGCGAGGCCGAGCTCGATCGCTCGTTGGCCGCGGCCCGCGAGGCCGACGACCGTCGCCGCATCTCTGCGGTCCTCGGCGCCGCTCCCCAGGCGGCGCTGTGGGGCCCGAGCCCGGTCGCGCAGGCGGGCGGTCGGTGCCTCGACGTGGTGCGCCTGGTCCGCATCACCAACGGCTCACCGGCGGTGGAGGCGACCTCGTGGCGGTGCCAGGGCCTGCTCGAAGCGCTGCGGAACCGCTTCGACACCGCCGACCGGCTGATCGCCGACTCGCGTCGCGCCTGCGAGGAGCTCGGCCTCCACCAGGACCTGATGGTCACCGAGCTGTACGCCGGGATCGTCGCCCTGCTCGCCGGTGACGCGTCCGGGGCCGAGCCCCACCTCCGCCTCGCCGCCGACGGCCTCGCTCGGCTCGGGATCGGCGCCGACCTCGGCCAGGCCACGGCCCACCTCGCTCGATCCCTGCTCTCGCAGGGGCGCGTCGACGAGGCAGGCGAGCTCGCCACCGAGGCGGCCGCGCTCGCCGGTCAGAACCCGCAGTCGGTCGTGGTGGCCCGCTGCGTGCAGGCCGACGTCCTGGTGGCGCAGGGCCGGCCCGAGGACGCGGTGGTCGCCGCCCGGGCCGCCGTCGATCGGCTGGCCGGCTCCGACGTGGTCGTCGACCTCGCCAACGCCCATGCCGCGGTCGCCCGGGCCTGCACCGCCGCCGGCGACCTCGAGGGTGCCCGCGGCGCGGCGGCCGAGGCCGACCGGCTCTACCGCCTCAAGGGGGCCACGGCGCTCGTCGGCGTGGACGGGGGTGCCCGCGCCGGGCGGAGCGCACCGACGACCCCGTCCGAGCCGCCGGCGGACGGCCGGTTGCGGGAGAACGCGGCCAGCCGCACGTACCGCCACTTCCTCGCCGCCACCGGCACGGAGGAGCGGAGCTACGACGGGATCGCCCCCTCGGTCCAGGTCTGGGACCGGCGGGTCGTCGCCATGGCCCACTACGACGGGCTCGATGCGTTCCGGTCGACACTGGCCCCCGAGGTCCTCGCCGAGCGGCTCGTGCGGGGCACCGCCCGTCCGGTGGCCGTGCGGGGCGAGCGCTGGTCGTTGCACCACGACGTCCTCGAGACCGAGTCCGGGCTCGACGTCCCCTTCCTCGACGTGGTCGAGGTGGACGGGGACGACGTCATCGTGCGGATGGCGTTCTACGACGTGGAACGGCTCGACGACGCCGAGGCGTGCCTGAACGAGTGGTGGCTCGAGGACGAAGCGGTCGCGATCCGATCGGCGTGGCGGCGGGTGGAGGCCCTCGGCGCCGCCTACGACGCCGGCGACGTGGTGGCGATGGCCGAGCTCACCACACCGGACCTCGCGTTCCGCGACCACCGGTCCCTCGTCGGCGTGGGCGACCTCGACCAGTCCGCGCTGATCGCCACCGTCGACGAGCGGCAGGTCCCGGGCCAGACCACCGCCGCCCTCGACGTCGCCCGCCTGGACGAGAGCGGCGCGGTCGTGCTCGGGGTCAGCCGCCAGGAGGTCGACGGCGTCGAGGTGGAGTTCCACTCGTGGTGGGTGTTCGTGTCCGGTGCCGACGGCCGCATCGGGCACGTCGAGGTGTTCGCGGCCGCCGAGCGCGTCGCCGCGCTCGCCCGCTTCGAGGAGCTGCGGGGTCACGCCGGGGGAGCCCTCCGCCGCAACCTCGCGGCGCGCACGGCCGATGCCGTCGCCGCCGCTCTGACCGCCGGCGACGCCGACGCCGTGATGGCCCTCAGTGCCGACGAGGTCCACTGGCTCGATCAGCGCCGCCTCCTGTCCGTCCCACCCGAGGTCCGCTGGTCGGAGTTGATCGACTCCATCGTCGACGCGGGACCACCCGCCTGGACCCTGGTGCCCCTCGCCGTGCGCGACGAGCACCTCAGCATGAGCAGGGCCGTCCTCGACTTCGACGGCCTGCTCGTGGAGTTCCTCTGCGTCCTCGGCGTCGACGACTCGGGTCGGGCCACGAGGGTCGGTGCGTTCGACGTCGACGACCTCGCCGGCGCCGAGGCCCTGCTGAACGAGTGGTGGCTGGCCACCCTGGCGCCGGCCCATCGTGACGTGTTCGAGTGCCTCGCCGCCGCTCGGGACGCCCAGGACCACCTGGACGTCGACGGCCTGCTCGCGTTGACGACCGAGGACTTCGAGCTCGTCGACCACCGCCAGCTCATCGGTGCCGGGCGGGTCGACCAGGCGACCATGGTCGACGTGGTCCCCGGGCGCAACGTGCCCGGCCAGACGACGATGATCGCCGACGTCCGCCGGCTGAACGGCCGGGGGGCCGTCTTCCTGGCCGTGACCCACCAGGTGGTCGACAGCGTCGCCGTCGAGTTCCCGGCCTGGTGGGTGGCGCAGGTGGAGGACGGCCGGACACGGCGCGGCGAGATGATGGACGTCGCCGAGGAGCAGGCCGCGCTGGCCCGCTTCGACGAGCTGACGGGCGGCGACGACCTCCCCGTCCGGGTCAACGCCGCGGCGCGCACGGCCGACGCCTTCATGGCGGCGATGAACGCCGACGACATCGCCGCCGCGGTCGCGCTGGGTACCGACGACGCGGTGGTCATCGACCATCGCCGGATCGGCTCGGGCCCCACCGAGGCCTGGGCCGACGTCATGCGCTCCCTCGCCGCCGATCCCGGGATGTCGCCGCCGGCATGGCGGACGTCGACGCTTGCGGTCCGCGACGACCAGTGGTGCCTGAACCGGTCGACGGTCGACATCGACGGCATGACCATCGACTGGCTGAGCGTCAACGAGGTCGACGAGACCCACCGCCAAACGAGGAGCGCGACCTTCGACCCCGACGACATCGCCCGGGCCGCGGCCCTGCTCGACGAGTGGTGGCTCGCCGGGTACGAGCCGGCCGCGTGCGAGGCGTACGACCTGGTCGCGCAAGCGACACGCGCGGTCAACGATCGCGACACCGTGGCGATGGGTGCGGTGCTCGCCGAGGACGTCGCCTACACCGACCATCGCCGGCTGATCGGCCGCGCCGAGTCGACGCGGGACCACCTGCTGGAGGAGACGCGGACCTCGATGACCACGTCCTCCCTCGTCACCGACGTCCGCCGCCTCGACCACCGGGGCGTCGTCCTCCGCTCGACCGCTGGCTACGAGGAGAGCGGCCTCCAGGCCGAGGCCGACCACGCCTGGACGGTCATCGTCCGCGACGGCCGCATCGGCCACGTCGAGCTGTTCGACGGCGCCGACCTCGCGGCGGCGGAAGCCCGCTTCGACGAGCTGACGTAGGCGAACGCCTTGCCGGCCACCTCCCAGGTCCGGTTGCCGTACCGCCGGCCCTCGGTCACTCGGGCAGCGCGGCCGCCCAGCCGGCCACCTCCTCGAGCGTCACCACGGCCCCAGGCGACGGGTCGGCCCCGACCCGTCGCCGGTACGGGGCCGCGTGCCGTCGCGCCGGTGACGGGGGGCTGAACGGCTCGCGAACATCTGGTCGACCCGCGGGCGGGGCGGGAGACGACGTCGACGCTGCCCGTAGATTCCGAAGCACCGGTGGCCCGAGCCTCCCCCCTCTCGGGCCGCCGGCACCCAACGAGCGGGACACGGATCGGCGACGGGCACGGGATGGATCGACGAGGCTTCCTGAAGGCGGCGGCCGGCGCGGGTGCCGGGCTCGCGCTGGGTCGCACCGGCTTCGCCGCCGCCGTTCCCGCTCCCCGGCGCCAGCCCTCGCCGACATGGCGCGGCGTCCCGACGACCACGACGGCTCGCTCCGCCGCTACGGGCGACGCCTACGTCCCCGACCTCGTGTTCCCCGACGGCATCGCCTCGGGCGACCCCGCCCTCGACAGGGTGGTGTTCTGGACCCGCGTCGACCCCGAACTCGACCGGCGCGAGGGGGTGCCCGTCGGCGTGGAGGTCGCCCGTGACCCCGAGTTCACCGCCTCCGCGATGGTGGCCTGGGCCACCGCGGACGCCACCGCCGGCCGCGACCACACCGTCCACCTCGACGTCGACGGCCTCGAACCCGGGACGACCTACTACTACCGCTTCACCGCACGCGGCCACCAGAGCCCGATCGGGCGCACCAAGACCCTGCCCGACGGTGAGGTCGACCGGGTGCGACTCGCGGCCTTCTCCTGCCAGCGCTACGTGCACGGCTACTTCCCCTCGCACCGCGACCTGGCCGACCTGGCCCTCGACCCCGAGACCGACCTCGACCTGGTGCTGAGCCTCGGCGACTACGTCTACAACACCGAGTGGGCCGACGACTGGGCGGTCCCCGGCCGGGATCTGCCCGCCCGACCCGAGGCCTTCTCCTTCGCCGAGTTCCGGCGGCGCTACCACGACCTCCGGGCCGACCTCGCCCTGCAGGCCATGCACGCCAACCACCCGGTGGCGTGCATCTTCGACAACCACGACGGCATGGGCGACCCCAGCGACGAGATGGAGGCCGGCGCCGTCCCCGCCTTCTTCGAGCAGCTGCCGGTCCGCCGGGTCGACGACACCGACCGCATCCACCGCCGGCTCTCGATCGGCGGGATGGTCGACGTGCTGCTGCTCGACGAGCGCCAGTTCCGCGATCCGGAGGTCGAGGCCACCGGGCCGGTCGCCAGCGACGGCGCCGACGCCCCGGCGATCTACGACCCCGAGCGCACCATGCTCGGCACCGACGAGCGCGAGTGGCTCCTCGGGGAGATCGCGGCCTCCTCGGCCACGTGGCGCGTCCTCGGGAGCCAGCTGATGCTCTGGCCCTGGCGCCTCTCCCAGGGCGGGCCGCCGAGCGGCGACATCACCCACCCCGGGAGCTACCTGAACTTCACCCAGTGGGACGGCTACCAGGCCGAGCGCGACGCCATCCTGCGGGCCCTCGACGAGCGGGGCGACCGCAACGCCGTCGTCCTGTCCGGCGACAGCCACCTGTTCTCGGTGTCGGGGGTCGCCCTCGACTTCGACGACCCCGACGCCGAGCCGGTCCTGGTCGAGCTCAACGGCTCGTCGATCACGTCGGCCAACGCCGACGAGCGGGGCCTGCCCGAGAGCGACCTCACCGAGCCCGGCTTCAAGGAGGCCAACCCCCAACTGCTGCTCTTCGACAGCGAGCGCCACGGCCTCGCTGTGATCGAGCTGCGGCGGGACGGGGCCGACGCCGAACTTCGTTCGCCGACGTCCATCGAGGATCCAGAGGCACCGGTCGAGGTGCTGGCCTCGTTCCGCATCGAGGCGGGCACGGCGCGGGCCGAGCGCACCGGCGGCACCCGTGCCTGACCGCGTGGCCTGTCGTCGGCGGGTCGCCACGGCGGTGCTGGCGGTTGCGCTGCTGGCCGCCGGCGCGTGCTCGGGCGACGAAGGAGGCGGCGGGGGGCGGCCCCCGGGCGGTGACGAGACCGTGCTCGACGAGGGCGACACCGCCACCGCGGCCTCGGGGGACGCGAACGCCACCGTGCTCTCCACCGCCGCCGACCTCGAGGTGGCGGCCGACGCCTTCGCCGCCGAGGATGCCTACGTGGGGGCCGAGGTGCGGGTGTGCGGCGACGACGCCGCCGTGGCCCAGCCGTGGACGGCGCGCACCGCCGACGACGTGGTCGAGCCGGCACCCCTGCCGCCCGGTGCCCTCGACGGCGACCATCCCCTGCTCGACCAGACCGCGGGCGTCGGCGACGACGGCTGCGCCGAGGGCTGGCTGGTCTGGGACCTCCCCGACGGCGACGCCGTCGCCCGCTGGGACGGCGCCCCCACCTCGGGCTGGCTCCTGCCGACCGGCTGACGCCGGCGCTTCGGCGTTCGGCCTTCCGGCGACACGGCCGGCACCGCCCGGCGTCGACGTCCTGCGGTCAGCCCTCGGGCTCCAACCCCGCCTGCTCGAGCAGGGAGCGCGCCGCATCCAGCAGCGGCCCGAGATCGTGGTCGACGACGTCTTGCACGATGGCGTGGTCGGTGTCGAAGTACCGGTGGGCCAGGTGGTCGCGCATGCGGGCGATCTCCTTCCACGGAACGTCCGGCGCGCCTGCGAGCACGTCAGGGGGCAGTCCCTTCACCGCCTCACCGATCTCGATCAGCCGCACCCGAACGGCGTCATACACGAGTCCGTCGTGAAGATCACCCCTGGAGAGGTGGTTTCGGATGACGTCGATCGCATCGACGATGTCCTGAAGACGAGCGTCGTCCCGTCGAGTCAAAGGGGGACGGCCTCAGCGAGGATCTCGTCGCGGACGTGTGCCCGCAGCGACGCCGGGGTGCCGACGTCGACCTTCACGCCGAGCGCTTCTTCCAGCTCGACACCGATCGACAGGATCTCGAAGGGCCGCGCGTCGGGCTCCAGCTCCACGAGGAAGTCGATGTCACTGCCGACGCGCTCGTCCCCGCGCGCGACCGATCCGAAGATCGCCACCGACCGCCCGTGGTGGCGCGCCACGATGGACTTGATCTCGTCGCGCCGCGCTTCGACGAGCTCGCGTAGAGGTCGAAGGGCGACGTCGGCCATGCGGTGAGCCTACGACGCCGATCACCCAGCGTCGGGATAGCGGAGGGGGCGGCGTCAGGCGAGGGTGCCGCGGAGGAGGCTGTGGCCTGCCCGGATGTCTGGCCTCGGTGGCCCATCGGGAGACGCCGGCAACCAGCAGGCGTCAGGGTCAGGGTCAGGCGAGGGTGCCGCGGAGGAGGCTGTGGCCTGCCCGGATGTCTGGCCTCGG
>CAZYPY010000071.1:0-1425 GCA_964649545.1 uncultured Microthrixaceae bacterium | reverse complement strand
TCAGGCGAGGGTGCCGCGGAGGAGGCTGTGGCCCGAGTGCTCGGTCTGGCCCTGCTCCTGGAGCGACACGTCGACCACGGCGTACTCGTCGGGGTCGATCCCGGCGGGCACCGGGACGCTGGTGCTGCCGGTCATCGCCCCGAGCGACACCGGCTCGGCGGTCTCGGAATCGGGGTCGAGCAGCCACAGCTCGTAGTGCTGGCCCTCGGGTGCCGCCGCCATGTCGCGGGCCTCCAGCTCGAGCTGGACGTGGTCGTCCTGGCGGACCAGGCGGACCTCGGCGGTGGCCCCGCCGACGGGCTCGAGGGGCTCGAGCTCGGTGCTGGCCAGCAGCTCGGTCTCGTCACCGCCGGGGGACGACCCGTTCTGGAAGAGCACCGCCCCGGTGACGGCCACCACGACCACGGCTGCGGCCACGGCCGCAAGCACCCGGCGGTGGCGCCGGCGGCGGGCGTCGAGGGAGACGACCGGCGCAACCGTCGACGGGACCACGGACGGGGGGACGTCGGACGGCGGGACCTCGGCCGGGACGGCGTCGTCCTCGGCGACCGCGGCGGCGATCCGCCCCCACAGCTCCACGGGCGGATCCACCCGGGCGAAGTCCTCGTCGTCGACCGCGGCGGCGATGGCGCGCAGACGATCCAGGTCGGCGTCCACGACCGTCACGGCGCCCGGTGGGCGCTCGGCGCCCGCGGGCCCGGCGGCGTCGGACTCGGCCACCGCGGCGGCGATCCGCCCCCACAGCTCCACGGGCGGATCCACGCGGGCGAAGTCCTCGTCGTCGAGACGGCCGACGATCGACCGCAGGCGCGCCACGTCGTCACGCGACATCGTCGAGACCCCCGAGGTGGCGGCGCATCTGCTCGAGGCCCCGCCGGATGTCGCTCTTCACGGTGCCGAGGGGCACGTCGGTGCGCTCGGCGATCTGCGCGTGGGTGAGGTCCTCGAAGAACGAGAGGCGGACCATCTCGCGCGCCCGCTCGGAGAGCCCGTCGAGGGCCTCGGCCACGAGCATGCGCTCGGCGATGCCGGTGACCGCGGCCTCGTCGACCGTGCGGTCGAAGACCTGCTCGCCCCCCTGGGGGTCGGCCACCAGCGTGGGCTGGCGACCGTCGGCCCGCAGGATGTCGATCACCTTGAACCGGGCGATGCCGAGCAGCCAGCCGGTGAGGCTGCCGGCCTCGGGGCGGTAGCGGTCGCGCGAGCGCCAGGCGGCGAGGAAGACGTCCTGCGTGGCGTCGGCGGCCCGGGCCGGGTCGAGCGACCGCCGGCAGAACGAGTGGACGAGGGCCCCGTGCTCGGCGTACATCGCCTCGAGGGCCGCAGGGTCGCCGGCGGCGAAGCGCAACGAGAGGGTCGACAGGGCCTCGGCCTTCTCGTCGGCCCGAGCCGACTCAGGAGCTCCGGTCATCGCCAACACGCTAA
>CAZYPY010000070.1:0-15932 GCA_964649545.1 uncultured Microthrixaceae bacterium | reverse complement strand
ACCATCGCCGCCTGAGGCCGATCGTCCGAACTGGCTCCCGATTTCGGTGCCATGGCACCGAAATCGGGAGCCAGAACGAGGGGGGTCAGCCGGTGAAGGCGGGCGCCACCGGCGTCGGCGGGGCCGGTGCCGGGGGGAGCGGGCACACGCCGCCGACCGCGGACGGCACGGCGGAGAGCCCGGTCGAGGCGAACGGCGACGGGATGGTCCGGCTGGGGTCGGGCGCCGAGAGGCACGGGATGTCGGCGATCTCGGTGTCCATGCGGGTGGCTCCGTGGACGACCCGGAACGTGGCGAGGGTCTGGGGCGACGAGTCGACGTCGTAGACGTTCACGGTGCGGAACTCGACCGTGAGCGCGCACTCGTCGACTTGGACCACCGTGTAGCCGAAGTTCACGAGGTTCACGTAGGCCTGGTGGGGGTTGAGCACGGTCGAGCCGAACCCGATGTTCACGAAGCCCTGGGTGGCGGCGTACGGGTCGCCGCCGGCGTCGCGGACCAGGTCGGGGTCGGCCGACTGCGAGCCGGTGGTGAACGCGAACGCCACCGCCGGCCCGGTGGGGTCGCTCGACGGCATGAGGTGGGCCGCGATCCAGACGTGGGTCTCGCCGCACAGGAACACCACGTCCTCGATCCCCTCCTCGGCGACGAAGGTCAGGATCTCGTCGCGCTCGGCGGCGTAGTCGTCCCAGCCACCGAAGCCCCGCTTGGACGGGTCGAGGTTGGCCCAGGCGGCGATGTCGGTGGGGTTGCCGACGAGCTTCCAGCGCGCGGTCGACGACGCCAGGCCGTCGAGCAGCCACGCCTTCTGCTCGGCACCCAGACAGGTACGGCCGGCGGTGGAGGCACCGGGATCGTCCTCGTCCAGCTCGGGGTCGCGCCGGGTGCGGGTCTCGATCAGGAACAGGTCGGCCAGGTCGCCCCAGGCCACCTTGCGGTAGGGGCGGCTCACGTCGCCGCCCGGGGGCTCGACGGGCATGTTCTCGAACCACGCCGTCTCGGCCGCGAGGCGACGGGCCGGGTCCTCGGTGCGGTCGATGCCGTTGCGGAACTCGCCGTCGTCCCACATGGCCACGAGGGGCAGCGCGGCCTGGAGCTGCTGGAGGCGGGTGTCGCCTTTGAACTGGTGGTAGACGCCCCGGTAGTCGTCGAGGGAGATGGTGCTGCCGTCGTTGACGTAGATGTAGTCGCCCAGGTGCATGAAGAAGTCGAGGCCGTCCTCCTCCGATGCCGCCCGCTGGGCGACCCGCTCGGTGCCCCGCTGCTGGCAAGAGGCGAACCCGAACCGGAGCGACGAGGTGGCCGCGCCCTCGGGCGGTGCCGTGCGGAGGCGGCCGACCGGACTGGCCTCGGTCCCGACCAGGAACCGGTAGTGGTACCAGCCGTCGGGGTCGAGGCCGGTGACCGGGACCTTGACCGTCCAGTCGGCCGCGGACTCGGCGACGACCACACCACCGGCCACGATCGAGGTGAAGGCGTCGTCGGCGGCGACCTCCCAGGTGACCGGCACCGGCTCGGCACCGGCGGGCGCGTCGACCCGGCTCCAGATCACCGTGCCTCCGGGCCGCGGGTCGCCGGCGATGACCCCGTCGGGCCACGCCACGACGTACCCGGGCGGGACCGGCGGCGTCTGGGCGCCGGCGCCCCGCAGGCGCCCGCCCACGGCCACCGCGGCGCCGGCCGCCCCGAGCAGGGTCAGGAAGCGGCGGCGGCTGATGGGTCCGGCACCCGCGACCACGTCGCCGGTGCTGCTGGCGCTCGTCGTGCCCGGTTCCGCCTCCACGGGCGCCGACGCTACTGCGATGCCGTGGGCACGCGCTCGACGGCGGCGTGGCGCCAGGCGCCCCAGCCCAGGACGCCGGCCACGACGACCTGCCACCAGAGCCCGGCGGCGTTGACGACGTCCTCGACGCCGTCGAGGCCCGGCGCCTCGGTCGTGGTGTGGAAGACGGCGTGCGGCACGGCGAAGACGGCGAACACGGCGAGCGCGAGCAGCACGACGTCACGGCGCGGCCAGACGACGGCCGCGAGCAGGCCGGCCCCCGTGGCGAGGAACCCGGCCGCGGCATCGGCGGCGAGGTGCTCGTTGTACGGGGGGAGGGCGGCCACCAGGTCGGGGCCGACACCGGGGAACCCGTCATACCAGGATCGGGTGGCCAGCACCCCCCAGAGCCCGATCACCAGCTGCGGCACGGCGAGCAACGCCAGCATCCCCCACCGCACCCAACCGTCCACACGAGGTTCCATCGCGTGACGGTACGTCCAGGCCGGACCGACTGACAGACCATCTGACGGGTAGATTCTCGGACCACTGTGCGGGAGCTGCTGCTGGACCTCGACCTCGGGTCCACCCACCGCCGCCGAGCCGGCATCGAGGGTGCGCTCCGGCGTGCCATCCGGGACGGCCGGCTCGTCGCCGGTTCCCGTCTGCCCTCCACCCGGACGCTGGCCGCCGAGCTCGGTGTCGCGCGGTCGACGGTCGTGCTCGCCTACGAGCAGCTCTCGGCCGAGGGGTACCTCGACAGCCGTCGCGGCTCGGGGACGGTCGTCGCCGCCATCGCTCCCGGCGCATCACCGCCCGACACCGCCCCCGCGCCCCCGACGGGCCCGGCCCTCGACCTGGTGCCCGGCGAGCCCGACCGCTCGCTCTTCCCGCGCGATCGCTGGCTGGCCGCCGTCCGGCGGGCCCTGGAGGGGGCCGACGACGCGATGTTGGCCTACGGGGACCGACGCGGCGTGCCCGCGCTCCGCCGTGAGCTCGCCGCCTACCTCGGGCGCACGCGCGCCGTCGTCGCCCATCCCGACCAGATCGCGGTGCTCGGTGGCATGACCGCGTCCTTCGCCTTCCTCGCCGCTGCGTTGAGGCGGGCCGGCGTCGCTCGCCTCGCGGTCGAGGACCCGTACCTCCCACCGTTGCGCCGAGTGTTCTCGGACGCCGGGTTGACGCTGCTCCCCGTCCCGGTCGACGACGACGGTGTCTCGGTCACGTCCCTTCGAGCCACCGGGGCCGGCGCCGTCGTCGTCACCCCTGCCCACCAGTACCCGCTGGGACCGACGATGTCGGCCGCCAGGCGGGCCGATCTCGTCCAGTGGGCGGTCGACACCGGAGGCTGGATCATCGAGGACGATTACGACGGTGAGTTCCGCTACGACCGGCGCCCCATCGGAGCGCTCCAGGGTCTGGCCCCCGAACGCGTCGTCTACGCGGGCACGGCGAGCAAGACGCTGGCGGCGGGCCTGCGCCTGGCGTGGCTGGTGGTGCCGCCGGCGCTGGCCGACCACCTCGACCTGGCCATCGGACGCCGAGGCGGGGTCTCCGGCGTCGAACAGGCCGCGCTCGCCTGCTTCCTCGACGCCGGCGACTACGACCGGCAGGTGCGACGAGCGCGGGGCGTGTACCGCCACCGCCGCGACCGCATCGTCGAGTCGCTCACGCGCGAGGCCCCGCACCTCGAGCTCTCGGGGGTCACCGCCGGACTCCACCTGACGGCGCGTGTTCGATCGCGGTCCGGCCCCTCGGAGGCCGCCATGGTCGAGCGGGCCCGAGCCCGCGGCGTCGCGATCCTCGGGCTCTCCGGCCACTACCTCGGTCCGACGTCGTGCGACGGGCTCGTCGTCGGCTACAGCCGCATGCCGGAGCACCGGTTCGCGGCCGCGCTGGAGCGCCTGATCGAGCTCGTCGGCCCCCACTGACCCGGCGATGGTCGTCGGACCGGTGATCGAGCCGGTGGGTCTGTCGGCACGTCAGTAGCTGAGGGTGTCGACGATGTTGCCGTCGGGGTCGAGGAGGAACGCGGTGTCGCCGTCGTTGTTCCAGATCGCCGATCCCTCGTTGCACCAGAACAGGTCGGTCGCCGACGGCGACCCGCAGCCGGTGTGGACGGTGACCGAGGCGCCTGCGGCGAGCGAGAACCCCGCCGGGAAGGAGAACCGGTGCGTCGCGGTCTCGTCCTTCACGCCCCAGCCGCTGAGGTCCACCCCGTCGCCGCTGCGGTTGGCGATGACGATGAGCTCGGCGTTGGGGTCGAGGGTGTCGTCCCCCGGCGGGTCGGCGACCAGGTCGGCGATCACGACCGAGTCGGCGTCGGCGTCGACGCGCCCGCAGGCGTCCGGCGCCCAGAGGCCCCGGCCGGCGGCCTCCGCATCGGCCTGGGCGGCGTCGAGGTCGTCCGCGCGGGCCGTGTCGGGCTCGTAGCGATAGGCGAGGGCGTAGCCGCCCCGGACCATCGCGTCGTTCACGAAGGTGTCGTCGACGAACACGTAGCGCAGCAGGCGGTCGTACTGGTCCCGGTCGCTCTCGTCGGCGACGAGGCGCACCTCCCGGCCCTCGACCAGGTCGGCCAGCGCCTCGGTGGCCTCGGCCGCGAAGCACTCGTCCTGCTCGGGGCTGTTGATGCCGACGAGGCGGACCGACTCCACCCGCCCCTCGACGAGCACGTCGACCGTGTCGCCGTCGGTGACCGACACCACCCGGGCGACCTCCCCCGTCGTGGCCGAGGCCGGATCGGGTGCCGAGACCGGCCCCGAGCCCGACGAGCGCGACTCCGGACCCGGGGAGTCCGACGAGCCGGATCCCGACGTGCAGGCGCCGAGCAGCGCCACCAGCGCCACCGCCACGAAGGCCACCACCGCACGCCTCACCTCAGCGTTCTACCGTCTCGGCGTGACCGCGGACCGTCCTTGGTGGCACGAGACCACGATCTACCAGGTGTACCCGCGGTCGTTCGCCGACTCGAACGGCGACGGGATCGGCGACCTCCCCGGCATCGTCGAGCGTCTCGACCACCTGGTCGACCTCGGCGTGGGCACCGTCTGGGTCTCGCCGTTCTTCACGAGCCCCCAGGTCGACTGGGGCTACGACGTCAGCGACTACTGCGACGTCGCCCCCGAGTACGGCACCCTCGCCGACGCCGAGGCCCTGATCGGGGCCGCCCACGAGCGGGGCCTGCGGGTGATGTTCGACCTCGTCCTCAACCACTCCTCCGACCAGCACCCGTGGTTCCTCGAATCCCGCGCCTCCCGCGACAACCCCAAGGCCGACTGGTACCTGTGGCGCGACGGCCGGGGTCCCGGCGGGCGCCGGCCGCCCAACAACTGGAAGGCGGCCATCGAGGTCAAGACCGGCTGGCAGTGGGGCGAGGAGCGCGGCCAGTGGTACTTCGCGTCCTTCCTGCCCTGCCAGCCCGATCTCAACTGGCGCAACCCCGAGGTCAAGGCCGCCCTCTTCGACGCGGTGCGGTTCTGGCTCGACCGGGGCGTCGACGGCTTCCGCCTCGACATGTTCGGCTCGATCATGAAGGACCCGGACTTCCGGGACAACCCGCTGCGCCCGACCTTCTCCCGGGTCGCCCCGCCGCGGCTGTACCCCCACGACTTCACCGAGAACACCCCCGACAACGTCGAGCTCGCCCGCGAGCTGCGGGCGGTGTGCGACGCCTACGAGCCCGAGCGGGTGCTGCTCGGCGAGGTGTTCGGGCCCGCCGAGGTGCTCCAGGCCTTCACCGGCGGCCCCGGCGGCGACGGGCTGCACCTGGCCTTCCTGTTCGAGTTCCTCGTGTTCCGGTACGACGCCGCGTGGTTCCACGACGTGATCGCCCGCTTCGAGCACGCCTTCCCGGCGCCGGACCAGCCCACCTACGTGGTCGAGAACCACGACCGCAGCCGCAGCATCGACCGCCTCGGCGGCGACGAGGAGAAGGCCCGGGTGCTGGCCACGGTGCTGCTGACCGTGCGCGGCGTGCCCACGATCTACATGGGCCAGGAGCTCGGGATGCGCAACACCTACCGGCCCCTGCGCGAGGCCTACGACCCCATCGCCCGTTCGTTGTCGTGGATCCCCGAGCCGCTCTCCAAGCGGCTGCCCGAGCGGTTGAACCGCGACGAGGTGCGGGGCCCGATGCAGTGGGACGGCACGGTCCACGCCGGCTTCTGCGCGCCCGAGGCCGAGCCGTGGCTCGCGGTCAACCCGGACCACCGCACCCGCAACGTGGCCGCCCAGCAGGGCCGGCCGTGGTCGATGCTCGAGTGGTACCGCACGCTTCTGCACCTGCGACGGGACCGGCCGTCGCTACACACGGGCGACCTCCGGCTGCGCGAGGGCCTCGCCCCCGGCCTGCTGGCCTATGACCGGACCGCGGGCGACGACCGCGTCACGGTCGTCGCCAACCTCGGCACGAACCTGCAGTCGTTCCCGGTGGCGGCTGGCGAGGTGGTGCTGGCCGCGAGCGCGGAGGACGTCGCCGTCTCCCACGGCCGCCTGCGGCTGCCACCCGACCGGGCCGCCGTGCTCGGTTCCGCGGCCCCGGCCGGCGGGTAGGGACCAACGGCCCTGGCCCGAACGCCCCCACCGGCGTTGGCTGGACTCGAGATGACCGTGCACCGTGCCCCCGACCCCGCCCGCCAGCGGGCCCACATGGTCGAACATGACCTGCGCGCCCGCGGCATCACCGACGAGACGGTCCTCGCCGCCATGGGCGAGTTGCCCCGCGAGCGCTTCATCGGCGCCCACCTGGCCCACCTCGCCTACGACGACTGCGCCCTGCCGATCGAGGCCGACCAGACCATCTCGCAGCCCTTCATCGTCGCCCTCATGACCGAGGCCCTCGAGCTGCGCCCCGACGACCGGGTGCTGGAGATCGGCACGGGCTCGGGCTACGCCGCCGCGGTGCTGGGCCGGATCGCCGGCACCGTGTGGACCGTCGAGCGCCACCGCGTGCTGGCCGAGAGCGCGGCGGCCCACCTGCACGGTCTCGGCGTCGACAACGTGCACGTGGTCGTCGGTGACGGAACCCTGGGCTGGCCCGACGAGGCTCCGTACGACGCCATCGTCGTCACCGCCGGCGGACCGACCGTGCCCAAGGCCCTGCTCTACCAGCTCGACGAGGGCGGACGGCTGGTGATGCCCGTGGGTGAGTGGGGCAGCCAGGAGCTGACCCGGGTCCGCCGCTCGGGCGCGAACCTCGTCCACGAGGATCTCGGCCCCGTGCGCTTCGTGCCGCTGGTGGGAGCCCAGGGCTGGGACGAGGTCGACCCCGCCGCCACCTACCCGCTGGCGCGCTGAGCGACCGCTCGGAGTCGCTCCAGCAGCGCCCCGGCGGGATCCGGATCGAGCCGGTCGGTGATGCGCTCGTTCGCCTTCCGACCCAGCGCCGGCCACCGGTCGCGCGCCTCCCAGGCCCGATCGAGGGCCGCGGCCAGCTCGTGGCGATCGGTGCCGCGCGCGAGGAAGCCGGTCTCGCCGTCGACGACCCAGTCCCGGAGGCCGCCGACCGCGGTGGCGACCACCGGGCGCCCGCAGGCCATGGCCTCGGCCACCGACAGCGGAGCGCCCTCGGAGCGTGAGGGCAGGACCAGGAGCTCGTGGCGGGACCAGACCCGACCGATGTCGTCGGCGACGCCCTCGACGACGACCCGGTCGCGGAGACCGAAGTGATCGATGAGGTCGCGCACGTAGTCCTGCTGGCGCACCTCGCCGTACAGGTGGAGGCGCAGGTCCCGGTCGGGCCACGGCGGGCGGGCGAGGACGTCGAGCAGGAGGTCGAGGCCCTTGGCGATCGACAGACGCCCCACGAACGCCAGGGACGCCGCCCGCGATCCGCGGACGGGCCAGGGCAGCGGCAGCGACGGCAAGGCGGGCAGCGGGTTCGAGAACACGAACCAGGGCGCCACCGACGCCGCCAGTTGTCGTTCCGTCGCCTCCGCCACCTGCGGGCTGCTGAAGCCTCGGGCGGCCGCGCCCGCGAGGGCCCGTCGCAGCCGTGCACGTGCCGCCGGTCGTGGGTCATGACGCTCGTCGGCCGCGTGGGTGAGCACCAGGTACGGACAGGCCAACTCGTCCAACAGGGTGGCGACCTCCAGTCGGCCCAGGTCGTAGTGCACCCCCTGGTTGACGACGAGGAGGTCGGGACGGAACTGCACCAGGCGGTCGTCGATCCCGCTGGGCGCGCGGGCGCGCCCCCGATCCGCCAGCCGGATGGCCAGGCGCCGGCCCGGGCCCTCGGTCTCGGGCGCGCTCGGGCGGGGCCCTGGCTCCGGGTCGGGGCCGTCGGCCTCGGCGTGCACCCGGAGGAGCACCTCGCCACCGGCGGCCTCCAGGGGGGCCATGCGGGCCTCCGTGACCGGCCAGGCCCGCACCGAGGCCGCGACGGGGTGGCCTTCCTCTGCGGCGCGGCACGCCGCCTCGAACCACAGGTGCTCGCTCCCGCCCCACGGCTCGCCGTCGAGCAGTGACAGGAACGCCAGCCGCGCCCGCCGGCCCCCGGGGAGCGGGGCGGGTGGTGGTTCCGGCACGACGCCCTCCCGCTCGTCCACCGGCCACGGCACGCCGGAACGGTAGCGCTCCGGTGGGACCCCGGCCCGGGGAGGGCGCTGGTACCGTCACGCTCCACCACCCATGGTCCGGATCCCCCTGTCACGTATTCGGCGACGTCTCGGCGCGGGCCGCGTCGCGGGGCCGGCACCCGCTCCCCTGGTGGCGACGGCGTGCTATGCGCCCCACACCAACCTCTTCCTCGGCACCAC
The DNA here is from genome assembly GCA_964649545.1 of uncultured Microthrixaceae bacterium. Lineage (GTDB taxonomy): Bacteria > Actinomycetota > Acidimicrobiia > Acidimicrobiales > DATDAH01 > JAEUJM01. The sequence goes on along the minus strand of CAZYPY010000070.1, from coordinate 7,412 downwards.
CGGCGACGTCTACCCCTGCTGCGACAGCATCGGCTACCCGCTGGGCAACGTCGCCCACGAGCGCCTCCCCGACATCTGGGCCGGGGCGCGGTTGCAGGCCCTCCGGGAGGCCCTCGCCCGCGACGACTACTCGCTCGGGTGCGGGTACTGCGAACGGCGCCTGTCGGGCGGCGTACGGCCGCAGTCGCGCTTCTACGACGACCTCCCCCCGCTCGACGTCGAGCCCGCCTACCCCCGCCGCATCGAGTTCAACATCAGCAACGCCTGCAACCTCCAGTGCGTGATGTGCGACGGCGACCTCTCGTCGTCGATCCGCCTCCACCGCGAGCGCCGCCCCCCTCTCCCACGGGTCTACGGCGAGGAGTTCTTCGCCGACGTCGTGCCCTTCGTCGACGCCCTCGAGGACGCCAGCTTCACCGGCGGCGAGCCCTTCCTCGGCGCCGAGAACCATCGGATCTGGGACCTGCTCATCGAGCGGAACCCGGGCGTGAAGCACACGGTCACCACCAACGGCACGCGCTGGGACCGGCGGGTGGAGGCGGTGCTCGACGGACTGCGGACCTGGGTCAACGTGTCGGTCGACGGCTTCAGCGCCGCCACCTACGAAGGGGTGCGGGTGGGCGCCGACCGCGACGCGGTGTTCGCCAACATCGAGCGCTTCGCGGCCTACGCGGCGCGGGCCGGCACCGAGGTCCGGATCTTCCACTGCCTCATGCCCCAGAACCACCATGAGCTCGGCGACCTGCTCCTGTGGGCCGAGGACCGCGGCTTCCCGGTGACGATCCACGTCGTGGAGGACCCCGACGAGTGCTGCCTCGAGCGCCTGCCCGACGACCAGTGGGACGCGGTCCGGGCGTCGCTGCTGGCTCAGGGCGAGCGGGTGCTCCCCCGGCTCGATCGCAATGCCGCCGCGCTCCGCGAGCAACTCGAGCGGGTCGAGCACGCCACCCTGCGGCCGGCGCTCGGCGCCGACGCCGGCCTCAGCACCGCCGAGCGGAGGCGCTGAGGCCGGCACCACCGGCCGAATGGGACCTCAGGGGACGCCGGTGGTGGTCTCGCATTTGGTGACGGCGTCGGTCCCGGTCCCGCCGACGCAGACGTCCGCCTCGCTCCCGCCGTTCAGGGTGTCGTTGCCGGCGGCGGCGTTGATGACGTCCCTCGAACCAGGTGTTCTCGTCGGCGCCCACCGCGATGCCCTCGGGGACGGTCATGCCGTCGGGCGCACCGATGCCGGCGCTGGTGAACGTGGGCATGCCGCTGAGGGCGCCGGCCCCGAGGAGATGAGTAAGGTCTGCTCGGATTCCCCGCGCCGATCGGCGTGCGGGCTACTCACCCCAGGGCGCCGGCGGGCGCCGGCCCGCCCGACCCGCGAGAATCAGGGGATGGACCTGACGGTGGGTGCGATCCCGTTCTACTTCTCGAGCATGGGCGCCGAGGCGTGGTACCTGAACCGGCGCGCCGAGCGGGAGGGCCCGTCGAGCTCGGACTACGAGCGCGACGACACCCTGGCCAACCTGGCCATGGGCACGCTCAGCCTCGTCGTGCCGATCGCCACCCGGGCGCTGGCCGAGAAGATCGCCCCGCAGCGCTCGAAGGTGGGCAAGGGCCTCGTCGCCCTGGCCGCCGGCGCCGCCGCGGTCACCACCGTGGCCGACTGGCGGGCCCGGCGGGCCGACCGCCGCCGGGACCGCGACCAGGCCCGGGCCGTGGCCCGGGTGGCCGGGCCGACCGCGATCGTCGCCGGCGGGGTCGCCGCGGCCACGGCCTTCGCCACCGCCACCAGCCCCAAGGCCCTGTGGGGCAGCAAGGCGCGCCGGGGGCGGGACCTCGGCACCGGCGCGGTGGCGGTCGGCGCCGCCATCGCCGCCTGGGACTTCATCTACTACTGGAACCACCGCTTCGACCACGAGACCCGCTACCTCTGGGCGTACCACGTGGCCCACCACTCGTCCGAGCGCTACAACCTGTCGACCGCCCTGCGCCAGCCGGTGGCCGACTTCCTCAACGTGTCGGTCCCCTACGGCGCCCTCAGCCTCGTCGGGATCCGGCCGGCGCTCATCGAGACCGCCCGCCAGGTCAACCTCATCTACCAGTACTGGATCCACACCGACGTGATCCGCACCCTCGGCCCCGCCGAGGAGGTGCTCAACACGGCGTCACACCACCGGGTGCACCACGGCAGCAACCGGCGCTACATCGACCGCAACCACGGCTCGATCCTCATCGTGTGGGACCGCCTCTTCGGCACCTTCCAGCGCGAGGACCCCGACGAGCCCGTGATCTACGGGCTGACCAAGAACATCAAGAGCCACAACCCGGTGCGCATCACCGACCACGAGTACCTCGACATCGTCCGCGACGTGGCCGACTCCGACAACTGGCGCGACCGCCTCTCGTTCGTCTTCCGCGGCCCCGGCTGGGCCTACGCCCGCCGCGCCGAGCTCGACGCCGACGCCGACGGTGAGGACGTGGTCGAGGCGACGCTCAGCCCTTCGGCCGCCTGAGCTCGGCGGGACGTTGGCCTCTGGCCGCACCAGGTGCGATCGGTGACGCTGGGGCCGTGGCCTCCGACGTCCCCCCGACCCTCACGTTCCTCGGCGCCGCCCGCACCGTCACCGGCAGCAAGTTCCTGATCGAGGCCGGCGGGCACCGGGTCTTGATCGACTGCGGGCTCTACCAGGGTCCCAAGCACCTCCGCGAGCGCAACTGGGCGCCGCTGCCGGTCGACCCCTCGACCCTCGACGCGGTCGTGCTCACCCACGCCCACATCGACCACTGCGGCTACGTGCCCCGACTGGTGAACGACGGCTTCACCGGCCCCGTCTTCGCCACCGCGGGCACCCGGCGCCTCGCCGGCATCGTGCTGCCCGACAGCGGCCACCTCCACGAGGAGGAGGCCCGGTTCGCCAACCGCCGGGGCTACTCGAAGCACCACCCGGCGCTGCCGCTCTACACCGAGGACGACGCGGTCGCCGCCCTGGCGCAGTTCGCCGACCTGCCGTGGGGACGGGAGACCGAGGTGGCGCCGGGCGTCGCCGTCCACCCGCACCGGGCCGGGCACATCCTCGGCGCCGCCTCGCTGTCGGTCCGCCTCGGCGATCGCCGCGTCGCCTTCAGCGGCGACCTCGGCCCCCGGCACCACCCGCTGCTGCCGCCCCCCGAGCCGATCGCCGCCGCCGACCTGGTGGTGGTCGAGTCGACCTACGGCGACGAGGCCCGCCCAGAGTCCGACGCTCCCGAGCGCCTCGCCGCGGCCGTGAACCGGGTCGCCGGACGCGGCGGCGTGCTGGTGGTGCCCGCCTTCGCGGTCGACCGCACCGAGGTGGTCCTCTGGCACCTCCAGGAGCTGCAGCGCACCGACGCGGTCCCGGCCCTGCCCGTCTTCGTGGACAGCCCCATGGCCAGCCGCGCCCTCGCCGCCTACACCGAGGCCGCCGCCGCCCACGACCCCGACGTGCGCCCCGAGCTGTGGGACACGCCCCTGTTCTCCGACCTCGATCTGCACCAGGCCCACACCCGGGAGGAGTCCCAGGCCCTCGACGAGCGCCACGGCCCCTTCATCCTGATCTCGGCGTCGGGCATGGCCACCGGCGGGCGGATCCTGCACCACCTCGCCGCCCGCCTCGGCGACCCCCGTAACGCCGTCCTGCTCGTCGGCTTCCAGGCGCCCGGGACCCGCGGCGCCGCCCTGGCCGAGGGGGTCCGCACCCTCAAGATGTTCGGGCTCTACCACCGGGTGCGCGCCGAGGTCGACCGCCTCGTGCTGTCCGCCCACGCCGATCGCGACGACCTCCTCGACTGGGTGGGCACCGGCACCACCCCGCCCGAGACCGTCTTCGTGGTCCACGGCGAGCTCGACGCCGCCGAGGCGCTGGCCGACGGCATCGACCGCGAGCTCGACCTGCCCGCGGTGGTGCCCCGCAACGGCGAGCGGGTGCGCCTCGACGGCGGCCACGGGATGGGGACCGCGACGAGGGGGTAGGTTCGGGCCATGGCCCGTGACCGTTCCGCCGTCCTCGCCAAGCGGGCAGCCCGCCGCTTCGCCATCGCCGGATCGGTGGCGGTCGCCCAGGAGCTCGCCCCCGAGGCCACCGAGGCGGGCCGCAAGGTGCTGTGGCGGGTGGTCGCGTTCGCCTCGGGCAGCCTCGCCGCGGTGGTGTCGCACCAGATCGTGAAGTTCGGGTTCGCCCGCCTCACCGGCAGCGACAACACGCCCGACCCGACCGACCCCGACACCCCCCTGGCCCTCGCGGTGGGGTGGGCGGTCTCGATCGCCGTCGGCGTGGTCGTGGGGCGCCGGGTGGGCCAGCGGCTGGCCGAGAAGGGCTGGGAGAAGGCGTTCAACGAGCCCCCACCCAAGCCCTCGGTCGCCGCCGACTGAGCTGGCTCCTCCCCCGCCCTACGATCGGCGGGTGACCACCGACACCACCGCGATCCCTCCGTCCGCGGTCCCCCAGTGGGACCACGAGGCCGACGTGGTGATCGTCGGCCACGGGGGTGCCGGCGCCTCCGCGGCCATCGAGGCGGCCCGCGCCGGGGCCGACACCCTGGTGCTCGAGCGCATGACACGCGGCGGCGGCACCACGGCGCTGTCGACCGGCGTCGTGTACTTCGGCGGCGGCACCCGGGTGCAGAAGGCCTGCGGCTTCGAGGACACGGTCGAGGACATGATCGCCCACGTCCGCCTGGCCGCTGGCCGCAACGCCGACGAGGAGAAGGTGCGGGCCTTCTGCGAGGGCAGCGTCGAGCACTTCGACTGGATGTGCGACCTCGGCGTCGACTTCGCCGACAGCTACGCCCCCGAGAAGTCGACCCACCCCTTCGGCCCCGAGACCCTCTACTACAGCGGCAACGAGAAGGTGCACCCCTTCGTCGAGGCCGCCCGACCCGCACCACGCGGGCACAAGCCGGCCCGGCCCGGCGAGGTCGGGGGTCACCTGATGGAGTTCTTCCTGCGGGCCACCCACGAGGCCGGCGCCCGGGTGCTCAACGAGTGCCGCGTCGAGCGGTTGGTGCAGGACCCGGCGACCCGGCGGGTGGTCGGGGCGGTCGCGAACCACGACGGCACCGTCGTGCACGTGCGGGCCCGCCGCGGCCTGATCCTCGCCGCCGGCGGCTTCGTCATGAACAAGGACATGCTGGCCGAGCACGCCCCCGACCTGCTCGACGCCAACTGGGAGGCCGCCTCGCCCGCCGACGACGGCCTCGGCATCCGGGTCGGCCAGGGCGCCGGCGCCGACGTGGCCAACATGAGCGAGGGCCTCGTCGTCAACGCCATCTACCCGCCGGGCACCCACTGCATGGGGGTGCTCGTCAACGCGCAGGGCCAGCGCTTCGTCAACGAGGACGCCTACGTCGGGCGCACCACCGACGCCATGCTGCGCCGGGCGGACGGGCGCTGCTGGCTGATCCTGGACGACGAGATCCACGGCCCCACCCAGGCGTTCCACAAGGTCGCCGCGGTGGAGAACACCATCGCCGAGCTCGAGGCCGCGCTCGGGATCCCGGACGGCCAGCTCGTGCACACCGTCGACACCTACAACCGCTTCGCCGCGCAGGGCGAGGACCCCCTGTTCCACAAGGCCGCCGAGTTCCTGCGCCCCCTGGGCGAGGGCCCGTTCGGTGCCCTCGACTGCACCACCTCGGGCTCGATCTACGCCGGCTTCACCTTCGGCGGCCTCGCGACCAGGGCGTCGGGCGAGGTGCTCGACCCGACCGGAGCGCCCATCCCCGGGCTGTACGCCGCCGGGCGGGTGGCGGCCGGCCTGCCCCTCGAGGGCCGCACCTACGCCTCGGGGCTGTCCATCGGTGACGCCACCTTCTTCGGCCGGGTGTGCGGCCGCAACGCCGCGGCCGCAGCCGCCGTCGCCTGAACCACGGGACTTTGGTCCCTGGCCGCGACCGGGGGCGCTTTCCTAGAGTGCGTCGCCATGAGCGACAACGTCTACGACGGCCCGGCGAACCTCGTGACCAGCGTGGGGGACTCCTTCGCCACCTGCCACCTGGTGGCCCAGTTCGACGGCGACGGGTGGACGGGCGAGATCACCGAGATCGCCTTCCGCACCCAGATGGTGCCCTTCCCCCTCAACGACTCGGAGTGGCTGCGCATCGACGGCGTCGAGGGCAAGCCCGTGATCAAGGTCGACGTGTCCGACGAGAAGGACGAGACCGCGCAGGTGTCGGCCGAGGGCAACCCCTTCAGCTAGCCGTCCGCTCGGCGGCGTCGAGCCGGTGTCGCCCGGCCCGCCGTCCTAGACCGCGAAGCAGTTCAGGGTGATGGCCCGGTCGGCCAGGGCGTCCTGGATCCCGCTGTACACCGTGCCGTCGTAGGGCAGGCCCACGTGGCTCACCGCCCGCAACGGGCACTGACCCTGCACCTTCACGTTGGCGTTGTTCCCGTCGTTGCTCAGGAACGACGTGGTGAACGGCTGCACGATGCCGTCGGTGACCGACGCGATGTTCGTGTAGCGCACGTTTCCGATGGTGTCGTCGCCGGCGTTGAGGGCAGCCAGGAACGGCGAGCCGATGGTCATCTGGCGGCACGCCACCACGCCCGCGCACGAGCCGAGGCCGAGCAGGGTGAGGAGGTTGGCGACCGCGGCGCCGTAGTGGGGGGCGCCCAGGCTGATCGCGGCGTCGACCTCGCTCGCCCCACCGCGGAACTTGACGTAGTGGCGGATGACGAGGCCGCCCTGGGAGTGGCCGATCAGGTCGACCCGGGCGGCGCCCGTGCGCGCCCGCACCTCGTCGGCCTTCTGGTTGAGGTTCTGGGAGATGGCCCCGATGTCGCCGAGCCCGCTTCCGGGCAGGCCGAAGATGGTCACGTCGTAGCCGTCGGCCCGCAGGCGCGCGGCCAGCGGGGCGTAGTAGATGCTGGAGACGGCCTGGCCCGCCAACGTGCCCGCCACGATGATCACCGGGTCCCGGCCCGCCTCCGGTGCCGGGGCCGGTGCCGCGGCGGCCGCCGTCACCGGACCGACCGCGGCGAGCAGCCCCGCCACCAGCACCGTCCCGATCAGCCGCCGTGCCCGCATGGTCCCCTCCGGTGGGTCTTTGCCCCGTCGGCCGACATCGTAGGCGCCGCCCGACCGCCCGTCCGAACCCTGGGTGCCGGAGGTAGCCGCGCTCAGCCGGGTGGGCGCAGGTGGAGCGGGCCGAGGTCCTGGTTGATCATGAACGTCGCCGCGTCGGTGAAGTACGCCAGCAGCTCGGCCTCGGTGGCCTCGTCGACCCCGCCGGCCCGCACCGCCGCGTTCATGTGGTCAACCCAGGCGTCGCGCTCGCGCTCGGCGATCGGGAACGGGAGGTGACGGGCCCGCAGCCGCGGGTGGCCCCGCTCCTCGCTGTAGGTGCCAGGGCCACCCCAGTACTGGCCGAGGAAGAGCGCGAGGTGGCGCTTGCCGGGCTCGAGG
>CAZYPY010000069.1:0-15952 GCA_964649545.1 uncultured Microthrixaceae bacterium | reverse complement strand
CCCGGCGGGTTGGCGTTCTCCGAGTTCCACCAGATGTTCTGCTGGTCCGGGTCGAAGCCGGCGTGGTTGCGCCAGCCGAAGGCCTCGAAGTCGCCGGTGAGGGCGAGGCCGATGAACGAGCCCTGCTCGATCTGGTCGAGGGTGACGTCGATGCCGATGTCCTCCCAGAACTGCTGGTAGAGCTGGGCGGTCACCAGGTTGAACTGGTCGTTGGTCGTCTTGTAGGCGATCTCGATGGGGCCGTTCTCCGCCTCGTACTCGTCGACGAGCTCGCGGGCACGATCGGGGTCGTAGGTCGGGAACCCGGTGTCCTCGAGGTAGCCGGGGGTGCCCGGGGGGAAGGGGCCGTTGGCGATCTGGGGCACGCCGCCCGAGCGGGCCTGGAGGCGGGTCTCGTAGTCGAAGCCGTAGGCGAGGGCCTGGCGGACCCGCACGTCGCTGGTGGGCAGGGACTCGTCGCCCACGTTCAACAGCACGTAGCCGGTCTCGAGGTTGTTGGTGATCTGGTCGACCTCGATGGTGCCGGCATCGGCCTCGGCGGCGAGGCGGTTGGTGGTGTCGCCGTTCGAGGTGTGCATGATGTTCGTCTCACCCGAGACCAGCGAGTTGAAGCGGGTCTGGTCCTGCTCCTGGACCACGAACTCGATGGCGTCGAGGTAGGGCAGCGCCCGGCCCTCGGCGTCGGTGCGCCAGTAGTCGGGGTTGGCGCTGGCGGCGAACACCCCGCCCGGCTCGTAGCTCTCGTACACGAACGGGCCGGTGCCGACCGGCTCGTCGGCCGCCGCGGTGCCCGCCTCGACCGCCTCGAGCCAGGTGGGGGAGGCCTGGTACCCGAGCTGGCCGGTGAGGAAGGCGGGGAACGACACCCACGGGCCCTTGGCGGTGACCGTGACCGTCATGTCGCCGTCGGACTCGACGGTGTCGATGTAGGCGAACGCCTTGCCGGTGAGGGGGCTGGCCTTGTCGGCCTCGATGTTGTAGGCGATCGCATCGGCGTCGAACGGGGTGCCGTCGTGGAAGGTGATGCCCTCGCGGGCCACCAGCGTCCACACGCTGTAGTCCTCGTTGTGGTCGAAGGACTCGAGCAGGTTCGGCTGCACCTCGCCGTCGGCGTTGGCCAGGGTCAGCGGGTCGTAGATGGCGTGCGAGATCATGTGGCACGAGATGGCGCACACCATGTTGGCGGGCGTCCACGGCGACGAGGTGTCCGCCTCGATGCCGTAGCGGAGGGTGCCGCCGAGCACCGGCTCGGCGTTGGCGTCGGGGTTGGTGGTGCTGGTCGATGCGTTGACGGCGCCCTCGCTCGAGTCGCCGTCGTCGCTGCCGCCACCACCGCACGCGGCGCCGAGCAGCACTACGGTCACGATGAGGACGAGCAGACGACGCCAGTGCGTCGGTCGGATCAACACGGTGGTCCCCCCCTGGGTCGGTGGTGATCGGTCCGGGAAGCGGCCCCGGTCCGCACGGCTGTGACGCCTGCCACATCCGAGACCGCGCAACGTAGCAGGCTTCGCTCACCCCGCGGTCGCGTCGCGCGCGGTGCGGGGCGACGGGGTGCCGAGGGGTGGCGTCGCGTCGGCGTTCAGTCGAGGGGCACGGCGCGCTGGTAGTCGCGGGCGTGCCCGAGCACCTGCTCGACGTAGGCCTGGGAGTGGTTGTAGCTGAAGTACGCGCGCCGGAGCCCGGCGTCGGCGTCGAGCCCCGGGCCGCTGGCGCACAGGTAGTCGGCCGCGCTCAGCGCGGCGTCGTAGAGGTTCTGGGGGTCGGCGACCCCGTCGCCGTTGCCGTCACGACCCCAGCGCCGCCAGGTCGACGGGATGAACTGCATCGGGCCCACGGCGTGGTCCACGGTCGGGTCGCCGTCGAGGAGGCCACCGTCGGTCTCCCCGATGGCCGGCAGGGGGATGCCGATGATCGCCTTGGTGACGTCGCCGTCGGCCTCGAGCGCACTCCCGCCGTAGGTCCCGTGCCGGCCCTCCACGCGGGAGATCCCCGCGAGCGCCCACCAGCGCACGCCGCAGGAGGGGTCCTCGGACGCGAGGGTGGCGGCGCCGCGGTGATAGGCGTCGAGGGCGACCAGCGGGAAGTCGACGCCCTCCACCTGGGCGAGCACCCGCGCGGTCGCCACCCTCGGGGCCAGATCGAGCTCCTCTCGGGCGGCGCGGAGCTCGGTGGCCTCCGCGTCGGCGATCCGGCCGACCACGTTGTCGAGGAGCGCCTCGCTGAGCCGCAGCTCCCGGATCGCGTCGTCGCGCGCCTCCTCGGTGCGATCCCGGTCGGCGACCTGGGCCGCGTTGACGGTCGAGGCGAGCACCTCTCGCTGCTGGCTGGCGTTGGCGGACTCGGGGTCGAGCACCGGCACCTGCGGGGTGCCGCCCTCGGTGTACGACGCCACGGCGAGCGCGTTGATGGCGGCCTCGATGTAGGCGAGGCGCTTGGTCGTGCGGTGGCGGCGCTCCTCGGCGCGTGCGACCCGTTCGACGAGCTGTGCCTTGGCCGGCCGCAGCTCCGCCAGCGCCGCGGTGGCCTGCTCGCGATCCGATCGGGCGCGGGCCAGCGCGTCCTCCAGGCCGTCGAGCGTCGGGCTCGTGGCGGGGATGTCGGCCAGCTCGGGCGAGAGCTCGGCGACCCCGTCGGCCGCCGGAGCGGGCGCGTCCTGGGCGGAGGAGGGACGCGACAGCGCCGTCACCGTCGTGGCGACGGTGAGCACGGTGGCGAGCAGGCGGGCGCGGGGACGGGGCAGGGTCGGGTCCTTGGGACGTCGGCGGCGGGGCGGGGCGGCACGGCCGGAGCCGAGCCACCTCCTCCCCGTCGGCGCCGGGACCGGGGCCCTTGAGCGGTCCGGGCCATCAGCGGCGCCGCTTGCGGGCGTCGTCCACGAGCGCGTCGAAGACGGTCTCGGCGCTGGCGGCCCAGGTGAACCGCTCGGCGTGTCGCCGGGCGCCCTCCCCGAGGCGGGCCCGCAGCGCGTGGTCGTCGAGCACCCGCCCGAGGGCGTCGGCGAGCTCCTGCTCACCGTCGACGAGCAGTCCGCCGACGCCGTCGGCGACCGCTTCGGTGTGACCCGGGATCCGCGTCGCGACCGCCGGGGTGGCGCACGCGCCGGCCTCGGTCAGGGTGAGGCCCCAGCCCTCCTGGAGGGAGGCGTTGGCGACGACCCAGGCCTCCTGGTACGCCCGCACGAGGGCGTCGTCGTCGACGCGCCCGTGGAAGGTGGTGCGGTCGGCCAGCCCGAGCTCGGTGGCCAGCCGCTCGAGCTCGGGGCGGGCGGGGCCGTCGCCCACGACCGCCACCTCGACCTCGGGCCGGTCTCGGCACGCGAGGGCGATGGCCCGCAGGGCGGCGTCGACGCCCTTGTGGGGGACGAGGCGGCCCACGGCCAGCACCCGTGGCACCGGCGAGCGCTCCCCGCCGGGCCGAAAGCGCGGGTCCACGCCGTTCGGCGCCACCCGGATGTCGGCGTGGCGCATGCCCAGCTTCTCGATCACCTCGGTGCGGGTCGCCTCCGACGGCGTGACCAGCGTGGCGCGCCGGTACACGAGCGGCTGCAGCACCCGCTCCTGGAGGTACCCGATCTGAGCCATGCCGGGCGGCATGCGCAGGTGCCAGGTGCCCAGGTGGACGTGGTGCACGAACCCGACGCGGGGGCCGCGGGACCAGAGCGGGGAGAAGAAGGCGATGCCGTGGAAGATGTCGACGAGGCCGTCACGGGGACCGCTCCGACCGCTCCACTCCCACGCAACGGTGCGGGGGAACACCGATAGGTGACCGCCACCCCGCACGACCCGGACCCCGTCGCGGTCGAGCTCCGCGGGTCCTCCGGGGACCCGGCCGGTGTGCAGGGTGACGTCGAGACCCGCCGCCGCCCAGTGGCGCGCCAGCTGGCTGGCGTGCTCCTCGGACCCACCGGACTCGGGGTCGTCGAGGTCGCGCCAGGCGATGAGGTGGACCCGCCGGATCCCGGCGGACCCGGCCAGTCGGGCCAGGCGCTCGGGCCCGTGGGCGTCGTCGGCCTCGTCGGGACGGCGGGCCGGCGAGGCCGGGAAGGAGGCCGGATCCGGGTCGGTCACTCTTCTACTATCGCCTCCACATGCGCCCGGCACGGACCCTCGTCATCCCGATGTACCGGGAGGCCTCGCGGATCGGCTCCACGCTGGCGGCGCTGGCGGCCTCCTCGCTCAACGACCGGGACACGGAGGTCCTCCTCGTCGACGACGGCAGCGACGACGGCACGCCGGCCATCGCCAAGGGCCTCGCCGCCGAGCTCGGCCTCGACGTGACCGTGCTCGAGCTCGGCGTGAACGAGGGGAAAGGCGCCGCGGTCCGCGCCGGGATGCTCGCCGCCCGGGGCCGGGCCGTGGCCTTCGCCGACGCCGACCTGGCCACCGACACCGACGACATCGTGGCCTGCCTCCGTCGCATCGAGCAGGGCCCGCACGACGTGGTGGTCGCGACCCGGTCGCATCCCGACAGCACCATCACCGTGGCGGCCCCCCGCCACCGCGTGTTGATCGGACGGACCTACAACGCCTTCCTCCGCGTCCTCGGCCTGACCGAGAGCCTGGACACCCAGTGCGGGCTCAAGGGGATGACCGCGGAGGCGGCGGCCACGGTGTTCCCGCCGCTGCGCACCAAGGGGTTCGCGTTCGACATCGAGGTGCTGGCCCGCGCCCGTCAGGCGGGTCTGTCCGTCGGCGAGATGCCCATCACCTGGGCCCACGTCGAGGGCAGCCGGGTCGGGATGCGGGGCGGGCTGGCCTCGTTCGGCGACGCCGTGCGCATCCGACGCGACCTCGGACCGAGCCGGCCCCGCCACCTTCCCCCCGGTGCCCACGGGGCCACGGAGATGGCGCCCGAGAAGTACGAGGTCATGGCCGCCACCGAGCGGGAGCACTGGTGGTTCCGCGCCAAGCGCGCCCTGGTGCTCCAGGAGTCGGCCGCCGCCGGCGTCGACCCCGACGGGCTCGCGGTCGACGTCGGGTGCGGCACCGGCGCCGTGCTCGGCGCGCTGGCGACCCGGCACCCCCGGGTGGTCGGCACCGACCTGAGCCTCCTCGCCGCGGCGCGGGCGGCGGCGATCGTGGGCCGCGAGGCCGGCCCGGTCCTGGCCCGTGCCGAGGCGCTGCCGCTCCGCAACGGCGCCGCGACGCTGCTCACCAGCCTCGACGTGCTCGAGCATCTCGACGACGACGTCGCCGCGCTCGGTGAGCTCGCCCGCGTCGTGCGCCCGGGCGGGGTGCTCGTCCTCGCCGTGCCGGCCTACGAGTGGGCCTGGAGCGACCACGACGTCGCCCTCGGCCACCGACGGCGCTACACCGCCCCCCGGCTGCGGCGGGTGGTCGAGGACGCCGGCCTCGAGTGCGTGAAGGTCACCTACTTCCACTCGTGGCTGGCGCCGATCGCCTTCCTCGTGCGCAAGACCCCCCTGCGGCGGCTCGTGCGGGGGGACGAGGAGGAGGCGAGTGACGTGGGCCCGACGGTGAACCGGCTCTTCGCCGCCCTCACCACGATCGAGCGGTGGGTCATCCGTCGGGTGTCGGTGCCGTTCGGTCTGTCGGTGCTGCTGGTCGCTCGTCGTCCGCCGGCGGCCGCAGCCACGGCAGTCCCGGCCACGTCGCCGGCACGAGGCTGACCAGCACCGCGGCCACCGCCTGGACCGCGAGGATCTGGGTGGCGGAGCCGAAGGCGTTGCCCCCCGGTCCGGCGTTGAGGGCCACCAGCGCGCCGGCGGCGAGATAGGCCACGCCCGCGAGGAACGGCAGGGTCTCGTCGCGCCCGGGCAACAGGAGCAGGAGGGGGACGAAGAGGGCGAGCGGGCCGCCGATGATCGCGCAGAGCGCCGTGGCGAGGACGACGACGACGAGTGGTGGCAACGTGGCCGTTCCGAGCGCCGGACGCTCGTCGCGGCGACGGGGGCGCACGAAGGCGAGGACGAACAGCAGCACCACGAACAGGCCACCGGCGATCAGTGCCCCGCGGTAGCTCTGATCCGGCTCGAAGGTGAGGTGCACGGTGCCGCCGTCGCCGGCCGGGAGCACCCAGCCCTGGCGCCAGCCATCGAGGCGCACCGGCGTGAGGGTGTCGCCATCGAGGGTTGCGGACCATCCGGCGTTGAAGTTCTCGGCCAGGGCGAGGAAGGACTCGTCGCCGCCGGCCACGGTGACGGAGCGGTCAACCGGGCCCCACTCGTCCGCGACCGCGGCGCGCGCCGGCGGCTCGGTCTCGAGGTCGGTGCCCGTCGCCCGGGGAGCTGTCCCGGTCGGCGCCTCCGGTGCCGAGCCGTTGGTGTCCGCGACCGGGTCCAGCACGAGCAGCGACGGAGCGAAGATGCCCTCGGGCGGCGCGTCCACGTCGTGGCGGCCAGCGGTGAGGTCCACGGGGCCGTCGCAGACCGTCAGTGCGAGGGGTCGGGCCTCGGCCAGGTCGGCCACGGTTCCGGCGAGGGCCGTCGGAAGGACCTCACCGTCGAGGGAGACCGGGGGGCCCTCGCCGCAGGCTCGGGTCACCGGGGCGGCGGAGTCGAGGGAGGAGCGGGCGAGGGCGTCGAGGGCCGGGAAGCGCAGCTCCGCCACGCCGACCGCACGTGCGGGATTCGAGAGGGGGTCGACCTCGGTCGGGAACGACACCGTCACCTCGTTGGTGGTGAGGGCTCGGAAGCTCCCACCGTCGGCCCTGTCGAGCACGACGTCGCGGTCGCCCGCGGGGCTCTCGAGGCGCAGGCTGCTCGGGCGCTCGGTCGGCGCCCCCGTCGCGGTGAGGCGGACCTCGTCGAGGGTCACGGGCTCGTCCCATCGGAGGGTGACCGTTGGCACCGGGTTGGACGGGTCCGAGATCCAGGAGGTGTCCGGGTCGCCGTCGACGAGGCGGCGAGGGGAGAAGACGGGCAGGTTGCCCCACGTGGAGGTGGCGGAGACGCCGATGTCGCCGGGCTGGCCGAGGGCGTCGACGGCACGTAGCAGCTCATCCCCCGGCACGGGCGCGGCTTCGCCGGTGATGGTGAACGACGCCGGCTCGGGCAGGCGCACGACCCGGCGGAGGTCGACCTCCTCGTCGTGGCGCGTGAGGTCGAAGGGGTCGGCCCGGTGGCGGCGCAGGACGACCAGAGGGTCCTCGGACCCCTCGAGGTCCTCGGGTCGGTCGGCGGGCGTGACGAGGGGGCGCTGGACCTCGACACCGGGGATGGTGATCTCGCTGATGCCGGGCCCCTCGAGCGCGTTCGCGCCACCCTCGACGTCGGTCACCGTGACCCGGATGAGGTCGGTCTCACCCTCGGGGAGTGGGATGCCGTTCGCCCCGGCCGAGGCGGCCACGTTGCTCGTACGGCTGCCGGCGTCCGTGGCCACCCGGACCTGCGAGACGCGACCCCGACCGACGCGCGCCGGCGGGATCTCGATCCCGATGCTCGACACGTCGACGGGTTCGTCGAGACGGATCTCGACCCATTGACCCACGGCGCTCCCGGTCCGGGCCGGCCGCCACACCGAGTTGGGGTCGCCGTCGAAGGCGGCGAAGGGCTGCGCCTCGGGCAACCGGGCCAGGCCGAGCGCGTAGGAGGACGCGCGAATCTCCGCGACTCCCCGGTTGCGGGCCGTCGTCTGGTGTTCGATCCCGGGCACGACGAGCCGGTCGTGGGGCTCGCGGCCCGTGTTGGGCGAGGCCTCGTCGGGGGTGAGCACGTACGACGCGTTGGTGTGAACCCGGCCGAAGTTGACGTCACGCCGCCCGAGGTCGTCGGTGACCACCCAACGGTCGTCGGGACCGAGGGCCGAGCGCTCGTCGCCCGCGAGGACCACGGCGCGACCGTCGAGGTCGGTGGCCTCGCCCACCGGGAGCAGCGCCTCGGGCCCGCCGCTCAGCACCTGGGTGCCGGCGGTCGGGTACGTCGTCACCATGGTGGCCTGGGGGGCCACCTCGTAGATCTCGACGGCGCGCAGCTCCTCGGAGGCCGCGGCGCTCATGTCGGGGACGAGGCGGGTGGTGACCGCCAGAGGCTCGACCACGGGCCCGAAGGACGCGACCCGTTCGAGGCCGGGGGTGGCCGCGAGGACCGAGCGGACGATCTGGGGTCGGGGGGCCGTGACCCGGCGCACGTCGAGGTCGTTGCGGACCACGACGTACCGGACGCCCGCCCGCGCGAGGTGGGGAGCGAGGGCCGGGGAGGCGTCGCCGGTGGTCAGGAGCTGCTCGATCCCGTCGAGCAGTCGCACCGCGCCGACCGAGCCGAGGGGGATGAGGTCGCGGACCGCCCAGGGGCCGTCCGCGAGGGGCTGGAGGGGCTCGTTGAAGGTCCGGCCCCATTCGTACTCGCCGAACGACGCCGCCGGGAGCACCAGCGCGCGGTTGCCGTCGGGGTCGTCGTTCAGCCAGGCGGCGGCCTCACGCCAGTGGTCGGGAACGTCCTCGAACGAACCGAGGGTCGCGACCCGACCGGACACCACCGGGAAGGCCGCGATGACCAAGAGCGCCAAGGCCAGCGCCGCGGTCAGGGGCCGTGCCCACACGGGCTGCGGGCGACCGGTCCGCTCCCAGATCCGGCGCGTCCACCGGGCCAGCGACGAGGCCGCGTGGGTGACGCCCAACGCCACCGGGAGCGCGACGACGGGGCTGAACTTGTGCAGGTTCCGGAACGGTGCGAGGGCCCCGTCGAGCAGGTCGCGCACCGGCCCCGACAGCCCGCCACCGAAGTCGCCCGCGTAACCGGCGCCCATGACCGCGACGGCCACGCCCACGGTGAGGGCCCACGTCGTGCGGTGGGGCATGTCCTTGCGGGCCAGACCCCCGAGGCCGAGGGCGGTGACGAGGGCGGTGGCGACGACCGCGGCCGGCAGGGTCAGCAGGGACCAGGCGCCTTGCAGCCACGGACGGCCACCGACGACCAGGTAGCCCACCCAGTTGCTGGTACCGCGCAACACCTCGACCGCCGACGTGGTGGCGGTGGTGATCGACGCGGTCTCGGTGTAGTCGGCGAAGGGCAGGCCGTAGCGTCCCTGCAGCACGAGGGGGACGACCCACCAGGTCGTGGCCAGGACCACGGACAGCGACCACCAGCCGAGCAGCGCCCGACGTCGGGGCCCGGCGCTGCGGGTCAGCAACCAGATGGCGGGCAGGACGAGCACCGCGGCGGTGGCGGCCGCGTTGACCGCCCCCATGGCCACGATGGCGAGCCCCGAGAGGGCGGCCGCCCGTCGGGGCGAGCCGCGCTCGGCCCCGGTGACGAGGGGGAGGAGCGCCCACGGGAGCAGCGCGTGGGGGAGCTCGGCGCCGGACTGGAAGCCGACGAGGGTCAGGATCGACGGACTGAGGCCGTAGGCGGCCGCGCCGAGCACCCGGGAGGCGGGCCGTCCGATGCGCAGGGCCTCGAGGACCTTGAGCGTGCCCCAGATCCCTGCGAGCAGGAGCGCGGCGAACCAGGCCCGCTGCAGGATCCACCCGGGGATGGCGAGCGCGTGACCGATGGCGAACCACGGCCCGATGGGGAAGAGGTAGCCGATGGCCTGGTTCTGGAGCTGGCCGAACGAGGCCGAGGGGTCCCAGAGGTGGAGGGTCCGTGACAGGAACCCGACCGGGTCGATCACCAGGTCGAGCTTGGTGTCGCGCACGAGACGTCCTGGGGCCTGCAGGAAGCAGCCCACGACCACGAGACCCGAGAGCGCCAGCACGAGCGAGCGTCGCCGGGCCCAGGCCGCGAGTCGGTCCCTCATCGGTTCGTGACCAGCTCGTCGTGCAGGGCGCGCGCCGTGGCCACGCGGGCCGCGGCGACGGGGGCGTCGAGTCGCGCCAGCAGGGCCGCCCGCGCCGCGGCGCGGCTGGCATCGGGTCGGGCGACCGCCTCGCGGTAGCGGGCCTCACCATGCACCGTGCGCTGCTTGTCGTCGATGGCGGCGAACACCCGCTCCACCGCGACGGCGTCGTGGTCGAACCGGTCGAACCGGGTCCCGAACCGGTCGTTCAACCGGTCGATCACCTCGCCGAAGTCGTCGATCGCCTCGGTGAAGGTGACGAGCAGGACGTCGGGGCAGAGCGGCCGGATCTCGCGGTGGTAGTGGATCCAGTAGTCGACGAGGTGCTCCACCCGGTGGTGGGCGTCGGCGATGGCCATGGAGACCGCGGCGTCGGCGGGGTCGCGCACGAGCACCATGGTGGGCACGCCCCTGCGGACCGCCAGCTTGACCTGCGCGGGGAGGTGGACGTGGCTGGCCACGACCACGGGTCGGGTCTGGCTGAGGGTGAAGGCCTTGGCCGCGAACGTGTTGCCGGACCGGGGGAACCCCTCGATCACGAGCTCGGTGCGGTGGGTGACCGCCCGTTCGCGAGCCCCTTCGGGGGTGAGCAGTCGTTGGAGGGGCAGGAACACGGGCGCGTCGCCGAGCAGTTCATGGGCCCGCCGTACCGCGCGGCGCGCCACGACCCGGGCACCCGTGGGCGCCATGTAGGGGGTGTCCTCGGTCATCCCTGCGCGCCGACCCGGTCGGCGGTGGTGGACGCCCCCGAGGCGCGCGTCGGGCCCGCCAGGCGGGTGGCGGCACCGACCGCGAGGAGCGGGCCGAGCGCGAAGCCGAGGCCGTGATCACCGAACGACAGCATCGCCACGACGAGCGCGAGCGCCGGGATCGCGAGCCACGGCAGGTGACGGGACCACGACAGCGACCGGGCACGCGAGCGCCGGCGGGCCTCGTCGAGGGCGAGGCCGAGGGCGACGAGGTCGACGAGGTGGGCGAGGCCACGCAGGCCCCCGGAGAGCGGGGCGGCGGCGGCGCCGGGCAGCCAGTCGCCCGTCTCGGCGTGCATCGCGGCGGCGCCGAGCACGAGACCGGCGGCGCTGACGACGACCAGGGCCGCGCACCCGTTCCTCCGTGGCCGCCGGTCGCTCGGGTCGGGCCACAACGCCAACCAGGCGGCGAGGACGGGGAGGACGAGCGCGGCCTCCGGTCGCGAGAAGGAGGCGAGCGCGAGGAGGCCGCCGGCCACGCCGGCGCGCGCGGTGGTCACGCGGTCGGGCCAGGCGAGGAGCAGGGCGGCACCCACGAGGAGCCCGGCGAGCGCGCCCGGCAGGCGCTGTTCCCAGACCAGGGGCAGGGCGGCGGCCACGAGGCCGGCGAGCAGGCCGACGCGGCGACCCGAAAGCCGGGTGCCGACCAGGACGGCCACGAGTGCCGTCGAGGCGGTGAGCACGGCGACGAGGAGCGTCCCGGCGCCGGGGAAGGCGGCGGCGACGACGGCCGCGACCGGGGGCTGCCCACCGGAAACCGCGCTCCCCGTGGCACCGGCCAGGCCCTCACCGGCCCTCAGGGCGCCCGCGGCGGCCCGCAGCTCGGCCGGATAGGCCTCGGGACCGAGCAGCACGGAGACGGTCCCGGCCGCCAGGACCACTCCCGCGACCGGTAGCCACGGCGCGAGGTGGGTCGCGATCGACATGGCCGGCGGCGCCTCGCGGAGGTCGGGTCTCGGCGCCCGGTCGGCTCGCGCCGCACGAGCCACCGCCACGAGCAGGGCCACGCCGGCACCCAGCCCGGCGGCCGCGGCCCAGGGACGGTCGTCGGCGAAGCTCTGGCGCAGGCTGTCGCTGCCTGGCCACGCGCCGAGGACGGTGCCCATCGCCGACAGCGCGAGCAGACCGACCAGCAGTGCGCCGAGCCAGTCGGGTCGCCGATGCCAGACGACCAGGGCCAGCAGCGCGATCGCCAGCCCGAAGGGGCCGCCGACCAGGAACCCGCCCGCGGCGACGAGGCCGGCGGTCACGAGACCGGGCGGGGTGTCCCGCGCGGGGTCGGCCGGGGGGTCGAGTTCGAAGCGGGGCGCGTCGGTCACGTGGGCCGATCCGGGTCGGGAGGGCCAGCGGCCCGGGTACGGAGGGCAGGGCGCAGGACGAGGGCGAGGCAGACCACGAGACCCACGGCGGTGACGAAGAGGGCCACGCGGTAGCTGCGCTCGGGAGCGTAGGTCAGGTCGACCAGGTGCGTGCCGGCGCCCAGCCGCCAGGCCGAGGTGGTGTCGACCGCCAACGGCGGGCCCAGGTCCTCGCCGTCAGCCGAGGCCCGCCAGCCCTCGTCGAAGGACTGGCCGGTCGACACCAGGACGTCATCCTCGGCGGTCACCCGCAGGCGGAGGTGCCCACCCCCGCGCTCGAGCACCTCGACCTCGGGCGTGGCCGTCGGGGGGAGCTCGGCGACCTCGCCGGTCGTGAGGGACACGCCGTCGACGATCGCGTCGGTGGTGCGCAGCCCGTGCGCGCCGGCGGCGAGCTCGAGGGGCGCGCACCCCTCGAAGGGGACGGCCTCGCCGGCGAGGGCACGGTCGAGGTCGCCGGGAGCCAGACGGATCTCGACCGGTCGGGCGTCCAGGGTCATGGTCGTCGCCGTGCAGGCGTCCTCGTCGATCGTCCCCTCGGCGCGGATGGGCGCGTTGTCGCCGTTGCTGACGGCGACCTCGCTGACGCGGACGGGCACGGTGCTCCCGCCACCCCCTGCGCTCGCCAGCCGGACCACGACCTTGTCCGCCTGCACAGGGGGCAACTGGAGGGTGCCCGAGCGGGTGCAGACGGCCTGCTCGGTCGGGTCGCAGCCCGGGTCGTCGGTGAGGTCGAGCGACTCCTGTCGGCCACCGACGAGCACCTCGACCCGATCGAGGGGGGAGCTGTCGGCTCCCGTCGGGCTCGTCACCTCGACGCGGCTGACCGTCTGGCTGGGGAACTGGATGGTGAGCTCGTCGCCCTCGCGAGGCGGGACCGCCCAGGCCGTGGCGGGGTCGGCGTCGACCGCGTTGAGGCCTCGGTTCTCGAGCGCTCCCCGTGCCCGGGTGCTGCCGTAGGCGGACACCCCGTCGGCGCGGAGCCCGGACAGGAACCGGTCCAGCTCGAGGTCGGTGGTGCGCAGATCGAGGTCGAGGGTGCCCCCGAGGTCGAGGCTCCGGGGGGTGGGCAGGCGGAACCGGCGCCGGATGGCCAACTCCTCGTCCTGCGCGCCCGTGCCCCGGAGGCGGTCGAACCGGTAGCGCAGGGGGGCGTCGGCGAGTGCGGCGAGCAGGGCCGGATCGGAGTCCGCCGCGCGCGCCACGTCGTCAGGGACGGCGATGACCTCCGTGAGGTCGACGGTGGGGATGGCGATCTCGCGGAAGCCGACCGCGGCCGTCCCCGCACGGCTCACGCCGGCGATGCGGACCTCCAGCAGGTCGGTGGTCCGCGCGGGGAAGCGCACCTCGGTCGTGCGCCCTTCGTCGAGGGTGACGGGGATGGGGTCGCCGTCGGAGAAGTGCAGCGTGACGCTCGTGACCCGTCGACCTGCGTCGGAGGGGAGGAACGGGAGCAGCGAGACCCGGTCGAGCGTCACGGGCTCCGCGAAGCGGACCCGGACCCAGGAGCCCACGGGGTCCTCGAGGCCACCGGTGAGCCAACTCGTGGCGTAGTTGCCGTCGAAGGCGTTCGCGGGCCGGAGCCACGGCTGGAACCCGGTGATGCGCGTCCCCGAGGAGGACGCCTCGACGACCGCCGCGTCCGGGAAGGTCGCCACGGACTGGCTCCCCGGCACGCCGAAGAGGTCCTGGGCCGGCTGATCGAGGTCTTGGTCTTCGCCGAGGGTGTGGGACCGGGTGGGGACCGCCCCCCGGATGCGGGTCAGTCGACGGCGGTTGGTGTCGGTGACCACGAGGGGCGAGCCCGACTCGAACGCCTCGGTCAGCGCGGCAGGGTCGAGGTCGCCGCTGTAGACCACGGGGCGGCCGTCGTCGAGAAGCCCGGCAGCGGCGAGCCCCGGCCAGGCGGCGCCGTCGCCCGAGACCACCACCGGGGCCACGTCGGGTCGGACCAGGCCCGGAGGGGCCTCGGTGCCTGCGGCGTCCTCGACCGCGTAGACCTCGACGGGCGGGAGTTGGCGCTCCTCGCGGGTGGGGAACGACCGGTCGTCGGGGTCGACGGTGCCGTCCCCCGGCTCCCCGAAGGTGCGATCGAGGGTGAGGGCAGGGTCGTGGCGGACCGCGGCGAGGTCGGCTGGGCGCACGACCTCGGACTGCTCCCAGTCGAGGTCGTTGCGGATCAGCACCCGGTCGACGCCGAGGGCCGCGAGCACCGGTCCGAGCTCGCCCGGCTGGAGGTTGCCCTCGGCGATGTGCGCCTCGAGCGCGTCGACGAGGTTCGCGGCCTCTGGGCCGCTCAGGGGGAACGCGTTGGACACGACGTTCGGGTGGCGGCGGAGGAACGTGTCGAACAGGTCGTCGCCCGGCTCGCCCCAGCGATAGGCGGTCTTGGTGGTGCCCGGCAGGACGAGCACCCGGCCGGCCCCCGGTCGTCCGTCGAGATAGTCGAGGGCGTCCTCCCAATGGGCCGGGACGTCGTCGAAGGTCGTGCGTTCGGGGTAGAGGCCGCCGTTCCAGAACGGCAGCGAGACGGCCAGCACGACGACCACCGCGAACGCGCCCGGGGCGGCGCGCCAGCCGGGGCCCCGCCGCTCGAGCCGTGGCGTGGCGATGGCGACCCCGACCGCCACGAGCGCGGCCGTGGCCATGAGGAGCCCCGATCCCGCCTTGTAGGTGTTGCGCAGCGAGGCGAGCCCGGGCACCGCATCGTAGGCCCGCAGCAGCAGCCAGCCGCTCGGTGCGGGGTCCTCGGGGGGGTAGGAGCCCACCATCCACACGAGGCTGAGGAAGGCGATCCCGCCGAACAGGGCACGGGCCCGCCAACGGCTCTTCCAGAGAACGACGGCGGCCGCCACCGGCACGACGAAGGTCAGCAGCACCCCGATCGCGCTCTCGTAGTAGTAGGTGCCCCCGGGCAGTCGGTCGGCGCCGGACACATCGGAGAAGTAGCTGAGCCAGAACCCCAGACCCCGCCACGACTCCGCCCAGCTCGAGACCTCGCTGACGCGCTCGGGCAACTCGGTGAACTGGAGGCGCTGGGCCAGCGGGTCACTGCCCAGCATGGTCTTGGCGATCGCCGCGGCGCTGGTCAGCAGGGTCAGCAGGCCGGCGCGACCGAACCACGCGCCCACCCGGCCCCACGTGGCCCGACGGTCGACCACGACCACCCAGACCGCCGCGGGGACCAGCCAGAGCACCGCGAAAAAGGTGCCCGGCGTGTCGGCGTTGCCGGCGGTGAAGACCAGCAGGGCGAAGCCCGCAGCCCATCGCCACGGCTGACGGCTGTCGACCCCCCGGAGGAACACGACGAGCAGCCACGGGGCGATGGCGTAGTTCCAGAAGAGCACCGACGGCAGGAGGAAGGTCGCGGTGAACGGGTTGAACATGTAGAGCAGGCCCGCGAGCACGGGCGACGGGCCGACCCGACCGAGGAACACGCGCAACAGCGCCACCATCCCGAGGCCGGCGACCACGAGGACCACCGCGTGCCAGACGTGCTCGGCCATCGGCGCCGAGAGGCCCACCGCCCGCAGCAGGGCGATGGGGGCCGAGCTCGGCCAGAACTCCTCACCGACGCGCCCGAGGCCCCGGGTGGGGTCCCAGAGGGAGGTCTCGCGGAGGAGGCGGCCGAGCGGGCCCCAGTACTGCTCGAAGCGGTTGTCGCCGACGTAGCGGCCCGGGTGGTTCAGGAACGTGGCGAGCAGCGCGAGCGCGGCGAAGGCCAGCCCGGTCGGCCAGAGGTGCGTGCGCGTGACCTCGGGGAGCTTCCAGCCCTCGGTCGGGGCCGTGGGCGCGGGTCGACCACTCGTGGTTCCGGGCGCGGTCATGCCGACGGGCGGGCCGGCTGGGGGGTGGGGGCGGCGCCGGGACGACGGGGGAGCGTGGGCAGGCCGAGGTTGCGCAGGCGGGCCGAGGGCCGTTCGACCAGCAGGTAGGTGACCAGCGAGGCGAGCGTGGACAGCACGAAGGCGATGTAGAGGGTGGGCCAGAAGCCCGCGACCTCCTTGCCCCCGAGCCAGTCGGCGGCGTGGATGAGGAACAGCATGTGCCAGAGGTAGATGCCGTAGCTGAGCTCGCTCATGACCCGCAGGGGTCTACTACCGAA
>CAZYPY010000068.1:0-16019 GCA_964649545.1 uncultured Microthrixaceae bacterium | reverse complement strand
GTTCAAGTCCCCCCTCGCCCACTCGAGCTGTCGAGGCTCACGACGCCGCCCCACCGGGCGGCGTCTTCGCGTCGTCTCCCCCACCTGGCCGATGTTCTCGGCCTTCCTGCGGCAGATGGTGGGTGAATGAACAACCCCACTCGTCTCGCACTCATCGCCGGCGCCATCGCCTTCCTCCTCGGCCTCGCGCTGGGCAAGGACCAGGGCGACGCCGAGACCGCTCGGAACACCGCGTCCGCCATCCTGCTGACCCTCGGCTTCCTCGTCGTCGTCGTCACGGTGGTGCTCGCGACGGTCCGCAAGCTGCGAACCCGGTAGGGCGTCACGTCCGCCGCCGGAAGGGCCCGCCCGGCGGACGGCCGGCGTTCCCCCAGATGGCGGAGGTACCGGCTCCGCCAGCGGCGCACGATCTCGCCATGACCACAACGACCAGCGATCCCGTCACCCTCGCCACCACCATCATCGATGCCGTCAACGCCGGCGACCTCGAGACCGCCGCCGCGCACCTCCACCCCGACTACCGCGCGGCATGGCCCGACGCGACCCTCGACGGCAACCAGGCCTTCGAGCGCGAGATCGCCATGTTCACCGGGCTCCCCGACACACGGTTCACCGTCGAACGCGCGACCGCGTTGGCCGACGGCCGAGTGCTGCTCGAGGCGATGGCGACCGGCACCCACACCGGCCCGCTGGCCCTGCCCCACGACATCACCCTGGCCGCGACCGGTCGCGAGATCCGGTTGCCGTTCCTCTTCCTGATGACGTTCGTCGACGGCCTCCTGCACTTCGAACGCCTTGCGTTCGACCACCTCGAGCTGATCCACCAGCTCGGCGCCACACCCGGCCACTGAGCAACGATGGGGGACGTGCCCGACGCCGAGAGCCTCGTCCCCGACGGGGTGGTGGCGTTCCTCGTCACCGACCTGGTCGACGACGGGAACCACCAGGGACGCCGCCGGGGCACCACCGCACCCGCCGTCGTCCGCGACCACACGCTCATCGCCGAAGCCGTCGCCCGGCACGGCGGCGTGCCGGCGTCCGGACCGGACGCCGGGAACAGCACCGTCTCGGCGTTCGCCCGGGTGTCGGACGCGGTGCGCGCCGGGGTCGAAGCCCAGCGGGCGCTGGCCGCCGAGGCCTCGCCCGCGACGCCGCGGCGGGTCCGCATGGCCGTGCACGCCGGCGAGGTGGAGCGGGACGAGACGGGCCGCTTCGTCGGGGCGACCGTGCACCGGGCGAGCCACCTGCTCAGGGCCGTCAACGCCGGCCAGCTGGTGGTGTCCGGACCGGCCGCAGATCTGATCACCTCGCCACCCGTGCCCGACGTGGAGCTGGTCGACCTCGGAGCTCAGCGGTTCCCCGCCCTCGGCCATCCACTCCGCGTCATCGAGGTGCGCGGCGAGGGGCTGGTCGAAGCCCGCCTGCGGACCATCGACGGCGTGCGCAACAACCTGCCGGTCGCTCCGACCGACCTGATCGGCCGCGAGCAGCTGCTGGCCGAGCTGACGGTGCCGGTGACGACCGAGCGGCTCGTGTGCCTCACGGGCGCCGGCGGGTGCGGCAAGACCCGACTGGCACTCGAGCTGTCCGGCGCGGCGGTGACACGGTTCGCCGACGGGGTGTGGTGGATCGACGTGGCCGCGGCGACCGGCGACGAGGCCATCGATGAGACCGCGGCCCTGGCCGTCGGCACCCACCCGACGAGCAACCAGACCCGACGCGCCCGTGTGCTCAGCGCCATCGGGAGCGGAGAGGTGCTCGTAGTGCTCGACAACTGCGAGCACCTACTCGACGAGGTGGCCGGGTTCGTCACCGCGTTGCTCGGGTCCTGCCCTCACGTCCATGTGCTCGCGACGTCTCGCGAACCCCTCGGCCTCGCCGGTGAGGTGGTCCGGCGCGTCCCCTCGCTCGACCTTCCGGCGACCGACGACGTCGACGCCGTCCTCGCCAGCGGCGCCGGCCGCTTCCTGATCGACCGCCTCACTCGGGCGGTCGGGCCGTCGACGCTCGATCCCCGGGACGCCGCAACGATCGCGACGATCTGTCGCCGCCTCGACGGGATCCCGCTCGCGCTGGAGCTGGCCGCCGCCCGCGCTCGCACGATGTCGCTGGAGGAGCTCTGCGACGGGCTGTCGGAACGGTTCCGCCTGCTCTCCGGCGGTCGGCGGGACGCCCTCGACCGCCAGCGGACCCTGGAGGCGTCGGTGGCGTGGAGCCACGACCTGCTCACGGGGCCGGAGCGGGTCGTGCTACGGCGTCTGGCGGTCTTCCCGTCCGGCTTCAGCATCGGGGACGCCCAGGCCGTGGTCGGCATCGACGACGGGTCGGGAGTCGAGGGGCACGTGGGCCCGTCCGGGCGGGAGCTCGTGGGTCGCCTCGTGGACCGCTCCCTGCTGACGGTCGCACCCGACGGCTCGCTGCGGATGCTCGAGACGGTCCGAGCGTTCGCGGAGGATCGCCTGGCGGAGGCGGGCGAGGTCCTCGCCACGCGCGATCGCCACCTGGAGGCGGTGCGACGCTGGGCCGAGGCGATGGAGCCGGCGTTCGACGGTCCCGACCCGCAGCGGGCGATCGCCGAGACCGAGGGGCGGCTGGTCGATGTCCGCGTCGCCCTGCGGCACGCCGAGGCGACCGGCGACGCCGGCGCCATCTGGGCGATCGTCGGGGGCCTCGCCAACTACTGGTGGTACCGCGGCCACCTACGCGAGGCGCTCGACTGGCTGGCCCGTGCCGAGGCGCTCGATCCCGAACTCCCCGCCGCCGCCCAGCTCGCCGGCCGCTCCGCCGCCGCCCTCCTGTCCACGGCCGTCGGTGAGCACGATGCGATCGTCGGGGCCACCGAGGCAGCCATCGCCACCGCGAGGGCCGCCGGCGACCCTCGCCTCGAGGGTCGCGCGTTGATCCTGCTCGGCGCGCACCAGACCTGGCACGACGACGCGGGTCGGCCGATCATCGCCCGAGGCCGCGCGCTCTGCAGTCGGGCTGGCGACCACCTCTGGGCCGCCTGGGCCGACTGCAGCGGCGCGCTGGCCAGCGTGCTCGGCGGGCGACCGCTCGATGCCATGCAGCAACTGGACGATGTCCGAGCCGTCGTCGAGCGGTCCGGATCTCGCCGCCTGCACCTCGACGTGCTGGCGCGCCAGGTGTGCGCCGAGCTCCAACTGGGCGCCTGGTACGACGCCCGGGCCACCGCCGCCGCGGGCCTCGAGCTGGCCCGCGACTTCGCCACCATCAACGTCGTGGCCTGCTTCCACGGAGTCACGGCCTGGATCGACGCGCTCACCGGCGAGGCTGATCGGGCGGAGGCAGCAATGCGCCAGGCCATCGACCGCTACCGGCGCGACGAAGAGCTCCAGTTCATCCCCTTCTTCGTCACCGCTCTCGGCCACGCCCTGCTGGCCCAGGACCGCGCCGACGAGGCCATCGCCGCCGCCGGCCTGGTGCGGGACCACCCTGATCTCGAGTGGGCGTCGATCTACCGGTCCTGGCTCGACGACGTCCTCGCCCTCGCCCATCTGGACTCCGGCGACGACGGCGAAGCACGCCGGTTCGCGTCCCGGATGGCCGCCCAGGCGAAGAGCATCGGCAACGACCTGGAGCGAGCGCGCGCCGAGACCACCCTGGCGGTCCTCGACCGGCGTGCAGGCGAGCACCGGCGAGCCGAACGGCGCGCCCATGACGCCCTCGTGACCCTCGCCGACCTCGGAGCCGACCACTGGGCGGTCGATGCCCTCGAGGTGATCGCCCTCCTGGAGCTCGACGCCGACAGGGTCGAGCGCGCGACGGCCCTGCTCGCCACCGCGGGTGCTCACCGCGCGGCCCGCGGGGTGGTGCACCGCCCCGGCTGGGAGACCGACTTCGCGACAGCGGCCGCCCGTGTCGGACCGCTCCGAGAGGGCGAAGCTCGCGACCTCGCCGCAGCGGTCGAGCTGGCCACCCGGGGGCGAGGTGAGCGCGGACGGCCCACGGCCGGCTGGGACAGCCTCACCCCGACCGAGCTGCGGGTCGTCGAGCTCGTCGCCGACGGCCTCGCGAACCCGGCGATCGCCGAGCGCCTGCTGATGGGCCGAGCCACCGTGAAGACGCACGTCTCCAGCTCCCTGCGGAAGCTCGACCTCCAGAGCCGCACCCAGCTCGCCACCGCCTACACGGCACGCGCCGCTTCGGCCTCGGCGTCCGAGGTCTAGCCACCCCCGTCGGCACCTGGCCCGTCCCGAGCGGCGCACCCCGGGATCCATGTCCGTGTCGAGGCCCTCCAGGGCCGACCCACGAGCTCGACGCCGAGACGACGCCCGCCAGGGGGAAGCAGCGATGGCCCGCAAGATCGCGACGAAACGGACTGTGGAGCGGGACGAGCTGCTGGACTTCGTGCGGGCCCGGCACCGGGACGACGGTCACTCTGCGATGAGAGTGCCGTTGCGGATGAGGCCGTCGAAGTGGCGTTGGATCTGCGCCGCCACGCCGCCGCCTCGACACAGCACACCGAGCTCGATGTCGCGGCTGTAGGCGGCGCTGGTCATGTTCGCGCTGGTGAGCAGCACGTCCCGGCCGTCGACGATCACGGCCTTGGCGTGCAGCTTGGCGTCTGGGGGGTCTCGGCGATCCACGGGCCAGTGGTAGGTGCTGAACCGGGCGTAGGCGTGGGCCCCGCCGCCGCCGTCGAGCTTCTCGGGTGATTCGAGGATCAGCCGCACCCGCACGCCTCGAGCGACGGCGGCGTCGAGGGCGGCCACCACCGCAGGCATCTGGTAGGCGGCGTAGCTGATCATCGTCACGTCGTGGGTGGCGCCGTCGAGGAGCTGGGCGACGACCTCGGAGGTGAGTCGGACCGGGCGCGTCCGGCGAGTCGGGGCCGGTGACCACCACTTCTACCTGCGGCGCGTCAGACCGTTGCACGGCGAGGCTTGCAGCCTCGAGCGCGAGCGCCACTGCGCTCCCGGGGACGGCCTCGGAGGCCCAGGCGCAGTTGAGCCGGTCAACGAGGTCCCGGTGCAGGGCGGGGACCGCATCCCGGGCCGTAGCTGCGGCATCGACCGAGTAGGCCGAAGCCTTGCGGTAGGCGACACCGAGCGCGGCGAGGTGGGCATCACCGAGTTGGTCGACAGCCGCCGCGACCGCCTCGGCGAGCGTGCTCACGCGAAGAACGCCTTCCCCACCGGATCGGGGCCGGCCTGCCGGAAGGTCTCGACCAGGGCGCCACGGTCGAGGTAGCGGTTACCGCGCTCGCAGCTGGTCTCAGCCACGAGGAGGCACGCATGACAGGCGGCGCCGTGGATCGCGCTGGTGGCGGCGTCGGGCTCGTGGTCCGCGCACAGCGGATCGGAGCTGCACAGGCCGGCCCGCTCGAGCGCACGCCCGAGCACCGGGCCGAGCTCGCCGGCCCGGCCCAGGCTGACCAGGCCGCCAAGGGTGCCCTCCGCGTCAGGTGCGGAGGTGTAGAGGAGGATGCCGGCCATCGGCTCGGGGCCCTCACCCGGGCGGCGGCTGTAGATGCGCTCGCTGATGGAGGCGGACGAGTCGCCACACTGGATGGCGAGCTCGTTGATCAGCGCGTGCGACAGCGAGTGCAGCAGGACGTAGCGCTCGCCCGGCCAGCCCTGGCCCGGGTCGAGCCCTCGGGCCTGTCGCCACTCGCGATGCGCTCGCCGCATGGCCACGAGCACCGGGTGGTCGTAGGCCGCCCCTTCCCACGTCTGCACCTCGGTCTCGTCGAGACGGACGAAGATGCCCTCACCCCGGTTCTCCACGACGGGCACCCAGCCGGGTGCGCCGGCGGATTCGAGGGGGGCCACACCCGCGACGTCGCCCGGCTCCGCCGCGCTGATCCGGGTGAACCCGCACAGCGCGGTCACCACCCGGAGGCGGTGGGCGAGCGTCACCCCGGCGATCTTCGAGGAGTGCAACGCGGGCGGCTCGGTGGGCTCCGCCTCGAAGTGCGGCGACGGTGACGTCGGCGTCGCGGCCGTGAGCGCGGATCACTCGGGGCCGAGGACGTCGGTGCCCGCCGGCGCCGACCCCCCCGCTCGCCGCGCCTCGACGCCCTCCCAGATCTCGTCGACGTCGTGGCCCGCGAACGCGCCCTGCAGCACCCGGTTGGACTGGAGTGCGTAGACGAGCACCTCCTTGACCGCCATCGTGTCGAGCTCGGCCCAGTGGCCGTAGACGAGCTGGGCCAGCGAGCCGCCACCCACCGGCAGTGACAGCACCGAGACCGACACGCTGAACCACAGGTTGGACGCGCCGAGCACCAAGGTCCGGAGCTGCTCGGGGCAAGGCTCGCCCGACCGACCGAGGTTGGGGTGCCGACCGCGGCACTGCGGCATCATGGCCTTGGCCGCCGGCCCGAACGCCTTGGCCAGGGTCGCCTGGTCGCCACACGTCAGGCAGGTGACGAGCAGGTCGGTGGCTCGACCACCAGACCCGACGTCGTTGACCCGCAGGACCGGGTTCGCGCACACCGGCTTCTTCTGGTGGGCGAAGCGCACCCACGGGAACTCGTCGAGGTGCCCGGCGGGACACCCGGTGACGAACCGGGCGGGCACCGCCGCCGGCGGCCGCCGAGCCTTGTCGCAGTTCGGGTGGGTGTAGCGGGTCTTGTCGATGCGGTGCGGGTTGTGCTCGAGGGTGAGGGCACCGGAGGCCACCGGGAAGAGGCGGTTGCACGCCGTGCAGCGCAGCCATCGGGGGAAGACGGTCACCGGGACGCCGATGCGGGCCCACTCGTCGTAGGGGTTGTTCGTGGTCTGTGGCTCGACGGGCAGGGTGCGCAACAGCTCGACCTGGGGGCCGAGCCGGGCCCGCACCGCGTCGAGCAGGCGGTCCTCGGTGACGACCGCCTGGCGAGTCGTGTCCCAGCGGTCGAGGCCACCCACGATGACGCTGAGGCTCGGGAGGTCGACGAGCGAACCGACACCGAAGGAGTGGATCGCCTGGCTGGGGCGGAGCGTGCCGACCCGCTTGGGCCCGTCGTAGGCGCCGGTGGTGGTCACCGGCCCAGGTCCTCGGGGATGGCCAGGCCGGCGTCCTCGTCGGCGATCTCCTCGGCGTCGGCGTCCTCCGCCGGCGGCGGCGCATCACCGGATCGTCGGACGGGTCGTCCTCGCGGAGCTGGAGGTTCGCGGCGACCTCGACCTCCCGCAGGGAATTGGGCACCGTGAAGTCGGTCCACGTCCCCGCCTCCGGCGACTGGATCAGGTTGACCGCGTCGCCCCGCCCGCGGGCGTAGGCCAGGGTCACGCCTGGCGCCTTCTGCTGCGTGGACCACTTGTCGCGGCGAGAGCTCACGAGCTGGTCCACCTGACCCGCCGCCGCGGGGCCGGCGATGAGCTCGGCGCGCTGGTGGAGCGCGTCGGCGATGGGATCGAACTCGTGCTGGTTCGCCGGCACGACTTGTGCGGCGGGCTTCGGGTTCCAGTCGGCACGGGTGTGGCGGGCCTCGGACACCAGCAGGGCGGTGGCCCCCCGGTCGAGCGATCGCCGGGCGAAGGGGGTGACCGAGAGCGCCTCGACCTGGCGGTAGTAGGTCTGGTGGTAGTGCTCGAAGGTCTCGTAGTGCGAGAGGTCGCGGGGGCGGGCCCAGTTGTAGAGGGTGATGACGAGGCCGGGACCGCCCGCATCGCGTCCGACCCGGCTGGTGGCCTGGATGTACTCGGACGTGGTCTTGGGCTGGCCCGAGCAGATCATGAGGCCCAGGCGCGGCACGTCGACCCCCACCGAGATCATGTTGGTGGCGAGCGCGATCGCCAGTGGCCAACGCTCACCCTTGGCCGGCTTGGTCCCGGTGAACGCCAGGCCGAGTCGGTCGAGCACGTCGGGGATGTCGCTCGAGGTCACCCGCGAGGTGAGCTCGACCACGTCCTGCTCGTTGAGGTACCGGTTGGCGAGCTTGCGCCGCTCGGTGCGTCGCAGCCGGTTGGCGACCTCGTCGTCGATCATGCGGCGCATCCCACCGAGCTCGCGGAGCGAGTTGAAGTAGCCCACCGTGGTCATCCACGGGTCGGCGTCGGCGCCGTGCTACTCGTAGAGGACCTGCGCCGACGCGAGGACCGCCTGGTACACGCGGGTGGCCACGGACTTGAAGCGCTGACCCATCCCGCAGACGCCGAGGTACAGCCGGCCCGGCGTCTCGTCGAGCGGCCGCTCGACGGCGAAGAAGGAGTCGCCGGCGTCGATCACCTGTGGCGGGAACACGGCGAGGCGCCGGCAGAACAAGCTGTACGCCTGGTGCTCGGCTCGCCGGATGGTGGCGGTCGACGCGATCACCTTGGGTCGCGACGGCCGCCCGTCGACCTCCCAGGCGGCGATGTCGTCGATGGCCGTCTCGTAGAGGCCGAACAGCGAGCCGAGCGGACCGGCGATGAGGTGCAGCTCGTCCTGGATGACGAGGTCGGGCGGGCGCCGCGGGAGGCAGTCCGTGGTCTTGGCCGGTGGCAGGTCGCCCGAGCGGGGGTGGCTGTCGGACTCGGTGTGGCTCCCCCACGAGTCGAGGTCGTCGGTGCGGAACCCGTGCCGCTCGCAGCACCGGTGCACCCGGCCGAACAGCGCGCTGGTGGCGCCCTGCCACGGGAGCTGGGCGAACTTGTCGGCGGTGGCGATGACCAGATCGGGGAGGAGCCGGTAGATCTCCTCGTCGACGGTGACCACCGGGATGCCCTCACCCGGTGAACGCCGCGGCGTGAACGGGCATCGCCCCTTGGTGTCGCCACACAGGATGAGGGTGCGCCACAGGTGCTTGTCTGGCTCGGCGTGCTTGGCAGGGTCGAGCGCCTCCCCGCACCAGGGGCAGGCGACCAGCGAGGTGGGGCGTGCGCCATTGGCCCACCCGGTGTTTTTCAGGTCGTCGACCGCCTGGGCGGCGTCGAGGCTCTTGTTGGCGCTGACCGAGCCCCCCACCCACATCCCGATGCGGAACGGGGTGTGGCCCCACCGCTCGTCGCCGTCAGCGATCAAGTCGCGCCGGCGCAGCTCGCAGGCGCAGATCAGGGTGGCGGCGCGCTGGAACTGCTGCGCGGTCAAGAGCCGGAGCGTGTAGCGCATGAGCACACCGACGCCGCCCTCGCCCGAGTGGCCGCCCACCTCCCCCTGCAGCCGCCGGATCGCCAGGGTGAACGCGGTGAGGCCGCGGTAGGCCTCCGTCTTGCCGCCGCCCGTGGGGAAGAAGAGGAGGTCGGCGGTGCCCGTGTCGAGCTGCCGTTCGGGATGGGAGGGGTCGGCGAGCGACGGCAGGTTCACCAGCACGAACGCGAGCTGGAAGGGTCGCCACGACCAGTTCGGGGTGGCCGAAACCCGGGCCTCTGCATCGGGCAGGGAGAGGGTCTGGTCCTTGCGCCGCTCGGCCGCGACGAGCGTGTGGAGGCGCTGCTGCCACATGGCGTGGTTGGCGAAGGCGAAGGCCTCGGCGGCGACCGCGTCCGTGGCCAGCAATTCGACGCCGGTCCGCAGACGCGCGGCGATTGCGCCGGCCCGGGCGACTGCCTCGTGGGCGCTAACGGCCTCGTCGCCGGTGAACCCGTCCGCCTTGTCCCGCTGGCGCCCGAGCCAGTGGTCGTACGCCTCCGCCAGTGGGCGGAGCACCGAGGCGGCGCCGGGACCGTCGAGCTTCGAGAGGGCCTCCATGTCGAAGGTGACCTGAGCCATGAGGTTGCTCGGCTTCGTCGAGCGCCGGGTCGTCCGGTTTCGGCGCCTCGACCTGGGCGACCTCGGACCGGGGGATGACCGCGGTGCGCACCGCAGTCGCCCGGTGCGGGTCGCCGTCGGCCGCCTCGGCGTGGACGGCCACCCCATGCCCCACGGCGAACTCCACCCGGTCGCGGTAGAGGAGGTCGAGGTGGCGCAGCTCGGGGTCGGTGCTGCCGATGTCGGCGGGCAGCGCCAGCTGGCGACCGACGAACGGGGCCGAGCCGTCGACGGCCCGTACGGCGAGCTCGATCTGGAACAGCCAGCGCTCGTCGATGTTGCTGGCCGCAGGGAGCTGTTCGTTGACGAGGAAGAGGGTCACCAGCCAGCAGTGCGGGGTGCGCCGGCACCGGCCCCGGACCAGCACGTCGGGTTGGCCGGGATCGGGGGCGAACGGGGTGATCTCCCCCTCGGCCAGCGCGATGCTCGTCGACCCGCCGGCGGGGTGGCGCTGCCACAGGCGCTGCAGGGCCCCGGTGGCGGTGGGATCGGGGTTGTCGACCTTGGTGTAGCGCCCCCAGGACGCCTCGACCTCGAGCTCGGCGTACGTCGGATCGACTGCGGCGGTAAACCCCGCCGAGGACGGGAAGAGCACGACCTTGGCGGGGCGGTCGTCCTTGCCCAGCCCGCCGCCGTCGTCGCCGTCCTGGAGGTCGTCGCCGTCGCTGCGGTTGGGGTCGACCACTGTCCCCCGCGGCGCCAACATCCCCACCAGGTACCACTCCCTTACCGGGCTGCGGTACCCCGGGAGCTGCTCGTGCGGGTCCGACGGCCCGAGCAGATCGGTGACGACGAGCCGCTCGAGCTCGACCCTTAGGGCTGCTGGAGTCGGGTCGGTCATGTGGTGCCCGGCGACCGTGGTGGTGTCATGTCCACGCCTTCCCCTTGCACTCCGTTGCCGCTGCCCGTGGTCGAAGGAGGGTACCTGAGCGGTGTGACCGGTCGACCGGTCCTTCCGGACAGCGGAGACCCGGGCTACAAATCTTGGAGTATTCCGATATATACTTTCGCCGTGGACCAGGACCTGCTCCCGCTCGCGGATGCCGCCTCGGCCCTCCGGGTCTCGGTGGAGCGGGTGCGACAGCTGGTAGTGGCTGGCGACCTGCCAGGCGTTCGCTTCGGCAACGCGTGGGCGGTGCCGAAGCGAGCCGTCGAAGCGCGACGGCACCAGGCCAATCGTCGCGGGCGGCCGCTGGGCGGGCGCCGAGCGTGGGAAGAGATCCTCGCTGGTTCAGTCGATCTGGACGAGGTCGGGCGATACCGGAAGCGGGCCCAACCACACCGAGGTCACCTCGGACGAGGTGACCTCGCGTTCTTGTCGGACCACGAGCTCGTCGCCGTCAGCGGAATCGCCGCTGCTGTGGACTACGGCGAGCCCCTCGTCGACGACCGCTCCGAAGCGGTGCTCTACCTTCCGAGGAGCCTGTCCGAGCAACTCCCGGACGTGGTCGCCCTCGTCGCCGACCCATTGGGACCGGTGCTGCTCCAGGTCGTGGACGAACTGATCTGGCCCCTCGTGGTCGATCCGATGGTCGGAGGCCAGGCCAGAGGCCGGCAACTGGCGCCAGCAGCCGCGGTCGCCCTCGATCTCATGGCATCCGACGACCCCCGCCACTGGCTGGCGGCCAGGCACCTCGTCGAGCTCCATGGTTGAGCCTCCGGACATCCACCTGCCGCCGCTCGTCGGCGCGCAGTCCGATTCCTGGGCCGCGCTCCTGGGCATCGCTCCCTCGCTCGGCCCGAACTGGCTGCTGGTGGGAGGCCAGATGGTCCTGCTGCACGAGGTCGAGCGGCGCGCCGTCCAAACCCGACCGACCGACGACGTCGATGTCGTCGTCGACCTCCGAGTGGCGCCGTCAGGCCTGGCCACGGTGCGCGATGCCCTCACCGGTGGTGGCTTCACCCAGGACGGCCCCGACCCGGATGGTGTGGCTCATCGCTTCCGACGAGGACGAGCGACCATCGACGTGCTGGCCCCCGATCACCTCGGCAGCCGGGCGAACCTCGCAATCGGCTCCGGCCGGACCATCGAGGCCCCAGGCACATCTCAGGCGTTTCACCGCAGCGAGTGGCGCCTTGTCCATCTCTCAGATGGAAGCGCATCGGCTCCCGTCCGCCGACCAACGCTCGTCGGTGCCATCATCGCCAAGTCTGCCGCCGCTCTGAAGATCCCATCGCAGGATGCCGCCGGCCGCGCCAAGCACGAGCACGACCTCGATGCGCTCGCGTGTCTGGCCGGCCCCGTCGACCGCGCCGGCGCACACCTGAGCAAGGCCGAGACGCGCCTGGTGCGACGCATCCTGGAGGAATCCGAACTGACTCCGCTCGCAGCAGCATCGCTCGGCCTCCTCGTGCGGCCACACGCCCCGGGGTGACCACGAGACGGTCGTGCGCTCGGCGTCCGTGCTGCGACGTCGGTCACGCGCGCACCACTTCGACCTCCACACGTAGGTCGCCAAAGCGAAACGACTCCCAGTCCGTCGCGGTCAGGACGTCCGGGGGCACGGGGGGATGCTCGAGAGCGGCGATCAGATCGTGGCCCGTTGCATCCTTTCGAACGGTGCGTTGGATGAGTTGCAGGGATCGGACGGTGACCTCGTCGTCGTCGATGTCCTGGAGGGGGAGGACGTCACGGGTGAGGACGAACCACCGTTGCGTGAAAGAGCCGACGTCGGGCCAGTTCGCCGGCCAGCGCACCGTCGCCTGCCCGGCAGCGATCTCACCACGGAGCCGGGTCACCTGGGATCGCTTGTCTGTCGCCAGCTTCGCAGCGCGGTAGACCTCGGCGTTCCCGTCAGCGGCGAGGTGCCACTTGATCTCGAAGATGGCCATGACCTGCGCCGAGGGATCGCAGACGACGACATCGAGGTCCCCGGCAGGCTCGCCGTTCGTCCGGCGGACCTTCACGCGAGTCGCGATGAGC
Organism: uncultured Microthrixaceae bacterium; assembly: GCA_964649545.1. Taxonomy (GTDB): domain Bacteria; phylum Actinomycetota; class Acidimicrobiia; order Acidimicrobiales; family DATDAH01; genus JAEUJM01. The sequence goes on along the minus strand of CAZYPY010000068.1, from coordinate 3,421 downwards.
ACACCACTCGACATCCGTTCGAGCGCCTCTGCAGTCGCTCGCTCACCCGCCAACCCGAGGAGGCGGCCGGCGTCGCCGACCATGGCCGGGTCGGAGGCCACGTTGGCGAGAAGGTTCCGTTGCGGAGCACTCGGGACGATGATCGAGCTCATCGGCAAGAGGCGGTCGTCAACCGGTACCAACGGCGTGAGTGCGCCGTCTGGACACCGGCCGAGGTCAAGAGTCAGGACCTGGACCATCGCATCGACCGCCGACTCACCCACCTCGGCTTCGGCGGCGAGTTGGCCGACCGCCGCTTCACGTTCGAGGAGTGGCGCGATGGTTTCGGTCCCTCGGGCACCGTTCATGACCGCGATCTGCATCTGCATGCCCCAGGCGAGCAGCACCTCCCAGAACCGGTCGAACTCGCCGATCGTGAATCCGGCGAGCTTCTGCTCCGGGGGCAGATAGGTGTCGTACCTCGCGAGCGTCGCCGCCGCCATGCGCCTGAAGCCGGCGCGCACCCAGCCCGGAGCTCGGCTCCATGGCGTCGATCGTCCTTCGGTGGCGGACCACTGCCTTAGCTTCTGACTCGGGGCGTACCGCGGCGCATCGATCGCTTCGAGCACGGGCAGCAGATCGAGGATGCGGTCAAGTGCGTCGAGCTCGCTGTCGCCCAGGTAGGGCATGCGCACCACGTGGCCGTCAGCCTCGAAGCCCCGCACGCCGACTCGGACCTCGACGAGGGCGTTGCGCAGTTGCCAGTACTGACCGGCGACGTTGAACAACGCCTGCCGCTCCTCATACGTCGGCGATGCCCCGCGTCCCTGACCCCGCATCCGAGTGACGACCCAACCCGAGGAGATGCCAACCACGTTGTGGTGCGCCGACACGTTGATCGCCGCCGCTGCCTCCCAGCCGATCTCTTGCGACAGCTGCACCTGGCGGATGACGGGCTCCACGTTGAGCCAGGCCAAGGAGGGGTGACGCTCGGGAGCGCCATGCCGCCAGCATCCGAGCCGCCTGGGCCGATCCTCGACATACGCATCGAACTCATCAAGCGTCGGCGAACGCGGTGGGCGGCGGTCCTTCCTCATGTCCTCATCTCCCTCTGGCCGCACACCCGCCGCCGAGCGCCGAGCACCGTTCGGCAGCGTGTGCCTCGTGGCCGACGAGCCGCTCGTGCAAGAGCTGTGGCACGAGGACCTCGCCTTCCTCGACATGACCGCCGGCGGGCGACACCCCACCGGCGAGACCGTCCGGCGGCTTGAGATCTTCCTCGACTTCCTCGCGGCCGAGGCAGCCACGACCGTCCGTCACCTCTTCGACGACACGCTGGCCCACGTCCTCACCGAAGAGGAACGCGACCTGCGCCGGCGACTGCAGGCCTTGGCCGACGCGCCCGCCGGGCTGCAGGCGGCGACCGCCTGGGAGCCCGTGCGGCAGCTGCTCGAGGACTACGGCTTCGAGCCGCCCACCGGGCCCGACTGACGCGCCCGACCAGACACCCGCAAAGGACGGGCGGTTCGCCCCGGCTCACGCGGTGGGCCGCTCGACGATCTCGAACCCAAGCCAGCTGCCATGTCGCCGCTCCCGTGGAGACGCCCCTCTGAACGAGTGGCAGTCGCTGTCACGTCGGTGGGCGCGGCTGGCCGCATGGCTCTTCGAGGGTCCGACTCAGGCCTGAGGCCGATCGCGGGAACGACGCTGGAGCCGTCCCCGGTGGTGACCTGTCGTCCTGCCACGGAACCGCCTGCGGCCTCAGGCGAGCAATCGATGATCGAGCGCGGTCGTTGGCGGCCATTCAGGCTGACCGCTCTCGATTGGTAGCATCCGCTACATGGCGGGTGGGCCTCGGCGAGGCGCTGGTTTCGGCGTCGGTCGCCGCCGGTGATGCGCTCGTCATGGCGCAGTCGGGGTGTCGCCCGACTGGCGGTGCTGGCGGTGGCGGCGTCCACGGTGACCATCGCTGCGACGGCCGGGTCCGCTAGCCCCCAGACCCCGCCCACCGGCCAAGACGAGGTGGTGCCTTTCGGGCAAGTCCCGGACGCGGCCACGGCAGAGACGCCGCCGAATGGGGTCGAAGGGCCCGGCGTGGCGGGGTCCGGGCTCGTCGAGGTCGGCACGGGTTCGGTGTCGGGTCGGGTCCGACGCCAGTGGCAGGGGCCCTGGCTGCAGGGGATTTGGATCGCGTTGCTGCGCACCAACGACTTCTCAGTGGCTGCAGGGGACTTCACCAACTCCAGCGGCTACTTCGACGTTCAGGTCCCCGCGGGAACGTACTTCCTGTATCTGATCGACCCTCAAGGAAACTACGTCGCCGGGTTCCACGGTGCCCCCACCCCGGTCACCGTGAACGCGGCCGAGGACGTGGAGGTCCAGGCTGAGATGTTCGCCGCTGGGGCACGGGTCATGGGCACGATCGCTGACCAGGACAACGGCAGCGGGCTCGAGCAGGGGTGGGCGGTGGCGGTGAACCCCGCCACCGGCGCCCCCGAAGTCGCCGACGGCGGCTACGGCACGTTCGATTTCTGGAATCTCACCCCTGGGTATTACTGGCTGGTGTTCGTGGACGGCAGCGGAGCGCACCTCCCCGAGTACTACGACAACGAACCCGGACCCGACACCGCCGACCTTCTCATCGCCAACCCTGGGATCACGACCAACCTGAGTGTGAAGCTGGACCGGACGACCCCACCCGCAGGCGGCGCGACCGTGTCCGGCAGAGTGACCGAACAGAGCACCGGCAACCCGCTGTGTGGGGTGCGGGTCATCGCCCTGCGCGCGGACACCTACCGGTTCGCCGCGTCGACCACGACCTTGTGCAACGACGCCCGCTACACCCTCAACCTCGACCCCGGCAGCTACAAGCTCGCCTTCATCGAACCATCCGGCCGCCACAACACCGAATGGCACAACAACCAGCCCTACGACGGCCTGGGGTCCGCGACCACCGTGACCGCACCCGCCGTGGTCAACGCCGCCCTCGAACCCAACACCGCCACCATGGCCGGCACTATCACCGACGACACCACCTCCGAGCCCATTGCGGGGGCGTGGGTCGTCGCCATCGGCCCCACCGGCGTCCGCGGAGGAGCAGTCACCATCTCCGACGGCACCTACGAGATCTCCGGGCTGACCCCCGGCACCTACCGAGCCGCCATCTTGGACCCCAACGGCGGCCGCATCCTCAAGTACCACCGGGACAGCCCCGACTACGCCGGGGCCACGCCCTTCACCCTCACCGCCGGGACCACCACCACCATCGACGCCGCCCTCGCCTCGTAGTAGCCGGTCTGCGTGCAGGGCCGACCCGGAACGCGGGTCGTGCGGCAGGGTGGACACGGGCCGCGAGAGCGGCCTGTGACGCGTCCCAACCGATGTGTACGGGGCCGTGGTTGACCGGTTGTCGCCCGGGACGGCCGCGTGACCTGGATAAAGG
>CAZYPY010000067.1:0-16109 GCA_964649545.1 uncultured Microthrixaceae bacterium | reverse complement strand
CTCGTCGAGGGTGACCCAGTCGATGAGGAGGTCGTCGATGACCGCCTCGATCTCCTCCACCACCGAGGGCTTGAAGTACGCCCCCCCGAGGATGGCGCCGAGGGTCCGGGCCTGCGAGTCACTGAGCGCGACGGAGGCGCGGCGGCGCTCACCCTCGAGCACGTAGAGGTCGCGCCGACCCGAGTGGTGGATGATGACGCTCACGTCGCCTTCGTCGGCGTGGACGTCGTAGCGCTGGCCGATGCCGGGCAGGGCCACCTCGGCGATCTCACCGGGGCCGAGGCGACGTCCGGGTCGGGAGTCGGGGTGCGGGCTCATCTCGGCGTGGGCACCCCCTCGGCGGCGAGCGCCTCGCCCACCGACTCGGGGATGCGCAATTGCCAACCGTCGGCGACGAGCGCAGCCTCGCTGACCTCGACGCTGCCGGCGTCTCGGCCCTGCGAGCGGAAGTGGAAGACCCACTGGTCGCCCTGGTCGACGATGCGCTCGAACGTGGCCTCCTCGCCGGGATCGACCGACCCGAGCGGAGCGCGCGTCCGCTCACCGGGCTCGCTCGCGGCGAGGGTGATCTCGTAGTCGGTCGGGTTGACCACCACGAGGCGGTCGACGTGGCCCGGGCCCTCGAACAGCGGGAGCAACAGGCGCAGCACGACGACGAGGACGAGGACGCCGGCGCCGACGAGCAGCACCTGGCCGATGCGCGCCGGCGGCAGAGCGCTCCGCGGTGCCCGGGTCTCGGTGATCCCGGTCATGGTGATCGCTCGAGGACGGTGGGGATGGATGGCACGAGGGACCTCCGGGTCGGGTGCGGGCGATCGTCCGCCCCCGGGTCGTGGAGGCGTGATCAGGCGGGCAGCGGTGCAGGCAGCGGCGCGAGCCGTGCCGGTGGCGGCCCGCGGACCGCGACCGACGCCCGGCGCCCCGACGCCGGCCAGACGAGCGTGCGTCCGGGCTCGGCGCCCCAACCGCGGAGGATCGGAACGGCCAGACCGACGGCCAGCAACGCCAAGAGGACGACCTGACGCCATCGGTCGGCGCGGGCGTCGACCCGCTCGTCGGCCCGCATCGTGACGGCCGGCTCCGGCAGGTCGTCGGCGGCGGTCGGCGCCGGCACCGCCCCGAGCGGGACCGGAGCCTCGTCGAGGCCGAGCGCGCCCGACGAGGTGCCGCCGGTCCCGAGCAGGGCGAGAGCGGCGAGGACGAGCGCGAGAGCGACCGGCGCGGTGCGCAGGCGGCGCGTGACCGACATGTCCCCGACCACCCTACCGGCGAGAGGGCGCGCTGACCCCGCCTCGCTAGCCTGAGCGGGTGACCGCGGCTGCCTCCGCGGAGGCGGCCCGCCGGCGCACCTTCGCGATCATCTCCCACCCCGACGCCGGCAAGACCACCCTCACCGAGAAGTTCCTCCTCTACGGCGGGGCCCTGGTGAAGGAGGCCGGCGCGGTCAAGGCCAAAGGGGAGCGTCGCTCGGCCACGTCGGACTGGATGGCGCTCGAGCAGCAGCGCGGCATCTCCATCACCTCCACCGTGATGCAGTTCCCGTACCGGGACTGCGTGGTCAACCTGCTCGACACCCCCGGCCACCGCGACTTCTCTGAGGACACCTACCGCGTGCTCGCCGCCGCCGACGCCGCGGTGATGGTCCTCGACGCGGCCAAGGGCATCGAGCCCCAGACCCTGAAGCTCTTCGAGGTCTGCCGCCAGCGCAACCTCCCCCTGCTGAGCTTCATCAACAAGTGGGACCGCCCCGGCCGTGAGGCGCTCGAGCTCATCGACGAGATCGAGGCCAAGCTCGCCATCGTCCCCACGCCCGTGACCTGGCCCGTGGGCATCGCCGGCGATTTCCGGGGCGTGGCCGACCGGGCGCTCACCGATGGCACCGCCGGCGAGATCGGGTTCACCCGCTTCACCCGCACCGCCCGGGGCAGCACGGAAGCGCCGGAGGAAGAGGTGTCCGCCGAGCAGGCCCGCGTCGACGAGGGCCTGGCGTGGACCGCCGCCGAGGAAGAGCTCGGCCTGCTGGCCGAGGTGGGCGCCGACCACGACACCAAGACCTTCCTCGCCGGCGAGACCACCCCGGTGTTCTTCGGCTCGGCCCTCACCAACTTCGGGGTGCGCAAGCTGCTCGACGCCATCGTCGACCTGGTGCCGTCGCCGTCGCCCCGCGAGGACGTCGCCGGCGCCCCCCGTGGCCTCGACGACCCCTTCTCGGGCTTCGTGTTCAAGGTGCAGGCGAACATGGACCCGTCCCACCGTGACCGCATCGCGTTCTTCCGGGTCTGCTCGGGCCGCTTCGAGCGGGGCATGGTCGTGACCCACGGCCCCACCGGCAAGCCCTTCGCCACCAAGTACGCCCACCAGGTGTTCGGCCAGGAGCGCGAGACCCTCGAGGAGGCGTTCCCCGGCGATGTCGTGGGCCTGGTCAACGCCACCGACGTGCGGGTCGGCGACTCGCTCTGGCTCGACGAGCCCGTCGAGTTCCCCCGCATCCCCAGCTTCGCCCCCGAGCACTTCGCCGTCGCCCGCGTCCGCGACACCGGCCGCTTCAAGCAGTTCCGCCGGGGCATCGCCCAGCTCGACGAGGAGGGCGTCGTCCAGGTGCTGCGCGACGACGACCGGGGCGACCAGGCACCGCTGCTCGCCGCCGTGGGGCCCATGCAGTTCGAGGTGGCCACCCACCGCCTCGAGAACGAGTTCGGCGCCCCCGTGGAGCTCAACCACACGAGCTACCGCGTCGCCCGTCGCACCGACGAGGCCAGCGAGCCGGCGCTCAAGGCCATGCAGGGCGTCGACGTGCTCAAGCGCGCCGACGGCACCCGCTACGCCCTGTTCGAGAGCCAGTACTGGCTCGAGCGCGTCGAGCGCGAGCAGCCCGAGCTCGTGCTCGACCGCCTCGTCGCCGAGGGCGGCGCCTGAGGCGGACGATCGGGCCGGGGTGATGGCCGCCCTTGGCGCCAGTCAACCCGGGCGTCGGGCGCACCACCACCAACATCAACGCCACCCTCGCCCCCACCGGCTGATCAAGCCGGCCCGGCCGATCAGCCGTCGATCATGGCTACCCGAACGGCCGCCACCGCTCTCTTCGCGGCCACGCAAGTGCCGACAAGTCGGAGGCGCTCGGCTCGCTGAGGTCTGCCGGGTAGCGCCTTCGACCGTCCACTGCTCGGCCATCGGGTCCGGCGGCCTGGCTCGGCCCGGTCAGCGCCGGTTCAGCATGCGATCACCGAGGCCATGGCGGCGCAGAACTCGGGCCAGCGCTGCGGGTCGACGGTTCCCGCCGGCCGCAGCAGGCAGGCCACGGGCACCAACTGGATGTTGTCGAGGTTGGCCACCGAGCCTTCGGCCACCCCTGCGGAAGGTCCGAGTGCCACCTCGGTGGGGATCTCACGGACCACGGTCGTGATCGGTGCCACCAGCACCCGCGTCAGGCGCCCCGCCACCCGTGACCGGGTCAACACCACGACCGGGCGGACCTTGTCGAGGTCGGCCCACCACACCTGACCGTGGCCGAGATCGGTCACCCCTCGCCCCGCCGACGGCGGGCCGCCAACTCGACCAGATCGGCGGGTACCTCGCCGTCGTAGTCCAGGTCGGGCCCCGGCGGCACCGACCACGACAGCGCGGGGTCCGCCTCGTAGGGGTGGCGCTCGAGAGCCTCGATCTCCCGGCGGGCCTCCTCGAGCTCGATGAGCGCCGCCAACGCGCGGTCCAGGATCTCGCTGTCACGGCCCGCGATCAGACGCCGGCAACGGTCGAGTCGAGTGGCATCGACTGTGGTCGAAAGTCGAATACGTTTCATGCCACATACCATAGCATCGAGTGCCGACACCACCACGCCGACGAGACCACCCTGACCGAGAGTTCCTCCTCGAGGCGGCCGGAGCGCCGAGAGAGGCGCCGTCAGATGGGCGTGATCGGCGTGTCAACAGATGGCGCGGCGGTGGCTTCCTCGAGGGGCTGCCAACCGCAGTACTGCTCCCTGCTCGCCACGGCTGGGGCTAGTAGGTCCAGAGCGTGGAGATCGGCACGGCCCACACGTCGGGCGCCAGCTCCAGGTCGCGGTGCCCCGACTGGCGGCGAGGAGATCGTCGAGCGCCGCGTCGGCGATCCGCGGGAGGTACTCCATCCGAATGACATATCGGAAGAGTCAGAGTCCAGTATCGTCTTCGTCGCGTATCTGATGTCGGTTCGGCCCACGGCCGTTCTGGCACTTGATCTCGGTGCCAGGGCACCGAGATCCGGTGCCCGTTGGGACGGGGTCGCAGGGCGGGTCACACTGGTGCCATGACCCGGGCGCGCAAGAGGTCGGTGATCGGCGGACTCGCTCTGCTCGCGGTCGGCGCGCTCGTCGCCGCCTGCGGTGCGGCCGACCGGCCCGACGGCGGAGAGGACGCCGCGACGTCGACGAGCGCGTCGGCGCCCTCCACCACCGCGGTCCCGACGACCACCACGGCGCCGCCGTTCGAGGGGTGGGTGGATCCCGCCTCGTCCGGCCAGCCGTACGGCGACACCGTCCCCGGCCTGCTCACCTTCCGGGGGAACCCCACCCGCACCTACTACGGGCAGGGCCCGGCGCCCACCGCCCCGCAGGTGCTGTGGACCTACCCCGGCTCGGCCATGTGCTCGGAGTCGAGCGAGGGCAGCGAGACCCGCACCTGGTGCGGGTCGGGTTGGACCGGCCAGCCCGCGGTGTTTGAGCGCAACGGCGTCACCTGGGTGGTGTTCGGCGCCTACGACCGGGCCGTGCACTTCCTCGACGCGAGCACCGGCGCCGACCTGCGGCCACCCTTCCCCACCGGCGACATCATCAAGGGCTCGGTCACGGTCGACCCCGACGGCTACCCGATCGTCTACACCGGCTCGCGCGACAACTACTACCGAGCGCTGGCCATCGACCGGAACCCCGTGCAGGAGCTGTGGTCGCTGAGCGCCGACGCGGTGTCGCCGACCATGTGGAACAACGACTGGGACGGCTCGGGCCTGGTCATCGACGACCACCTCTTCGAGGGCGGCGAGAACAGCCAGTTCCACGTGGTGAAGCTCAACCGCGCCGGCGGCACCGGCGAGGGCGACCCCGTCACCGTCGCCCCCCAGCTGATCTTCAACACCCCCGGCTGGGACGACCAGCTCCTGGCCGACATCGGCGACACCTCGGTGTCGATCGAGAACTCCGTGGCCATCTCGGGCAACACCGCCTACTTCGCCAACTCGGGTGGCCTCGTCCAGGGCTGGGACATCGGCCCCCTGCTGCCCGGTGGCGCCGGCCCGGCCGCGGTCACCCGCACCTTCCGCTTCTGGACCGGCGACGACACCGACGCCAGCGTGGTGATCGACCGCCAGGGGATGCTCTACGTGGCCTCCGAGTACGAGCGGGGCACCGGTCGGTCGGCCGAGGTCGGCCAGATCATGAAGCTGGACCCGACCAACCCCGAGAACCCGCTGGTGTGGTCGATCCCGGACATGGGCGCCAACCCGGCGGGCGTGTGGGCCACGCCGGCGCTGCACCGGGGGATGCTCTACGTGCCCACCAATGGCGGGCGCCTGCTCGGCATCGACCGCATGACCGGCGCCATCGTCTGGGAGAAGTCGCTGCCCGGGCCCACGTGGCAGTCGCCGGTGGTGGTGGACGACGTGCTCATCCAGGGCGACTGCAACGGCTTCCTCCACGCCTACGACGTGTCCAACCCACGGGTCGACCCACCGGAGCTCTGGACGGTGGAGCTCGGCGGCTGCATCGAGTCCACGCCGGCGGTCTGGAAGGGCCGCATCTACGTCGGCACCCGCGCCGGCCAGTTCTTCGCCATCGGCGACCCGTGAGGCCTGCATACCAAAGTGCATGACACATCGGTAGGCTGAGTGCATGACGACGCAGATCGCCGTGCGGTTGCCGGATCCGCTGGTCGAGGCGCTCGACGCCATCGCCGCCGGCACCGCCACCCGCAGCGAGATCGTGCGCCTCGCCCTCGAGCAGTTCGTCCAGCGCGAGGAGCGGCGCAAGATCGACGAGGCGCTGACCCGCGGGTACGCCGAGCACCCACCCGGCGGTGAGGACGAGTGGGGCGACCTCGAGGCGCAGACTGCGGCGGCGGGCCGCGCCGCCATGGCTGCGCTCGACGAGTGGGACGGGGGTTGGTGAACAGAGGCGAGGTCTGGTGGTACGAACCACCGGAGCACAAGGCGCGGCCGTTCCTCATCCTCACAAGGAGCGAACTCGTCGAGCGCCTCCACCAGGTGCTCGCCGTGCCGGCTACGCGCAGGGCGCGGCTCATACCGACGGAGGTCGAGCTGGACACCGAAGACGGCATGCCGGCTCCTTGCGTGCTGACGCTCGACAACACCCAGTTGATCGAACGCGCCTACTGCACCCGGCGGATCACCACGCTCGGGCCCGAGCGCCTCGACGAGGTGTGCCGGGCGCTGCGGATCGCCGTCGACTGCTGACGACCACGGCCGTCCGTAGGATGGCGGCGATGGCGTTCTGGCGGAGGAAGGCGGCGGCGCCCGAGCGGCGTCACCCGGCGCGGGCCACCGTGATCGAGGTCGGCGCCTCGGTCGTGCAGACCCGGCAGTCGGCCACGTCGCTGCGGCTGCGACTTCTCGTCGAACCGACCGGCGAGGGCGCCACCGGCGGCGCCTATGAGGTCACCACGGCCTGGACGGTCGAGGCCGGCCTGGTGCCGAGGGTCGTCGAGGGCGCCTCGTTCAAGGTCGACGTCGTCGAGGGCCGTCCCGAGCAGGTGCACCCCCGGGACGGGCGAATGGCCTGGGACCGGACCCGGACCCCCGAGGATCCGAGGGTCCGTCCCGTCGACCGGTGACCCGGTCGCAGGCGCTCGTCCCGGGACATCCTCAGGCACCGACGGGCTCAGCGGCGGGATCGGCCGCCGCCTCGGCGCCGGCGGCGTCCCCGTCGCTGGGCGGCGACGCGTCGGGCAGGGGCTCGGGCGGGCCGTCGCGCAGTTGGAGCTCCCTGCACACGCGGTGGGCGACGAACTCCGCCACCGGCGGCGCGACGAGCAGCAGGGTGCGGAACGTCCACACGATGCGGTTGACCGAGAGCCCGAAGGTCACCGCCAGCACGTCGGTGGCGCCGGCGGCGAACAGGATCACATAGAAGGTGAGCGTGGCCACGCCGAGGGCGGTGCGCACGGGCCGGTCGCGAGGGCGGTCGAGGACGTGGTGGACGTCGTGGTCGTGGGTGAAGCGGGCCTCGAGCCACGGCCAGGCGTAGAGGAGCAGGAAGGTGACCCCCGGCAGCAGCACGCCGGGGAAGAACGGGTTCGGGATGAGGTAGTCGCCGAGGCTGACCTCCCACGGCGGCATCAGCCGGAGCGACCCCTCGAGCCAGCCGATGTACCAGTCGGGCTGGCTGGCCGAGCTGACGTCGGCCACCTCGAACGGCCCGTACAGCCAGATCGGGTTGATCTGGAACAGCCCGCCCAGCAGGCAGAGCAGCGCTGCAGTCAGGAAGAACACACCGCCGGCCTTGGCCGCGTACGTGGGCCACACCCGCTCGCCCACCACGTTGTCCTCGGTGGCGCCGTCGCCGCGGAAGTGGGTGTGCTTGTGGCGCACGAGGATCCCGAGGTGGGCGACCAGCAGCACGGTGATGCCTGCCGGGAGCAACAGCACGTGGATGATGAAGAGGCGCGGGATGATCTCGGTGCCCGGGAAGTCGCCACCGAAGAGCAGCGACGAGATCCACGTCCCCACCACCGGGATGGACAGGATCACCGAGTCGGCGATGCGGATGCCGGTGCCCGAGAGCTGGTCATCGAGCAGGGAGTAGCCGGCGAAGCCGTTGCCGAGGGCGAACACGAGCAGGGTGCAGCCGATGACCCAGTTGAGCTCGCGCGGCTTGCGGAACGCCCCCGTGAAGAACACCCGGCACAGGTGCACGACCACCGCGGCCACGAACAGCAGCGCCGCCCAGTGGTGGACCTGGCGCATCATCAGCCCCGCCCGCACGTCGAAGCTGAGGTCGAGGGCCGAGTTGTACGCGGCGCTCACCTCGAGGCCCTGCAGGGGGGCGTAGCTGCCGTCGTAGACCACCGGGGCGGACGAGGCGTCGAAGAAGAAGGTGAGGTAGACCCCCGTCGCCAGCAGCACGACGAACGAGTAGAGGGCGATCTCGCCGAGCAGGAACGACCAGTGGTTGGGGAAGATCTTGTCGAGGAGGGTCCGGCCCGTGCGCGCCACCCCAAGGCGGTCATCGAACCAGCGGGCGGTGCGCCCGACCCGCGAGCCCCCTGACGGGGTTCCCTCGGCGACCGCCCGCCTGCGGCGGTGGCGGACGACGCTCACGTGTCGATGTCCCAGAAGCCGGGGCCGACGGGGCCCGAGAAGTCCCCGGTGGCGATGAGGTTGCCGTCGGCGTCGGTGCCGAGGGGCAGCTGGGGCAGCGGCCGGGTGGCGGGGCCGAACACGGGCGTGGCCCCGTGGAGCACGTCGAAGGTCGACTGGTGGCAGGGGCACAGGAGCTCGCCCCGCTGGGCCTGGAAGAGCCCGACCGGACAGCCGGCGTGGGTGCAGACCTTGGAGTACGCCACCACGTTGTTGACGGTCCAGTCCTCCCGGCCGGGGACCGGCTCGAGCTCACCCGGCTGCAGGCGGATGAGCAGGGTCTGCGCGGTCTCGTCGCCGACGTGGCCCTCGGGGAAGGCGGTGATCACCCCGCCGACACCCGGGTCGTCGGGGCGCACGGGCTCGCCCTCCTCGGTGACGAGGCGCACCCCGTCGCGGTACGGCGTGGACTTGAGGCCCCGGCCGGGACGGGGGCCGAGCGAGCGGATCGGGAAGAGGGCGGCGAGCCCGAGCGCCGCCACCGATCCGAACAGCATCTTGGTGAGGAAGTTGCGCCGGCCGAAGGTCTCCTTGCCCGTCTCGAAGTCGGCCACGAAGGCGGCTCGGTCCTCCGCCGTGGAGCCCATGCGGCCGCGGGGCTCGGAGTCGGGGCCCTCGGGCATGAAGCGCTTGGCCCAGACCACGAGGCCGACCCCGATGCCGCCGAGCGCGAGGAAGAGCAGCACGCCTTCGGCCTGGGTCTGGCCGCCCGCGGCGTACACCACCGCGAGGCCGAGGGCGGCGGCGATGCTGACACCGAAGCAGAGCCCGGGCAGGAGCTGCCCGCTCCGGCGCTCGACCCGGTCCTCGTCGTCGGGGGCCACCTCGACGAGCGGCTCGGCCGGCCGTCCCGCGGGCGGTTCCTCAACCATGGCTCCTCCGGCGGGTGATCCAGCGGATGAACACGACGACCGCGCTGACGCCCACCACCCAGATCAGGTAGCCCTCGGCCACGGGACCGACCCGCCCGAGCGAGAGGCCGCCGGGGTCGGCCGGGTCCTGGAGGTACCGCACGTAGGCGACGATCGAGTTCAGCTGGTGCTCGTCGAAGACGTCGTCGTCGAACCGCGGCATCTGACCGGGACCGACCCGCACCGCCTCGGCGATCTGCACCTCGCCCACCTCGTGCAGCGACGGCGCGTAATTGCCGTAGCTGAGCGCCCCGCCCACCGCGGCGGCCCCGTGGCAGGCGGCGCAGTTGGCCCGGAAGAGCTCGCCGCCCTCGACGAGGTCACCGGCGGCCGCGTCCACGTCGGGGATGGGCGTGCCCTCGCCCAGTGAGCCGACGTAGGCCACGAGGGCCTGGATCTCCTGGTCGGAGTAGGCGGGCGGCTTGCTCGGCGACTGGCCCTGCGGGTCGGCGAGGGGCATGCGGCCGGTCCGCAACATGAAGTCGGCGGACGCCTCGCCCGCGCCGATCAGGGTGGGGCCCTGGGCGGTGCCGGCGCCGCCCAGGCCGTGACAGCTGACGCACCCGGTGCCGAAGAGCTGCTCACCGATGGCCACGAGGTCGTCGGGGCCGGTCGGCGCGACCGTCGTCGGGCTCACGGTCGTCGTGGGCGCCTGGGCCTGGGCCGGCTGCCAGAGGGCCATGCCGAGCGCGGTGACGGCGACCACCGCCGCCGTGGCCAGGAGCGCCGGCCGCCTCATCGCAGCAGGTAGATGGTCACGAACACGAAGATCCACACCAGGTCGACGAAGTGCCAGTAGTAGCCCGTGACCGCCACCGACGGGCCGATCGGCGCCGCGCTGTCGCGGCCGAGGACGAGGCCGGCGACCGCCACCATGAGCACCAGGCCGCCGAGGACGTGGAGGCCGTGGAAGCCCGTGATCAGGTAGTAGATCGAGCCGTACGCGTCGGTATCGAGGGAGAAGTCGAGGCCGGCCCACTCGAGGGCGAGGTTGGCGAGGAAGAGGGTGCCGAGCCCCAGCGTGACCGCCAGCCAGCGCCCCACGCCCCGGTGATCGCCCCGCTCGCCTGCCCGCACCGCCAGGTGCATGGTGGCGCTCGAGGCGAGCAGCAGCACCGTCGACAGGAGCGCCCGCGGGATGTCGAGCTCCACCCCCGCCGGCGGCCACGGGTCGTTCCCGGAGCGCAGCACGAAGTACGCCGCGAAGAGGCCGGCGAAGAACATGAGCTCCGACGCCAACCACACGATGACGCCCACGGCGAGGGGCGACGCGGTGGTGACCCCGAACTCGTCCTCTGCGGTCGCCCGCACCGGGACGGGCGCGCCCGGGCCGGCGTCCCCGGCCACACCCCCGACGGTGGCGGTCCCCTCCACGCCGGCATTCCTACCATCCTCCTCGTCGCCAGGAGCGGCCTACGTTGCGGGGGTGCCCTGGACTGCGGCCGCCGCCGTCCCCCCTCCGATCTCGATCCTCGAGGTCGCCACCCGCTGGACGGTCGACCCGCTGCCACTCCTGCTCACCCTGCTCGCCGGCTGGGGCTACGCCGTCGGGGTGGGCCGCCTGGCCCGACGAGGACGGCGCTGGTCACCGGGGCGCACCGCCTCGTTCGCCGGCGGCCTCGTGGTCGTCCTGCTCGCCACCCAGTCCGGCCTGGCGCGCTACGACACCGTGCTGTTCTCGGCCCACGCCGTCCAGCACGTGGCCCTGGGGATGCTCGGGCCCCTGCTGTTGGTGCTCGGGGCGCCGGTGCTGCTGGCGCTCCAGGCCGCCGAGCGCCCGACCCAGCGCCGGCTCGTGGCGGCGCTGCACCACCCGGTGGTCCGCTTCCTCACCCACCCGGTGACGGCCTGGCTGCTGTTCGGGACGTCGATGTTCGCCCTCTACCTGACCGGCCTGTACGAGCTGTCGCTGCGCAACGGGTGGGTGCACGCGTGGCTCCACGTCCACCTGCTCGTCGTGGGTGGCCTGTTCGCAGAGGCGGTGCTCGGCATCGACCCCGGCTGGGCGAGCGGCCGGGGCGGCCGGCGGCTCTCCTACCCCCTGCGCCTCCTGCTCGTGGTGCTGCTCGTGCCCTTCCACGCCGTGCTCGGCCTGGCCCTGCTCAGCGCCGACGAGCCGGTCGCGGCGGCGTGGTACTCGGGTCTCGGCCGGACCTGGGGCGCCTCGCCCCTGTCCGACCAGCGGACCGGCGCGGCGATCATGTGGGCCGTCGGCGACCTCGTCGGCCTCCTGCTGATCGGCGTCGTCGTCCACCAGTGGATGCGCGCCGACGAGCGCGAGGCCGCCCGCCTCGACGCCGCCGACGACGCCCGCCGCGGCCGGGCGGCCGCGGAGGCCCGCCCGGCGCGGCCTCGTCCCCCCTGACCCCCCGTCCCCGATCTCGGGTCAGTCTGGGACGCGACCGGACGCCACCACCATCGTGAAGGCCCACAGGCCGACGCCGGCCTCCATGGCCGGGCGGATCTCGGCGAAGAACGCGTCGAGCTCCTCGCGCGTCGCCCGACCGGCCTCGAGCACACGCTCGAGGACGGGCGCCATGGGTCTCGTGACGGCCGCGTCCGCCTGCACCGGGAACAGCTGGAGGGAGACCTCGTCGAGCCCGCCGTCGTACAGGGCCTTGGCCAGCTTCCGGCCCGCCCACGCCTCGGCCATGGGGCCGAGCTCGAAGATCGCCCGGAGGCGACGGACCATCTCCGGATCACCCGGGTGGATCATGAGGCTGCCCCAGTCGGTGTCGGCGAACACCACGGTCCCGCCCGGTCGGGTGATCCGTCGGGCTTCGCTGACGAGGACGCCGAGGTCACCGACGTGCTGCACGACGCGCTCGCAGCGGACGGCGTCACACCGGTCGTCGGCCAGCCCGGTGTCACGCCCGTCGCGCTGGACCAGCTCGAGCCGGACGCCCTGGGCCTCGGCCCGCTCGGCGCTCGCGGTCAGCATGGCCGGGCTGGGGTCGACGGCGATGGCCGTCCCGTCGGGCCCGACGAGTCGTGCGAGCCGGATCGCCTCCGTCCCGGAACCGCAGCCGATGTCGGCCACGACGTCGCCGGCGAGCGGCGACAGGCGGGCGAGGACCTCGGCGCGCACCCGTTGGATCCCCGGGAGCGACTCCCAGTAGTCGAGCTGGTCGACGAGGCGGCGGCCGAGGTCGCTGCCGTCCTCGACCACCTCGGAGTACATCGTCCGGTAGCCCCGCTCGGGGGCCTCGACGCGGACGACGTCGACCGACTCGTCGAAGCCCTTGAGCGTCACGGAGCCGACGTCCGCGAACCGGGCGTCGGCGTGCGAGCCGACCAGCGCGACGACGAGCCGGGTGGCCCAGGCCTCGTTCGTGCCCGCGGCGGCGCACAGGCGGGCTGCTTCCACGACCGGCGTGCCGAACCAGTCGCCGTGCTCCTCGGTGGCCTCGCCGGCGGCGACCCCGATGCGGATCGGGACCGAGCGCCCTCCCGCCTCGATCCCGCTCGCGGCGCGCTGCAGGGCCAGCGCCCCCTCCACCGCGTCGACCGCGGAGCGGAACACCGCCATGAGGCCGTCCCCCGTGTTCTTCACCTCGGTGCCGTCGTGCTCGGCGAGGGCCGACCGCAGGGCGGCGAAGTGGCGGCGACGGACCTCGTCGTACTCGCGGTCACCGAGCCGGGCGAGCAGCTCCGTCGAGCCGACGATGTCGGTGAAGACGATGCTCACCGTCCCCGTCCGCCCCATGGCGCCGCAGCGTACGACGCCCGACCGGCGGCGGCCCGGCGATCCTGTCGTACCCCGTGACTACGGTGGGCGCATGGCCGTGAGCAGCCCACCGCGGATCACGGCCGATCAGTTCTTCCACCTCCCCGAACAGACCCACACCGAGCTGATCAACGGGGAGATCGTCGTGGATGCGCCCAGCCTCCGACACCAACGCATCATCACGTGGCTCGTCCACGAGTTCATGACCCACCTCGACGCCCATCCCGGCGGCGAGGTCGGCATCGAGATCGGCGTGCACCTCGACGACGACAACGTCCTGCTGCCCGACGTCTGGTTCACCACCGCCGAGCACACGCTGCCACGAGACGGCGTCCGGTCGAGCGAGCCCCCCGACCTCGTCATCGAGGTGCGGGCGCCGTCCACCTGGCGCATCGACCTCGGCCCCAAGCGGACGCAGTGGGAGGCCGCCGGGCTCCCCGAGCTCTGGCTGGTCGACACCGTCGCCCACACCGTGGTCGTCCTGCGCCGCTCCCGCCCCGACGCCGGCTTCGACGTCGCCCTCGAACTGACGGAGGGGGAGGCGCTCACCTCACCCCTCGTCCCCGGCCTCACCCTCGACGTCCACACCCTCTTCGACCGATGACGCGAAGGTTCGCCGCCGCCCTCGGGACGGTGCTCGCCGTCCTCCTCGCCGGGTGCGCCTCGGACGGGGGTGAGGCGACGGCTCCCACGACGACCACCGCGGCGGACGTCACCACGGTCGCCGGCGGCGACGGTTCGTTCGCGGTGCTTGCCGGTGAGGGGGTCCCCCTCGACCTCGACGAGCTGGCCGCGGACCTGGAGGACCGCTTGGTCGCCGCGGGCCACGACGACGCGAGCGTCGAGGTCGCCGGCGACCGGGTCACGGTCACGCCCGGTCCGGGACCACTCGACGACAACGTGCTCGACGACCTGCTGGCCACGCCCGGTCGCCTCGAGATCCGCCCCGTGCTCGAGGTGCTGCCACCCGACTGCCAGGTGGTCGAGCCCACCGGCACGCCCGAGCCGTCCGTCTACCCCGAGCTCGACGCCGGCGGCGCGGTCGTGGCCTGCTACTCCCTCGCGCCGTCCGGCCTCACCAACGACGCGCTCGAGGACGCCAGCGCCACGAGCCCCGACGGCTCGTGGGTGGTGAACCCGATCTTCACCGAGGCGGGCATCGAGGCGTTCAACGCGCTCGCCGCCGAGTGCGTCGACACGACCGACGCGTGCCCGACTGGGATGGTGGCCCTCGCCGTCGACGGCGAGGTCGTGAGCGCGCCGACGGTCCAGGTGGCGTCGTTCCAGCGCGACCAGATCCAGATCTCGGGCGAGTTCACCCAAGCCGAGGCCCGGGCTCTGGCGGCGTCGTTGCGGGTCGAGCCGCTGCCGTCGGGCCTGGAGGTGGTGCGGTGAGGCGGATCGTGGTGGTGCGGCTCGGCGCTGGCGAGCCGCCCGAGGACGGGTCGACGCCGGGGGTGTCGGCGTGGTGGCTGGTGCCGATCGTCGTGGTCTTCGTCGCCGGGGTGCTGCTCGTCAGCTCGTGGTTGGGCGGCGGGGGCGACGATTCGGCGGCGACCACCACGACGACCGCGGTCGCCGAGGAGCCCGTCATCGAGACGCCCGTCGAACCCGCGGTCCCCGGGCCGCCTGACGGCACCTTCGTGGTCTCGGCCGGCGAGAGCTCGTCGCTGGACCTCGAGGAGCTCGCCACCGCGGTCGAGCGCCGCCTCGCCGCCGCCGGCCACCCCGCCGCGTTCGCGGTCGTCCAAGGGACCGACCTGCAGGTCGACCTTGGGCCCGGCCCCCTCACCGTCGCCGCGATGCAAGAGCTGCTGGCCGAGCCCGGCCGCCTCGAAATCCGGCCGGTGCGGCGCGAGCGCCGACCCGAAGGCTGCGCCGACGAGCCCGGCGCGCAGGGCGCCGACGACGACGTGCGCTACCCCGAGTACGAGTTCACCGGGCAGCGCACCGGCGAGATCGTGGCCTGCTACCAGTTGGCCCCCGGCGGGATCAGCAACGCCGCCATCGAACGGGCGCATGCCACCGTGATCCCGGCCGACGGCGACGGCAGCCGGGACGACGACTGGGCCGTCGACCTGATCCTGAGCGTGGACGGCATCGACGCCTTCAACGAGATGGCGGCGGCGTGCAAGCACCGGGAGGCGCCGTGCGACGCCGGCCTGGCGGGCGTCGCCCTCGACCAGGTCGTGCTCATGGCCCCGCGGGTGGCCGACGAGGAGTTCGGCCGCTTCGACATCCAGATCAGCGGCGACATCGACGAGGCGACCGCCAACTCGATGGTGGCGGCCCTCACCACCGCACCGCTCCCCCGGGGCCTCGAGTTCCCCGAGTGAGGCCGGCCGCCCCCGAGGGTTGGGCCACCCCACGCCCCTGGTGAGCACCTAAGGTCGGCGCCGTGAGGGGTCGGGGGCTGCGGGGGCGGCGACACGGGCGCCGCTTCGCGGTGCCGCTGGCCGTCGGGGTCGGGGTGCTGTTGCTCGCCGGCTGCTCGGGCAACCTCGGCGCCCCCGAGTCGGTGACCGAGCAGGGCGACGAGGTCGTCACCCTCTGGAAGGGGTTCCTCGTCACCGCCGCGGTCATCGGGTTGATCGTCTACGGCCTCATCATCTACGCGGCGGTCCGGTTCCGGCGCCGCAAGGGGGACGACCCCACCCGGGTCCCGAGCCAGTACCAGTACCAGGTGCCGCTCGAGGTCACCTACACGGTCATCCCGATCCTGATCGTTGCCGTGCTGTTCGGGGCCACCGTCGTCGGCCAGAACCGCCTCACGCGGTCGGAGCCCGACCCCGACCTGACCATCCAGGTGGTCGGCTTCCAGTGGCAGTGGCAATTCCTCTACGTCGACGACGGGGTCGCCGTCGACGGAAGCGCCGAGGTCACCCCGGAGCTCGTGCTCCCCGTCGGACGCACGGTGCGCTTCGACCTCGTGTCCGACGACGTGAACCACTCGTTCTGGGTCCCCGAGTTCCTCCAGAAGCGCGACCTGATCCCCGGGGTGGACAACGAGATCGACATCGAGGTGACCGAGGCCGGGGAGTGGGTCGGCCGGTGCGCCGAGTACTGCGGCCTCGACCACTGGCGGATGGACTTCGACGTGCGCGCCGTCCCCGCCGACGAGTTCGACG
>CAZYPY010000066.1:0-16215 GCA_964649545.1 uncultured Microthrixaceae bacterium | reverse complement strand
AGCTCGACCGAGCTGATCCACTCGCCGCCGCTCTTGATGACGTCCTTGGCCCGGTCGGTGATGGCCATGAAGCCGTTGGGCGTCACCGTCCCGACGTCGCCCGTGCGCAGCCAGCCGTCGTGGAACTTCTCGGCGGCGGGGTCGTCCCAGTAGCCGGTGGTCACCCACGGGCCCCGCACCTCGAACTCGCCGACCGCCTCGCCGTCCCACGCCAGCGGTTCGCCCCGGTCGTCCACGATGCGCAGCTCCACGCCCGGCAGGACCCGACCGGTCTTGGCCCGCCAGCCGAAGTCCTCGTCGCTCCCCTCGACCACGTCCGGCGGCGGGTGGGCGACCGCGCCGATGGGCGACATCTCCGTCATGCCCCAGCCCTGCAGCAGGCGCAGCCCGTCCCGATCGGCGAACCGCTCCATGAGCGAGCGGGGGACGGCGGCGCCGCCGCACACCACCGCCCGCAGCGACGAGAGGTCGAGCTCGTGGTCGTCGCCGTAGCGGTAGATGTCGGACCAGACCGTGGGGACGGCGGCCGACAGCGTCGGTCGCTCGGCTTCGATGAAGCGGACGAGCGGCTCGGCCTGGAGGAAGCGGTCGGGCAGGTGGAGGTCCGCGCCCGAGAGGAACGCGGCGTACGGCAGGCCCCAGGCATTCGCGTGGAACTGCGGCACGATCGTGAGGACCGCGTCGCCGGGGGCGAGCCCGAGCACCGCCGGCGTGCACACCGCCAGCGAGTGCAGGAACGTCGAGCGGTGCGAGTAGGCCACGCCCTTCGGGTCACCGGTGGTGCCGCTCGTGTAGCACATGGCCGCGGTGGCCCGTTCGTCCGGCTCGGGGTAGGCGAAGCCGGGCGCCTCGGCGGCGAGCAGCTCGCGGTAGCGGTGGACGGGCCTGCCGGTGGCCTCGAGCGGGCCCGCGTCGCCGTCGCCGACGACGATCCAGGCCTCGACGGTCGTGAGCTGGTCGGCGACCGCGCCGATCACGGGCACGAGCGAGTCGTCGACCAGCACGATCCGGTCCTGCGCGTGCGCCACGACGTAGACGAACTGCTCGGCGGAGAGCCGGATGTTGAGGGTGTGCAGGATGGCGCCCAGGCAGGGCACCGCGAAGTAGGCCTCGAGGTGCTCCTGGTTGTTCCAGAGGAAGGTGCCGACCCGGTCGTCCTCGCCGATGCCCAGGCGGGTCAGGGCGGCGGCGAGGCGGTCGGCGTTGTCGGCGACCTCGGCGTAGGTCGCCCGCCGGCTGCCCTCGCCGGTGAAGGTCACGCACTCGGCCTCGCCGTGGACCCTCCGGCCGTGGCGGAGGATGGCGTTGACGGTCAGGGGCAGGTCGCCCATGGTCGCGGGGATCAACGCGGCGCCTCCTCGGCGGTGGGGGACACGGTGGTCGCGGCCGGGACCGGCGCCGGGCCGCCCGGCACCTCGTCGTCGACCTCGCCCAGATAGCTGGCGTGGAGCAGGGACACGTCGTCGCGGAGCGACGCGGCGGTGCCCTCGAGCACGCAACGGCCGTGGCGCAGGACGTAGGCGCGGTCGGCCACGGCGAGCCCCAGGTGCACGTGCTGCTCGACGAGGAGCACGCCGGCGCCCTGCTCGTCGGCCACCCGGCGGACGATCGGCAGCAGGCGCTGGACCACGACGGGTGCCAGGCCGAAGCTGAGCTCGTCGATCAGCAGGAGCCGGGGCCGGCATTGCAGGGCCCGGGCGATGGCCAGCATCTGCTGCTGGCCGCCGGACAGCAGGCCGGCGGCGACGTGGCGGCGGTCGGCGAGCTCGGGGAAGACCTCGAACGGGTCGGTGTCCGAGCGGCGGCGGCGGCTCACGAGCCCGAGGTTCTCCCTCACGGTCAGCTTCGGGAACAGGCCGCGGTCGTCGGGCACGAGCACGGCGCCGCGGCGGGCGACCGCCGGAGCGGGCCGGCCGTCGAGGCGCTCACCGTCGAGGCGGACGGACCCGGCCACCGGGCGCAGGGTGCCGGTGAGGGTCAGCAGGGTGGTCGTCTTGCCGGCGCCGTTCGCCCCGAGGAGCGACACCACCTCGCCGGCCTCGACCCGCAGGTCCAGGTCGCGCACGACGACCGAGTCGCCGTAGCCGCTGGTCAGGCCCTCGACCTCGAGCAGGCTCATCGCGCCTCCTCGTTCTCGGCGCCGGCGAGCACGTCGTCGCCGAGGTAGGCGGCGATCACCCGGTCGTCCGACCGCACCGCCTCCGGCGGGCCCTCGGCCAGCACCCGGCCGAAGTCGAGCACCACCACGTGGTCGCACGAGCCCAGCACCAGGCCCATGTCGTGGTCGACGAGCAGCACGGTCACGCCGGCGTCGACGATGGCCCGCAGGTGCTCGCCGAGGGCGAGGGTCTCGGTGCTGTCGAGGCCGGCGGCGGGTTCGTCGAGCAGCAGCAGCCGCGGATGGGCGGCCAGCCCGCGGGCCACGCCGACGAGGGTGCGCTCGCCCTGCGAGAGCTCGCCGGGCATCGCGTCGGCCACGTCGGTGAGGCCGAGCAGGTCGAGCGCGCCGTCGATGGCCGACTCGTCGTCGTGCCACCGCGGCGCGACCAGATCGCCGAGGGACTGCCACCAGGTGCGGCGGTTGGCCGCGGCCCGCAGGTTGTCGCGGACGGTGAGGTCGTCGAAGAGCTCGATCGACTGGAACGTGCGGATCAGCCCGAGCCGGGCCCGTCGGTAGGGGGCGAGGCCCCGGAGCTCGCGACCGTCGAAGGTGACCGAGCCCCCGGCCTGGGGCAGTCCCCCGGTCACGGCGTCGATGCAGGTCGTCTTGCCGGCGCCGTTCGGGCCGATCAGCCCGACCATCGTGCCGGCGGGCACGTCGAAGCTCACGCCGTCGACCGCGGCGACGCCGCCGAAGGCCACGTGCAGGTCGCGCACCGCCAGCAACGGCGCTGCGGCGGTCACGCCTCGCTCCTGGCGAGCGCTGGGGTCGCGGCGGCCGGCCCCGACGCCGGCACGGTCGGCACCCGTACCCGCGCCGACGGCCGTTCGCGCCGCCGGTGGCGGGCGGCGGCGAGGCCGTCGGGGTTGAGGACCGCGCTCACGACCACGCCGAGGCCGGCGATCAGCGGCTGGTAACGGCCGAGCTCGAACCACCGCTCGAGGGCGGTGAACCCGAGGCCGCCCGGGGCGAGCAGGAAGCCGGCGACGAGCACGCCGGGGATGGTGGCGATGCCGCCGATGTAGGCGATCGACAGCAGCATCAGGCTCACGAAGATGGAGAAGCTCTCCGGCGAGAGCCGCCCCTGCTGGTAGCCGATGAGACCGCCGGCCACGCCGGCGACGAATGCGGACAGGGCGAACGCCAGCAGCTTGGTGGCGGCGGCGTTGATGCCGATGGCGCCGGCGGCCCGCTCGTTCGAGCGCACGGCGAGGCAGTGGGCGCCGGTGGCGCTGCGGCGCAGGTTGACGGCGAGGACGGCGAGCAGCACGAAGACGCCGAGGGCCACGAGGCCGAACACGATCCGGGGATAGTCCGCCGGCGCCGACCCGTTGATGCCCACGTCCAACCCGAACAGGCCCGGCGCAGGGACCGAGACGCCGGCCAGCCCGCCCGACACGGTCTCGCTGCGGAACACGAAGGCGTCGAGGGCCACGCCGGCGCCGAGGGTGACGATGGCCAGGTTGATCCCCCGGATGCGCAGCGCGGGCAGGCCGATGAGCAGCCCGATGGGGACGGTCACGAGGCCCGCCACGACCAGGCCCACCGGGAAGGGCAGGCCCACCGCGTCGAGCACCTTGGCCAGCGTGAAGCCACCGATCCCGGCCAGCGCGGCCTGGGCCAGCGACACCTGGCCGACGAAGCCGGTCAGCACCACCAGCGAGAGGCACACGCCGGCGGTGATCAGGCTCTGGATGACCGCGGCCCGCCAGCCCGCCTGGGTCACGACCAGCAGGAGGGCGGCGGCCGGCGTGAACACCGCCAGCGCGAGCCAGGGTCGTTGCGGCAGCGGGGCCCGAGGCAGGCGGCCCTCGGAGGAGTCGCCTCGGGTGGGCAGGCCGGCGCCCCGCACGAGCATGGCGGCGACGATGACGAGGAAGGGCAGGACCTCCGCCACGCCCTGCTGGGGGAACCAGCTCCACGTCGTGGACGCGTCCACGCAGAGCGACTGGCCGATGCCGATGGCGAGGCCGGCGACCGCTGCCACGAGGAAGGACGAGAGGCCGGCGACCAGCACCGCCGCCAGCGCCGGCACGACGGCCAGCGTCAGGGTGCTGGGCGTGAGCGAGGTGATGGGGGCGGCCAGCACGCCGGCGAGGGCGGCCAGCGCGGAGGCGAGCGCCCAGTTGGCCACCTCGTTGCGGATCGGCCACAGGCCGAGGAGGGCGGCGGCGCGCTCGTTCTGCGCCGCCGCCCGTGTCACCACGCCGAAGCGGGTGAACCGGTAGAGCAGCGTGAGACCCACGGCGAGCAGCACGGCGAGGCCCGCCACGATCAGGCGGTCCTGGCCCACGGACGCACCGAGCACCTCGACGTTGCCGCCGGCGAACACCGGCGGCGTCGGGCGGGCGGCGGTGCCGAAGTGCAGGACGGCGAGCGCCTGCAGCGCCAGCATCAGCCCGATTGAGGCGACCACCTTGGCCAGGGCGGGGGCGTGGCGGAGCCAGCGGAAGATCGCGGCGTGCACCACCACGCCGAGCAGCGCCCCGTAGACCAGCGTGAGCGCGAGCGCCGGCCCGAGAGCCAGGCCACCGGCGGCGAGGGGCACCCGGTGGGGCACGCCGACCACCGGCAGGACCAGGTCCCCGGTCGTGCGCAGCTCGGAGAAGCAGTAGGCGCACAGCATGGCCATGGCCCCGTAGGCGAAGTTCACGACGTTCGACGCCTGCCACTGCACGATGAGGCCGACCGCCAGCAGGGCGAACACCGCGCCGGCGCCGAGGCCGAGCAGCGCGTAGAGGACCAGGTCGCTCACCGGAGGGCCGCCCTCACCCGAGGTCGATGTCGGCGGTGCCGTCGAACCAGTCGCCGCCGATGTCCACGACCTCGCCGTCCTGCACCTGGAGGATGCGCTGGCCGGTGACGCAGACCGACGGCGCCAGCGAGATGGGCTGGTCGCAGGAGATCGGCCGGCCCATGAAGTTGGGGACGTCGCGGGCCTCGGCGAAGGCCGCGGCGAGCGCCGCGGGCTCGACGCCGTCGGCGCCGATGTCGTCGATCACGGCTTTCAGGTCGACGATGCCGGCGAAGGCGTTGCTGGCGAACTCGGACAGCGGCACGGCCTCGTCCCGACCGTCGACGATGCGGCGGTAGGTGGCGACCTGCTCGTCGGCGTCGGGCTCGTAGGGGTTCAGGAACGAGAAGCCGACGAGCACGTCGTCGGCGGCGGCGCCGGCGGTGTCGAGCACCTGCGGGCTGCCGCAGATGCCGGGTACGAGCAGCGGCACGTCGGGCGCCACCGAGGCGTGGGCCTGGAGCACCGGCACGCAGAGCTGCTGAGGGACGACCGCCACGACGGCGTCGGGGTCGCCCTGGGTGGCGGCGGCCATCTGCGACGAGGCGTCGGAGGCGCTGACCGCCAGGGGCACCGAGTCGACGACGGTGGCACCGTTGGCCTCGGCCACCGAGCTGACCGTCGAGTTGATGACCGGCGCCGCGGGGATGTCGACGTAGATGACGCCCAGGTCGGTGGCGCCGCCCTCGGTGGCGAGGTACTTCGTCCACCCGGCCGGGCCGGAGACGGCGTCGAGGCCGACGGTGTAGGCCTGCTCGGAGAGGACCAGCTCGGGGGTGACGGCGGCGGGGCCGATGAGGGGCACGCCCGCCTGCTCGATGATGGGCACGCTGCCCGACGTGCCGAGCTCGGACTGGCCGACGAAGGCGACCGGGTCGGACTCGAGGAGCTGGTTGGCGCAGGCCGAGGACTGCTCGGGCGAGCCGTCGGTGACGCAGGTCTCGAGCTGGAGCGGCCGACCGGCGGCGCCGCCGAGCTCGGTGTTCACGTACTCGACCGCTGCCTCGGCGGCGAGGCGGGCGTCGGGGATGGCGGCGGGCCCGGACTCCTGGCTGACCATGGCCAGGACGATCGGGTCACCCGTGGGCGCCGGCAGGGTCGTGACCGTGACGTCGGTGGCGACGGTGTCGTCGGTGAGCGACGAGGTGGAGGCGCCGTCGGAGGCGCAGGCCCCGAGGGCCAGGACGGCGGCGCCACCGGCCACGGCGGCGCGCAGCCCCCGGCGGGCGGTGTGGTGGGTGGTGGTGCGGCGGGTCTGGCGGCGAGCGGCCATGCGGGTGGTCTCCTCCCTCGGGTGACGTGACTCTGAACATCGTTGACCGATTTGTCAAGAAGAAATCGATTTACAGATTCAAGATCGGTCGGTAAGGTCGTCCTGTCGCCACCGAAGGAGACCCGATGAAGCTCGCCAACCACCGCGGACGCCTCGTCCTCGTCACCGCCGACGGGGTGATCGACGTCGAGCACGCCTCCGAAGGCCGCTTCGGCGCCGACCCCCAGCTCGTGTACGAGGAGTGGGAGGCCTTCCGCGCCTGGGCGGCCACCGCCGACGGCCCCGCGGCCGCCTACGAGGCCGCGGAGCTCGGCCCGCCGGTCCCCCGACCCCGCCAGGTCTTCGGGATCGGAATGAACTACGCCGCCCACGCCGCCGAGGCGGGCGTCGAGCCCCCCGGCTTCCCCCCCACCTTCACCAAGTTCGTCACCTGCCTCACCGGGCCGGTCGCCACGGTCGTCCTGCCCACCGAGTTCGTGGACTGGGAGGTCGAGCTCGTCGTGGTGATCGGCAGCCGGGCCCACGACGTCCCCCTCGGCGAGGGCTGGGCCCACGTCGCCGGCGTCACCGTCGGCCAGGACCTCTCCGAGCGCATGGTGCAGCTCCGGCCGCCGGCGCCCCAGTTCAGCCTGGGCAAGTCCTTCCCCGGCTTCGGCCCGACCGGCCCGTGGGTCGTGACCACCGACGAGCTGGGAGACCCCGACGACCTCGCCCTCGGTTGCACCGTCAACGGCGAAGAGGTTCAGAAGAGCCGCACCTCCGACCTGATCTTCCCGGTCGACGCGCTGGTGCACCACCTCTCGTCGATCACCCCGCTGCTCCCCGGCGACCTGATCTTCACCGGCACGCCGTCGGGCGTCGGCGGGTCCCGCACGCCGCCGCGGTTCCTCGCCCCGGGTGATGAACTGGTCTCGACCATCGAGGGCGTCGGCACGCTGCACACCACGTTCACCGCCAAGGAGGCGTCATGACCATGGAATCCCCCGAGCTGGCCTACCTCGGCCTCGACCTCGCCGACCCCGCCGCGATGGACGGGTTCCTGGCCGACGTGGTCGGCCTTGTGCCCGCCGAGCGCACCGCCGACGGTCGCTCCGCCTGGCGCAACGACGATCGGGTCCACCGCATCCTGGTCGGCGAGGGTGAGGCAAACGACGCCGCCTTCGTCGGCATCGAGGCGCCCGACGCCGACGCCTACGCCGCCGCGGTGGAGCGGGCCCGGGCGGCCGGCGCCACGGTCACCGAGGGCGACGCCGCCAACGTCGCCGCCCGCGGCGTGGCCGCCCTCACCCGCGTCGACTCACCGTGGGGCATCCCCTTCGAGCTCGTGCACGGCCTGGGCGCCGCCGCCGAGCCGTTCGACTCCGCGCTCGTGCCCGGCGGCTTCGTCACCGACGGCGTCGGCTTCGGGCACGTGGTCTTCGTGGTGGAGGACCTCGACGAGGCCGACGCCTTCGCCCGCGAGGCGCTCGGGTTCACCCAGTCGGACTGGCTCGAGACCGACCTCGCCGGCATGCCGCTGACCGTGCGCTTCTACCACTGCAACCCGCGCCACCACACCCTCGCCCTCGGCACCCTGGGCATGCCCCTGCCCCAGAAGATGCACCACGTCATGGTCGAGACCGTCTCGCAGGACAACGTGGGCCACGCGTTCGACCGGGCCTGCGCCGCCGGCCTGCCCATCGCCAACGCCCTGGGCAAGCACGACAACGACCAGATGTTCAGCTTCTACGTGGTGACGCCGGCCGGCTTCCAGCTCGAGTTCGGCTACGGCGGCCGCACCGTCGAGTCGCCGTGGACCGGCGACCGGCGCTACGACCGCATCAGCGAGTGGGGCCACCAGCCCCTGCAGTCCCCCCTTCACGCCTGACCACGGACCCCCGGCCCCCGCCCCGGACGCCGGACGCCGCCAACGCCCTTCTGGTTACGGAAACGGGACGTCTGACCTCCCGTTTCCGTGACCAGATGGGGTGGTCTTCGACCATCTCGGAGGATCAGATCCGGCGAATCAGGTCCCAGAACGAGGTTTGGGGTCGGGAGGTGGGTCAGCGGAAGGCGGGCTCGAAGAGCTCGACGTCGTTGCCCGAGGGGTCGATCGCGAGCACCTGGGCGCCGCCGGGGCCGCGGACGACGGCGTTGCGGAAGGTGATGCCGTCGGCGGTGAGGCGGGCGACCGCGGCGTCGACGTCCTCCACGTGGAGCCGCGCCCACGTGGCTCTTCCGGAACCTGAGCCTGTTCGTCCTGCCGGTCCTCGCCGCCTGGTTCGCCCGGCGGCGAGCGCTGCCCCGGCGCGTCACCGTCACCTTGGCCGGGGCGTTCGCCGCCGCCGCCGTGCTCGTCAACGTGTACCCCTACGACCCGGAGTCGACCACCGAGGTCCTGGTCGCCACCCACCTGCCGGTGGTGCTGTGGTTCGTCGTGCTCGTCGCCTACGTGGGCGGGGCGGTCGGCTCGCACGAACGCCGCATGGACGCCGTGCGCTTCCCCGGCGAGTGGTGCATCTACTACGTACTGATCGCGCTGGGCGGCGGCGTGCTCATGGGTCTGACCCTCGCCGTGCTCGAGCCCACCGGCGCGGATCCCGACACCCTCGTGGCCTGGGTGCTGCCCTCGGGCGCCGCCGGCGCGGTGGTGATCGCGGCGTGGCTGGTCGAGTCGAAGCAGCGCGTCGTCGAGAACATGGCACCGGTCCTCACCTTGCTCTTCACGCCGCTGTTCGCACTGATGCTCGTCGTGGCCGCCGGCGCCTACCTCTTCGACGGGATCGACGACTTCGACCGGGAGCTCGTCGGCGTGCTCGACGCCCTCATGGTCGTGGTGCTCGGCCTCGTCCTCTACGGGCTGTCGGCCCGCAAGCCGTCGTCCCGGCCGGGCTGGATGGACCGCATCCAACTCGTCGCTGTCGGCGCCGCCCTCGTGCTCGACGTGCTGGTGTTGGCGTCGATGGCCGGGCGCATCGGCGACCTCGGCTTCACCGCCAACCGGGCCGCCGCCCTCGGCCTCAACCTGGTGCTGCTCGTCAACCTGGCCGGCGCCGCGTGGTGGTCGGCGAGCTTCCTCCGGGGCCACGGCACCGTCCACCGCCTCGAGCGCTGGCAGACCGCCTACCTCCCGGTGTTCGCGGCGTGGGCGTGGGTCGTGGTGGTGGTGCTACCTCCGCCTTCACCTTCTCGTAGGCCCGGCCGCCTTCTCGACGCAACAGCCCACGGAGAGCGACAGCTACTGCGTCGAGAACGAAGGGAGTGGGTCGGGTCAGGGGCGCCCACCCGGACGAGCACGTTCCCGCACCCGGTCGCGCCGCCGGACCGAGCCGTGCACCTTTGACTACGGTCTCGTCCATGGACCTGCGGGGGGCAGGGGTGCTGGTCACGGGCGCCGCCGGTGGCATCGGCACGGCGATGGGCCGTGCCTTCGCCGCGGCCGGCGCCGAGGTGACCTCGGTGGACCTGGCCGGAACGGGGGCCGACCACGAGCTGGACGTCTCGGACGCCGCGGCCATGGCCCACCTGATCCAGGGGCTGGACCGACTCGACGTGGTGGTCGCCAACGCGGGCGTCGGGGTCGGTGGCCTCGTCGAGGACATCGACCGGGCCGGGTGGGACACCACCATGGACGTCAACATCCGAGGCGTGGTCAACACCGTGCTGCCTGCCTATGCCCGCCTGCGCGCCCAAGGCTCGGGTGCCATCGTGTTGATGGCGTCGCTCTCGGGCCTGCTCGGGACCCCGCTGCTGACGCCCTACGCCATGTCCAAGCACGCCATCGTCGGTCTGGGCGCCAGCCTCCGGCCCGAGGCCGCCCGCCACGGGGTGACCGTCACCACCGTGTGCCCCGGGCCGGTCGAGACCCCCCTGCTCGACGAGCCCTCCGCCACCCGGGGGCTGGCGGTGCGTCGCTACCTCACCGCGGCCGCCGGCGCACCGATCACGCCGGCCGCGCTGGCCGACCGGGTGGTCGACGCCGTGGGCAAGGACCGGGCCCTCGTCGTGCCGGGCCGAGCCGGCGTGCTGTGGCGCCTCGCCCGCTTCGCGCCGCGCCTCACGGCGGCACAACTGGCCAAGGGCATGCACGCCGAGCTGCGGGCCGGCGGCGTCGACGCCTGAGGCACGGCGGGCCGACCGCGCCCCCCCGGGGACCGGCGAGGGTCGGCGAAGCGGAACGGTACGATCCGGCGGTGTCCGCCGCCTCGCGCCCGCCGCTGCGGCGGGACGCGATCGTGGACGAGGCCCGCTCGCTGATCTCGCGCGACGGCCTCGACGCCCTCACCCTGCGGGCGCTCGCCGACCGCCTGGGGGTGAGCGCGCCGGCGCTCTACGCCCACTTCGCGGACAAGGAGGACCTGCTCCGCGCCGTCGCCGAGCGCCAGTTCGACGACCTGATGGCCCGCTACCTCGAGATCGACGCCGCCGCCGACCCCGACCGCCCCCTCGACCGGGTCCGGGCGCAGTGCCGCAACTACGTGCGCATGGCCCGGGAGGACCCCGAGCTCTTCCGGGTGATGTTCCTTTTCCCGCCGGACTTCGGCGGCGTCGCCGCGGTCCCCGAGGGCAGTGAGCTCCCCGCCGCCACCACGGCGTTCCGCATGGCTACGGGTGCCCTCGAGGACGCCCTCGCCGTCGGTGACATCCAGGCCGACGACGCCCTCACCGTCGCCCTCAGCATCTGGGCCGGGGTGCACGGCGTGGCCAACATCTGCCTGCTCGGCCTCGGGCTCTCCCCCGAGGGCGAGGAGGCCCTCGTCACCGAGGTCACCGACCGGATCCTGGCGGGCTACGGCGCCACCCGCTGACCGCTGACCGCTGATCTCCGCCCGCCGACCGCCGACCGCCGAGCGCTCCCCCCGACGCCCGAACTGGCACCGGATTTCGGTGCTCTGGCACCGAAATCCGGTGCCAGAACGAGGGGGGCGGGGCCCGGGTGTGCCCGGTCGGGTGGGTCAGCCGTCGAGCTCGGCGGCCACCTCGTGGACGGCGGCGCGCAGCTCCTCGGGCAGCGCCGCCACGGCCTCGGCGCTCAGCTCCGACGAGAACGACAGGCGCTCGGCGTCCACCAGCTCGTGGTGCGACGGCGACCACGCCGAGTGCAGGACGAACGGGATGGTCTCGTTGCCGACACCCTTCAGCACCGCGATCGGGCCGTCGCCCACGCGGGCGGCGTCGAAGAGCTCGATGCGCAGGCCGTCGTCGTTGCAGACCGGTTGGACGACGTAGCCGTCGTGGCCCCCGGGCGAGGATCCAGCGTAGGCGCTGGCGCCCGGCAGCGACCCCACCGCCCGTGGCGCGAACGCCGGCGAGGTGATGTGGTCGGCGGTGTCGGGGTACTCCCAGCGGGCCTTCAACTCCATGGAGCCCCGGTCGAACGAGCACAGCGCGCCGGGGGTCTCCTCCCGGAGCTGGTCGAGGTCGATCCGGCCCTCGTAGAGCCGCGCCGCCCGCGCCGAGACGTTGCCCGGCCGGCACCCCTGGTAGTCGACGTGGTGCAGGGTCGGGGCGCTCATGCCCTCGGTGCTCCAGTCCATGGCCGAGAGCTGGAGGTTGTAGGTCCAATCCTCCTTGAAGACCCCCTGCTCGAGCACCTTGCCCGACTCGGGCTCGAACACCACCTCGCAGATGGTCTCCGGGGCCATCGACATGTTGTAGAGCCCGATCGCCGCGGGGTCGATGGGGTTGCCGTTGACGTCGACGTCGTCGGGGCGCAGGTAGAGCGCGAGGTCCATGAGGTCCATGCCCTCCCACACCACCGAGATGCCGTCGGTGTCGTCCCAGCGGGCGTAGTAGTGCCCGTTCGGCGGCGACATGGTGAAGCACACCGGCGCCACCGGCGTGCCCGGGGCCAGGCCCTCGACCGCGTCCTTGCGGATCAGCCACACCGGCACCTCGGCGTCGATGGTGGTGGTGCGCTCGCCGCCGAGCATCTCGTCGAGGTCGGGCTTGAAGTTGCCGCTGTCGCAGAGGATCACCCAGTCACGGGTCTGACTGACGGTGTGGATGGAGCCGTTGAAGGCGATGCCCTCGAGCGGCCAGTGGGCCACCCGGGTGCCGTCCTCGCGGTCGTAGCGCACGAGCGAGGGGACCAGGCCCTCGGCGCCGATCTCGAGCTTCACGGTCCAGAGGCAGTGGCGCTCGGGGTCGGCCACCGGGTGGGCGGACGACAGCACGAAGGGCAGCACGCTGTCGCGCCCCATCGACGGCCCGCCCCAGGTGGCGATGTGGCCGACCTCGGCCACGTACTCGAGGGTCTCGGGGTGCAGCTCGACGGGCCGGCCGGCGTCCCACGTGGCGTAGAGGCGGTCGCCCCACGGCAGCGGGGCGGTGTTGGCGGCGTTGGGCGAGCCGAACGGGGAGGTGTAGCCGGTGGGGCCGGCCGAGAAGACCTCGGGGTGGCGCTCCCACAGCCGCTTGCTCGGCGTGTCGATGGCCACGCTCTGCCAGCGGAACCGGCCGGGGGCGGCGCCGCGGGTGCCGGGCTCGAGGTTGAGCCGGCAGATCGCGCCGAAGTCGAAGATGGCGTAGGGGATGCCGTGGCCGTTCAGCGGGCTGGAGTAGAGGACCTCACCGCTGATGTCGGTGGGCCACTCGCCCGCCACCACCTCGAGGTCGAAGTCGCGGTGGGGGGCGGTGGTCAGGCTGCGCGGGGTGGGCATGGCCGGCTCCTCGATCGCTCACCCGGTCGGCGCCGGGTCGGATGACGGCGGGTAGGTTAACAGCGTTAAGTCGCGCCGGTCACCACTCGATGGGCGGGTTGGGCGGGAAGAGGTCGTCGCGCTCGGCGACCAGGCGCTCGCAGTCCCAGTCCTCGTCGACGCGCTCCAGCAGGATCGGGCTGAAGGACAGGTCGGGCACCTGCACCCACGCCCCGCCGGAGCCCTCGAAGATGGGGTCGGTGGCGCCGATCACGAGCTGCTCGGAGCCGTCGGTGACCGTGCCGGTCATCGAGTCGGGGCCGTCCTGGACCAGGTCGTAGGCGAAGATCTCCCGCCGGGCGATGTAGAGCTCCTCCACCGAGTCGCCGATGCGGATCTCCACGGTGATGCCGGGCTTGCCGTCGCCGTCGTCGTCGACGATGCGGGGGTCGTCGGGGTCGTCGGGCAGCGACTCGTTCACCGGGTCGTCGAGGCGGATGCCCACCGGGGTCGGCGTGGCCGGGCGGTGCACCTCCCACGCGCCGGGCTCACCGGACACCTCGACCGGGGTCGACACCGGCCGGATGGCCTGGGTGGCGGCGTCGGACACCGAGGTCTGGATGGCCTGGTCGGTGACCTGCTCGGCGGTGCAGAACTCCTCGGACTCGATGAGCTGCCCGTCCTCCACCGCGAAGTCGGTGAACCCGTAGCTGACGATCATCGTCTTCAGGGTGTCGTCCTCGTAGGCGACGATGTCGTAGTGCGCCCAGCGCCCGGCGAGGTCGGCGCCGGGGACCTCGGCCGCCGAGGTGGTCGTGGTGGCGTCCTCCGTGGCGTCGGCTTCGCTCGACCCGGCGTCGGACCCGCTGCTCCCGCAGGCACCGGCCGCGAGGGCCACCGCGGCAGCGAGGGCGACGGCGCCCGGCGCACGCCTCACGACGGCTCCACGAAGCCGTCGAGCGCGTCGGAGACCGCGGTGCCGGGCGGCAGGCGGTCGGGGCCGATGGCGAGGTCGACCGCCCGCTGGAAGTGGTGGATCAGGCGCTCGTGCCAGCCGATCTGGAACGGGCGGGCACCGCGGGACGACACCGACGCCTGGATGGGCGCCATGTTGGCGGTGTCCTGGGCCATGACCGTCTCGAACAGCGCCATGCGGCCGGTGTGGTCGGCGGGCACCTCGTCGCCGTCCCACGCCGGCGCGTACCAGCGCAGCTCGAGCTCGGTGTGGTCGACGTCCACCGGCCACATGCAGAGGAAGGTGAACGCGCCGGTGTCCATGGGCACCACCAGGTTGGGGAAGATGCCGTACGAGGTCGACGTCTGGCGCCACAGCAGGGGCACCGACGGGTTGTCGTACTCGGGGGAGACCATGGGGAAGTCGCGGAGCTCCTCGCGCTTCTCCACCGTGAGGCGGCTGTGCCCGTTCGGCAGCATCGTGACGGTGGTGGCCTGGTCGTCGTAGAGCAGGGCGGCGTTGTCGGGATGCACGGTGCGCACGTGGTACACCTCGAGGAAGGCGTCCACCATCAGCTTCCAGTTGCAGGCGAGGTGGTGCACCTGGGTGCCGACGAGCCGCATCGCGGGCCCGTGGAGGTCGCGCATCTGGTCGGCGACCGGGCCGAGGAACTCGGTCAGCGACGGGCCCCCGAGCGACTCGTTCACGAAGACCCAGCCGTCGGAGACCTCGCAGCGCACGGGGACGAGGCCGAGGGCGCCGACGTCGAGGCCGGCGAAGCTGCGGGCGTCGGGCACCGCCTTGAGCACCCCGTCGGTGCCGTAGCTCCACGAGTGGTACTGGCAGGTCAGGCGCCGGGCGGTGCCGCACTCGTCGCGGGTGACGGGGGCGCCCCGGTGGCGGCAGGCGTTGTAGAAGGCCCGCAGCACGCCGTCCTCGCCGCGCACGATCACGATCGGGGCGCCGGAGCGGGTGAACTGCCGGTAGGCCCCCGGCTCGGGCCACTCGGACTCGTGGCCGGCGAACAGCCACGTCCGGGCGAAGACGTGCTCGCGCTCCAGCTCGTGGAACGCGGGGTCGACGTAGCGCCCGGTCGGGATCAGCGGCACCGGCACGGCGTCGGGCGGCGGCTCGGAGCGCGCCTTCTCGGCGTCGATGCGCTCGCGGATCCGGTGTTCGAGGACGGCGTCCACGGGGCCCCCTGCGTCGCGGGTCGACCGGCGGGGAGGACGACCCGACGCCGGTAGT
This sequence comes from uncultured Microthrixaceae bacterium, assembly GCA_964649545.1. GTDB lineage: Bacteria > Actinomycetota > Acidimicrobiia > Acidimicrobiales > DATDAH01 > JAEUJM01. Next base: position 1,164 of record CAZYPY010000066.1, on the reverse strand, counting down.
TAACGTCGTTAACCTACCAGCGCCTCACGACCTCGGCCACCGTGTCGACGGGGTGGGTCACGGCGCCGGCGCCCACCTGGTGCCGTCCGAGGCCGTGAGGACGACCGTGGCGATGGACTCCCGACGGCACACCTCGAGCAGGTGGGGGTCCGAGGTCGCGAGCTGCCCGTCGAGGCGTCGCGTGGCCTCGGCCGCGAGGCAGTCGGCGAGGCTGACCGCACACTGCGTGCGGTGGTAGTGCCGGGCGCGGAGCCGTCCGGCGGCTGCCGCGGTCGCCTCGCCGAGATCCACGGGATCGAGCAGGTCGAGCTGCGCGAGGTCGAGTGCCGCCTCCTCCTCGTCGGCGCCGACGACGCGGATCAGGTGGTCGAGCGCCTCGGCCACCCCGACCACCGTGAGGGCGGACGGCTCTCCGGACTGGAGGAGCGCGCGCACCTCGTGTGAGGCCGCCTCGCCCTTGAGGAACGCGAGGACGGCGTAGGCGTCGAGGACGATCAACGCGGCCGCTCGCGGGCGGCATCGTCACGGCGGGCCTGCTGGCGGGCCCGTTCGGTGCTCGGGCCACGGTCCCGGTACTTGCCCTCGAGCTCGCCGACCGCGTCCTCCACCAGGGGCCTCATCACCACCCGGTCGCCGAGGTCGACGACGACGACGCGACGCGCTTTCCAACGCGACCGCGCCGCTGCCGGTATCGAGACCTGTCCATTGCGGGAGATCGTCATCACGTGGCTGGCGGCGGTCATGGGGGCATTGTAGAGAAGCGAGTCCCTGTTGTATGGCAGTCGCCGCACACCGCGGTCCGCCTCTGCTTCACTCGCCCGATTGCGTCCCCCCGTGGTTAACGTCGTTAACCTAGCTGCGTCCGGATGTCGAACGACCCGGGCGGCGAAGGAGGGCCGATGACCGACACGACCGAGGTGCCGACGACCAGGGCCGGCAGCCCCCTGGGCACCGTGACCAACGCCGCCAACCAGCCCGACCTGCGGGGCAACCTGGCGCCGGTCCCCGACGAGCTCGACGTCGCCGACCTGCCCGTCACGGGCGAGCTGCCCGCCGGCCTGCGGGGCAGCTTCGTGCGCAACGGGCCGAACCCCCTGTTCGAGCCCGTCGGCCGCTACCACCTGCTCGACGGCGACGGCATGCTCCACGGCGTCACCCTCGACG
>CAZYPY010000065.1:0-16319 GCA_964649545.1 uncultured Microthrixaceae bacterium | reverse complement strand
CACCGCCACCGCCCCCGACGGCCGCACCTTCACCAACGACCCCCGCGCCCGGCGGCCCGGTTCGACCCCGGGCAACGCCGACGACGCAGGCGTGTCGAACGGCGAAGTGGACGGCCACGACCCCCCACCCCGACGACCCGCCCGCTGCTGAACCTGCCGGTTGGCGCTGCTCCGGCATCGAGCCGAATGGACATGCGAACCGCACCGCCACGCCGCGACCCGCCGCGTCGCACGGGCGCGGGTCGAGCCCCTGAGCGCCCAAATCGCTTGGGCCGAGTCGCGTGGGCGGACAGGCTGGGGAGCGTGGGCGACGAGCCGGAGCTCTACATCGTCGATCCGTCCGACTGGCCGGGAGCCGAGGAGTGGCGGGAGCGACACGAGCGGGAGCAGGCCACCGCGCGCGCCCGCTACCTCGCGCTGGTGACGGCGGAGGTCGAGCTCCTCGGCGGCGTGCACGACCCGGTCGGGTTCGCCGAGCGGTTGTTCGAGGTGCTGTTCGTCCACCGCTACGACGACGGCCACGAGTGCGCGTGCTCCTGCCACCCGCAGCTGCCGACGAGCGATCACCACGACTTCGGGTTCTCGTGCAACTGCGGGCTGAGCCCCGAGGAGCGCCGTGAACGTTTCGCCGCGTGGCGGGCCGACATGGACGCCTACTGGGAATCCGCGGAAGGGCGGGCGGAGACCGCTCGACGCGAGGCCGAAGAGGCCGAGCTCGCGGTGTGGGTCGCCGACCACGCAGGCGTCGAGGTCACGTCGCACGGCGGCCTTGTGCCCGAGCAGTGGTACGGCTCGGTCGACGGCCACCGCTTCTACTTCCGGGAGCGACACGACGAGTGGCGCATCGAGCTCGACCTGCGTCCGTCGGGCCGCTTCGCCCGGGTCTGGGTCGGCGGCGATCTCGACGACGAGGACGCCACCGAGCAGCGTGAGCTCGAGACCGGCGACGTGATCGCAGACGGCACGACGAACGCTCCTGGCTACGGGCGTACGCCGTCCGAGCGCGCCGCCTTCATCGTCACGACCATCCGCGACCACCTGCGGCGCACCGGGTGCCAGGTCCACACCTCGGGTTGGGACGACGTGAACCGTCAGCTGGGCATCGAGGCGACGTTCTGCCCCGGCTGCGGCACGCGGTTGGCTCCGGGGACCTGACACCCTTGGGGCGAGGCGCCGGGCATCCCCGATCGACGATGCTCGAGAGGCCGCCACGTCGCCTGGTGCCGCCATCATGGACTGGTGATGTTGAGTCGACGGGGGTTCCTGCGGGGGGCGGCGGGGGTCGGGCTCGGCCTCGCCCGCGGGACCGCGGGGCTGCGTCTCGCCGCGCCGGCGGGGGCGGCGCCCTTCGCCACGGGCGCCTTCGGGCCGTTGCGCCCGGATCCGGCGGGCCGCCTCGACCTGCCGGCGGGCTACTCCTACCGCGTGGTCACCCGGGCCGGGCGTCGGCTGCCGGCGCCCCGGATCGGCCGGGTGCCGGGCCGACCCGACGGCCGGGCCGCCTTCGCGGGGCCCGGCGGGCGGGTCCACCTCGTCAGCAACCACGAGCAGGGCACCAGCGCCGCCCACCCGGTCGTGGGCCCGCCCGAGCGCACCTACGACCCGGGGGCGGCGGGGGGGCACGACCACGATCGTGCTCGACGCCGACAACCGGATGGTCGACCAGTGGGTCAGCCTGGCGGGGACGATGCTGAACTGCGCGGGCGGGCCCACGCCGTGGGGGACCTGGCTCTCGTGCGAGGAGACCGAGCAGACCGCCGGGGGCGCTGTCACGCGCGACCACGGCTACGTGTTCGAGGTGGATCCCTTCGACGACGCCGCCAACGCCGACCCGGAGCCGCTGACCGCGCTCGGCCGGTTCGCCCACGAGGCCGCCGCGGTGGACCCGTACCGCGGCCACGTCTACCTGTCAGAGGACGCGGCCGCGCCGAACGGCCTGCTCTACCGGTTCACCCCGACGACGTTGCCGAATGCCCGCCACACCCTGCGCGACGGCGGCGTGCTCGAGGCGCTGCGGGTGCCGGGGGTCGAGGACCTGGCGGTCCACCGCACCGTCGGGACCACACTGCCCGTGACGTGGAAGCGGGTCTCGGACCCGTCGGCGCTCATGCAGGGCCCGATCCGCCGGCAGTTCACCTACGTCGACCGCTCCGATCGATCCGAACCGGTCCGCCACGAGGGCGAGGGCGGTCGCATCACGCGGAGCCGCAAGCTCGAGGGCATGTGGTGGAGCAGGGGCAAGGTCCGCTTCACGGCGTCGTTCGCCCGCACCACCGACCCGTCGGACTGGAGCCGGGCCGCCCACGACGGCCAGCTCTGGTCGTACGACCCGGCCCGCTCGACGCTGCGCCTCGACGCGTACTTCCCCGTCAACCCGTCGCCGTGGCAGGCGGGTGCCGACCAGCCCGACGGGCCGGACACCATCGCCGCCGGGCCGAACGGCAGCCTGATGATCGCTGAGGACGGCCGGGGCCACCAGCACCTCCTGTCGGTGTCGGCGTCCGGTCGGACGTCGCTGTTCGCACGCAACGCCCTGAGCCACAGCGAGCTGACCGGCGTCTGCTTCTCGCCGGATCGGCGCAGCCTCTACGTCGGCATCCAGGACGAGGGCGTCACCTTCGCGATCACCGGTCCCTTCCTCCGCGACCTCTCGCGCTGAGCTTGCCGTCGCGCCGAGGACGCCGGCCGCCTGCGCTCACCGGGGCCGGTGGCGCTCCATCTGGCGGCGGTCCTTCTTCGTCGGGCGGCCGGCGCCGCGGTCGCGGACCGGGACGCCGCCGGTGAGCGCCGCCGGTCGCTCGTCCGGTGGGGTGTGGTCGACCAGGCACTCGGCCGCGATCGGGGCGCCCACCCGCTTGTCGATCACCCGGGCCACCTCGAGCACGCGCCGGCGCTGACCGACCGTCGCTTCCACCCGGTCGCCGACCCTCACCGGGGTGGCGGGCTTGGCCGGCCGCCCGTTCACCCGCACGTGCCCGCCCCGGCAGGCGTCGGTGGCCGCGGACCGGGTCTTGTGCACGCGCACCGCCCACAGCCAGCGGTCGACCCGGGTCTCGTCCACCCTCGGATCCTCGCACGGGCGGACCGGCATGCGCCGACCGTCGACACGATCGCGTCGGTCTCTCGATCGGCCAGTGCCGGGATCGTCCCCCTGCTCCTCGGAGGGCGGGCTCCGACGTCGGGAAGAACCGATGATCGCGGCGAGCGCCCCGCGGCGTCGCCCGCGCCGTCGTCAGCTGCGGGTGGCCCGGGCCTGGACGGCGTCTTTGACCGACGTCGCCGCGGACGAGCGCACGGTCACCGTGGCGGTACGGGTCGATCCCCGGGCGGTGGTCGTGCCGGCCTTGATCTTGACCTTCAGGAGCACCGAGCCCCCCGGCGGCACCTCGGCCAGCTCGTAGGTGCCCGCCTGGACCGCCGCGGTGATGTTGGTCGACCCGCGGAAGTACGTGACCGTGTAGCCCGCGGCGCCCGCCGAGACGCCTTTGACCGTCAACGAGTCGGTGAACGGGGCGTCGTTGCCCACCTGCACGTGGAACGTCCTCGTGGCCCCCCGCGCCACCGTGGCCGACTTGGTCTGGGTCGTCGTGGCGCTGGCCGAGTACACGTCGTTCCCCTTGAACGGCCCGGTCGTCGCGGTCCCGATGGCGGCGTCCGGACGCGGCGCGGGCCCGCAGGTGGCCAGGAAGATCTCGCGGTTCAGGTCGGGGTTGCCGCCGCCGAGGTCGCGTTCGGAGGAGAACGCGACCAGGGAGCCGTCGGCGGAGATCCACGGGCGCTCCCCGTCGGTGGAGGAGACCACGGTGGTGGTGGTCGGCCCCGTCGTGTCGTGCACGCGGATCCTTCCGATCGTGCCGGAGGGTGAGTCCTGGTAGGACGCGTAGGCGATGCGGGTGCCGTCCGCCGAGATCGTCGGGTGGAGGTTGTCGTCCCCGCCGCTGGTCGACGTCACCTGCGTGGTGGTGCCCCCGGCGATCTCGTAGAGGAAGATCTCGGTGCCCCCGTCGGGGTTGCCGCCGCCGATGTCGGCCTTCGACTGGAACACGATCCGGGTTCCGTCGGCCGCGATCCTCGGCACCTCGGCGCCGGTGGCGTCCGTCGAACTGGTCACTTGCGTGGTGGTCCCGCCGTTGGTCTGGTGGAGGAACACCTCGTAGTTCCCGTCGGGGTTGCCGCCTCCGATGTTGCGGTTCGAGTAGAAGGCGATCCGCGTGCCGTCGGCGGAGAGGGACGGCTCGACGTTGCTCTGGCCGCCACCGGTCGTGTCGGTGATCTGGGTGGTCGTCGCGGTCGTCGTGTCGTGCAGGAAGATCTCCTTGTTCTCGTCCCCGTTCTCGCCGGTGAGATCGGCCACGGAGTCGAAGGCGATCCGGGTCCCGTCTGCCGAGATCGACGGGTTGCTGGTGAAGCCGACGAACCAGTTCGTGAGCTGGGTGATCGTCGGGCCGACCGTGTCGTACAGGAAGAGCTCGCGACTGCCGTCGGCGTTGTTGGCGCCAGGGTGGTTTCGGTCGGACGAGAACGCGATCCGGCTCCCGTCGGCCGAGGGCGACGGACTGTCGTTGCGGCCGCCGGTCGTGGCGGTCAGCTTCGTCGTTGTCCCCGTGCCGACGGCGTAGGAGAAGATCTGCGGGTTGTCCGCGGTGTTGCCGGCGATCGCCCGGTCGGACGAGAACACCAACCGTGACCCGTCGTTCGAGATCGACGGCGCGTAGTTCAGGAGCGTGAACCCGGTGGTGTCGGTGACCTGGTGGTCCGCCGGCAGAGTAGGTCGGCGCCGGCGCTGTTGTCGCCGATCACGAGCGCGGACACCCCGACCGCGATCGCGACCAACGCTCGTCGAGCGCTGTGGCTCCGGGACGACAACTGGTTCATGGGGCCGCTCCCGGGTCGTCCGTCGTGAGGCGAGGCGAGGTGAGGCGAGGTGAGGCGAGGTGACGACCACCGTAGTTCGCGAGGTCACGACGGATCGTGGCCGCGGCCGCCCCCGGCCGATCCGTCAGCTGGCGTCGAGGGTGACGTCGACGGTGGCCGAGGCCCCAGCCGGCACCGGGACGGGCGTGGCGCCGTCAGGGCCAGGGCGATCCTCGAAGTACTCGGGCCGGTGCGCGCCCGCAGGGTCGACCACGACCACCTGGTAGGTGCCCGGGGTGAGCCCGTCGAGGGCGTACCGGCCGTCGCCCGACGTGCTCGTCGCCACCGTGCCTCCGGCCCCGTAGGCGACCACCCACGCATCGCCGATGGGCGCGCCACCACCGGCTTCGGTGACGCGGCCGGCGATCCGACCGGTGGTGGGCGCGAGGGCGGCGTCGTACGTTCCGCCGGGGTGCGCCGTCGTCAGCACCGAGAAGCTCGCCGGGGCGGGCTGGTCCGCGTACCACTCGGATCGATGGTCGCCGGTCGGATCGGCGATCTGCAGGTAGTGATCGCCGGCGGGCAGTGGCAGCGAGTACGTGCCGTCCAGGCCCGTGGTCGTCGCCTGCACCAAGGACAGGTCGCTGGCCCGCATGGCCACGACGAGCGCGCCCGTCAACGGATCGCCCGACGCCTCGTCGGTGACCGTGCCCGTCGCGGTGCCGACGAGCGTCGGGCCGGTCTCGAAGGCCAGGCCACCGTGCGCGGTCGAGGTGTCGCCGGTGCCGGCGATCGCGATCGAGACGGCCCCGAGCGGCGTCGGGGCGTCGTTGTAGAACTCGGGTCGGGCGCGTCCCGAGGGGTCGAGGAACACCAACGTGTAGGCGCCGGCGCGGAGGTCTCCGATCGTGTAGGTCCCGTTCCCGGTCCGTGAGGCCATGCCGGCCGGTGTCCCGTTGCGCAGGGCGATCACCCAGGTGGTGGCGTTCGGCGTGTTCGTCGAACGGCTCACCAGGCCGCTGATGGTGCCGCGGGTCGAGTTGAGGGCGGCGTTGGCCCGTCGCTCCTCGCTCGGCGCCACCGTCACCCGCGTCACCAGGTCGAGCGAGGCGGGGTTCACCTTGTCGTCGAACCACTCGAAGCGGTGGCGGTCGGTCGGGTCGACGAACTCCAGCAGGTAGGTCCCGGCGGGCACGTCCATGCGGTAGAAGCCCGATTCGTCGGCCACGGCTCCCCGCACGAACGACAGGTCGCTGGCGCGGAGAGCCGCCACGAAGGCACCCCCGACGCGGTCGCCGGTCGAGGAGTCGGTGACGAACCCGGCCAGGGCGGTGAGCGGCGTCCCCATCCCGATCTTGGTGACCCGGTCCCCGTTGGTCACATAGACGTTGTCGCGGTCCACCGCGATCCCGGTGGCTCCCGGGACGGCGTACTCGGCCAGCAGCTGGCCGCCTTCGGTGAGCTCACGCACGTAGCCGCTCCCGGTCGCCCACACGTGCCCGAACCGGTCGACCGCGACGTCGCGAGCGTTCGGGGCGCCGGACAGGCTGGCCGCCTCCTGGCCAAGCAGGCTGTTCACGCGGACTCGACCGTCATCGACCAGGAACAGGTCGTCGCCCGTGACCCAGAGGCCCCTCAGCTGGTAGCGATCGGCGTAGCCGCCCCACTCGCCGAGGAACGTGCCGTCGGCGGCGAACCGGCGGACGAGGTTGTTTCCCGAGGGCGGGTGGGTGATGGTGACGCAGCAGGTCCAGCCCCAGCCGTCGAAGTAGTCCTCGTACGTGTAGGTCTCGCTCTCGGCGTCGGTGACGTAGATGGTCCCCGCCTCGTCGACGTCGATCGCCCAGGGGAGGCCGGGCGCGGTCGTGCGGGTGTCGAACCAGCGCACGAAGGTGCCGTCGGGCGTGAGCTCCTGCACGTTGTGGTGACCCTGGTCGAGCACGAGGAGGTTGCCGTCGGCGTTCAGGACCACGTCGACGGGGCAGTCGAAGCGTCCGGGGATCGCCGGGCCCGAGCTGCCGATGGTGCCGAGCACCGTCCCGTCCGTGCCGTAGTGGACGACCCGGTCGTTGCCGCAGTCGGCCACGTAGAGGTCGCCCCGCCAGTTGGCGATCATGCCCTGGGGATCGCGCAGCTGCCCGTCGCCCGAGCCGGCGCCGCCGAAGTGGGCGATGGTGGGACGGAGCACCTGCACGGCCAGCGCGGTGCTCGAGGAGGGTGGGGTCTCCCCGGTGTCGACGATGGCGCGGAGGTGGTGGCGGCCGACGTGGTCCACGGTCGCGGTCGCCGAGCACGTGACCGTCCGGCTGCCTCCGACGGCGAGGTCGGGGACCGGGCTCGTGCAGCCGGTGAGCCCGCCGGTGTCGACGGTGACGCCGGTCAGCGGCACCGTGCCGATGTTGTCGACCGTCACCGTGAAGTTCGCCGACTGGCCCACGCGGAGTTGGGTGGCATCGGCGGCGAGCGCCACGCGGGCGACGGGTCCGGCGGCCACGACGAACTCGCGGACGAGGCCGAGGGGCGTGGACGACGACGGGCTCGACGACGGATAGGCGTAGAGGTGGGCGGAGCCGCCGGCGTCGAGGCCGACCGCGAGCTCGGTCGTCGCGATCGGCAACGAGACCAGCAGGACGCCCTCGGCGGTGAAGACCTGCACCCGGCGGGTGGCCGACGAGCCCCAGTCGGCCACGTAGACGTTGCCGTCGGCGTCGACGTCCATGGCGGCGGGGTTCGAGAACTGCCCGAGGGCCGATCCCGACGAGCCGAAACGGGCGAGGAACACCCCGGCGGGGCTGAAGCGTTGCACCCGCTTGTTGCCGGCATCGAGGACGTACACCGAGCCGTCGGGCGCCACCGCCACCCCGGTCGGGTTGGTGAACTGGCCGTCGCCGGTGCCCGGTCCGCCCCACGCCGTGGTGAGCGTGTCGCCGTCGATCACCGCGATGCGGTCGTTGGCACTGTCGGCGACGAAGGCCCGGCCGTCCGCGGCGACGTCGACATCGGCGGGTGAGCAGGCCGTCACTCGGCTGGACGGGGTGCGCTCCTCGATCCACGTGTGGTCGAGGGTGCCGGCCGCGGTGAACCGCTGGATCCGGGCGTTGTCGCAGTCGGCGACGTAGATCTCGCCGTCGGGGCCCACCGCCAGGCGGTTCGGGCGACCCAGTTCGCCGGGGGCCGTGCCCGGCTCGCCGAACTGGCTCTCGAAGCCGCCGTCACCGTCGAACCGCATCACCCGCGCCGCGGCGGGATAGGCGCGCGTCCCCGCCACGTAGACGTCGCCGTCGGGGCCGACCGCGATGCCGGGCGTGGTCGCCGTGGTCCGCGCGCCGATCGGATCGCCGTCCGGGAGGCCCGTGGGCGACGCGTGCCACGACCGCAGGGTGGTCGCGGTGGCGGCGCCGTTCACCTGCACCGACACCTCGTTCGATCCGACCGCATCGGTCTGGTCGGTGTCGACCGAGACCGTGGCGGCGAACACCCCGACGTCGGCGGCGACGGGGACGTACGAGCAGTCGATCACCCGGGTGACCCGCGGCGGGAGGGCGGCGACGGCGCGGGCGCAGTCGGGGAGCGCGGTGGAGGCCAGCGTCACGCCGGAGAGGGTGACCGACCCGGTGTTGACCAGGGTCACGTGGTACTGGAGGGGGCTGCCGACCACGCGCGCCCCGGGGTCGACGGTGAGCGCGATGTCGAGCCCACCGCCGGGCGGGTAGGCGTAGCGCTCGACCCGGGCACCCGGGAAGCCGGGTTGCTCCGCGGCGTACACGTCGTCGCCTCGCGCGGCGACGTCCACCGGGCAGCCCGTCACCGGCAGCGTGAGGGCGGCGGCACCGCTGAGGTCGGTGCGGGTGAGACGGCGGCTCGTGCAGTTGGTGGTGTAGACCACGCCCGCGGCTCGGTCCACGGTGAGGCCCTGCAGGTCGCTGGCGCCCCAGCGCCGCACGTAGGTCCCCGTGGGCGAGAAGACCTCGACCCGCTGGTTGCCGGTGTTGGCCACGTACACCTCGCCCGCGGCGTCGAGGTCGAGGCCACCCGGGGTGAAGACGTTGCCCGTGCTCGTCACCGTGCTCCAGGAGCGGACGAAGGTCCCGTCGGGGTGGAACTGCTGCACCCGCTTCGCACCCACGTCCGACACGAACACCTCGCCGTCGGGGCCCACTGCGATGCCGATCGGGTCCGTGAACTGCCCGTCACCGGTCCCGGTGCCGCCCCAGCCGCCGGCCGGTGTCCCGGCGGCGTCGTAGCGCTGGATCCAGTCGTGGCCCCGGTCGACGACGAGCACGTCACCGTCCGCCTCGATCGCGGTGTCCCAGGGGTCGAGCAGCGACCCGCTCGGGCCGTCGGTGGCCGACCACGTGTCGGCGAGGGTCCCACCGGCGGTGAAGACCTGGACGGTCTCGGCCCCCTCGTCAGCGACGACCACCTGGCCGCCGGCGTCGACGGAGACACCCCGTGGCGCCCGCAGGCGGCCCGGCACCTCGTACGACCCCCACCGAGCCGTCGGCGTGCCGTCGGTCCCGAAGCGCTGCACCCGCAGGTTGGTGCCCTCGACCACGAAGATCGCGCCGTCCGGGCCGACGGCGACCCCGCGGGCACCGTCGAGCTCGCCGACCAGCGAGCCGCGGCTGCCCCACCGGTCGAGGAAGGTGCCGTCGGCGGTGAAGCGCTGGACCTGGGGCGGAAGGGTCGTGGTGCCGAGGTCGACCGTGACGACCGAGCCGTCCGGCGCCGCGGCGATCCCGCTGACCTCCTGGAACAAGCCGTCGCCGCTGCCGGTGGCGCCCCACTTGCGAAGGAAGGTGCCGTCGGCGGTGAAGACCTGCACGTCGTCGCGCGTGCGATCGGTGACGAGGACGGACCCGTCCGCGGCCCGGGCGATGGCCACCGGGCTCCGGAACTGACCGTTGGCGGTGCCGCTCGACCCCCAGGTGCGGACGACGGTCCCCGTAGGCGTGTACTGCTGGATCTTGTCGTGACCCGAGTCCACGACGTAGACGGAGTCGTCGGCGGCGACCGCCACCCCGGTGGGGTTGCTCATCGTCCCGCTCGTCGAGCCGCAGGCGCCGAACGACCGAACGGTCGTACCCATGGGGTCGAACTCCGTCACCGTGCACGACGCCGTCCGCAGGGTCACCACGTGGCCGGACGACGGCGCGATGGCCAGGGCGTTCGGGTCGGTCACCGCCCACTGGCGCTGGTAGACGCCGTCGCGGTCGAACACGAGGACGGCGTCGAGGCCGAGATCGGCCACGTAGACGAGCCCGTCGGTGCCGACGGCCACGGCGGTGGGGTCGCGCAGGTCCCCGGGCCCGAGCGTGGTGGCGCCGTAGGTCGCGGCGAGCGCCGGGGGCGCGGCGGTGGCGGGGGACGAGCTCGTGACGAGCAGGGTCACCACGAGGGCGACCGCGACGGATGCAGCCGTCCACCGCCGCCGCTGCCCCGTCCTGCCGCCATCGCTGGCACCCGCCATGGGCTCGTCCTCCAGCGCGAGGCTAACCGGTGCGGGTTCGCCAGGGCCTGCGACGCTCACCCGTCGCGGCCGGCCACCCGCTCAGCGCACGACGACGAGCTCGTGGGCGGCTCGGCTGGCGGCCAGGTAGACCTCTGCGGGGGTGAGGCCGGCGGCGTCGACCACGACGGCGTCGTACTCGACGCCCTTGTGCTCCCAGACCTCGCCGCGACGGATCACGGCGACGTTGTGCCAGCGCTCGCCCAGCGCCGCGGCGAGGGCGTCGGGGTCGGTGCCGGCGGACCGGTCGAGCTCGCGGACCGGGGTGTCGGTGGGGCGGATGCCGACCAGGCGGACGGCCTCGATGCCCGTGCGCTCGGCGTGGGCGTTCAGCCACTCGGCGATCTCGGCGGACATGCGGTAGGCGGTGTCCATGGTGGCCAGCGGGGTGCCCAGCTCGGCGGCCGCCGCGACCAGCCCGATGCCCGCCGGGTTCGAGCGCTGGGCGTCGTCGCCGACGAGGGTGAGCCCGTCGCCGCGGCGCAGCACCGCCCGCAGCTGGAAGAAGGTCAGGTCCTGGGCCTCGTCCACGATCACGTGCCCGTAGCGCAGGGGCACACCCTCGAACCGGGCCCGGACCTCGTCGAAGAGGGCGCCGTCCTCCCGGCCGGCGGCGAACCAGGCGTCGACCAGGTCGGCCGGCGCGCCGAGCTCGGCGAGGGCGGCCCGGCTGCGCAGCTTGGCCCACGCCGCCTTGGCCGTGACCGAGGGCCACACGTCGGCGACCGCGGCGTTCACCTCGGCCCGCGTCACCGTCTTGCGGCGCTGCTGGAGGCGGCGGGTGAGGTTGTCGACGAACACCTTGCGCTTGTCTCGCCAGGGGATGGGACGGTCGCGCAGGCGGGCGACGAGCGCCTCCACGTCGTCGGCGGGGACGCCGAGGTGGCCGACCCGCACCTCCTGGGGGCGCAGCAGGTGGTCCTCCAGCGCCTCGAGCACCCCGAGCCAGCGGGGGTCGCTGCCCGCCGGCGTCGACGGGCCGAGGAGGCGGTCGGAGGTGGTCTGGGTGACCCGGGCCTCGCCCAGCGTGGGCAGCACCGTGGCGACGAAGCGCAGGAACCTGTCGCTCGGGCCGATCACGAGGATCCGCTCGGCGGCGATGCGGTTGTCGTTGTAGACGAGCCACGCCGCCCGGTGGAGGCCGACCACGGTCTTGCCGGTGCCGGGCCCGCCGCGCAACACCAGCCGCTCCCGGGGGTCGAGGCGGACGAGGGCGTCCTGCTCGGACTGCAGGGTCGCGACGGCGGCGCGCATCGTCGTGCCTCGCTCCCGTGACAGCTCGGTGAGCAGCGGCGACGACCCGGTCACGAGACCGGTGGTGAACTCCTCGACGAACAGGTCGTCGATGCAGCCCACGTAGCTGACGCGCCGGTCCAGCCCCTCGGGCTCGTCGAAGGTGGCCTGGTAGAACCGCGTCGCGAACGGCGCGCGCCAGTCGACCACGAGCTGCTCGCCGCCCTCGTCGATGCCGTAGAGGCCGACCCGCCAGGCGTGGTCGTCGTCGATGCGGCCGAACACGACGAGGTCCTGCTGGAGCTTCTCCACCGCGCCGCGCACGACGGCGGCGACGTACTCGTCGCTCAGGGCGTCGGCGCCGCTGTCGTCGGCCCGGATGGCCTCGAAGGTCGCGAGCTTGGCCTCCACCGCCCGCCGGGCGCGCGCGAGCGCGCCACGCTCCTGGTCCAGGCTGACGACGGCGTCGTCGGGCGACATGCGGCGGTGCTCCTGGCCGCCGTGGCGGCCGGTCGGCGAAAGGGCACGCGAACCTACCCGCGTAGCCACCGCATTTCTTGGTGATTTTCCCCCGGATCGGGGGTGGATCACCAACAGATCCCGGGGTCCCTGGCGCCGCCCGCGGTGCGAGCCAGCCGGCGGGGCGGACCCTGGGGAGGGCCCGGGTCAGCGGAAGTGGGGCGCCACCTGCTCGATGATCTTGTCGAGGGCCTCGATCCGTTGGGCGCCGGCGCCGAGGGTGAAGTCCGGGACGATGAGCTCGTCGACGCCGGCGTCGCGCCAGGCGGCCACGCTCTCGGCGATGCGGTCCGGGGTGCCGGCGACGCACGGCCGGGCCTTCAGCATCTCGAGCCAGGTCTCGGCCTCGTCGTTGCTCTCGAGCACCACGAACAGGGCCTGCGTCGAGGTGGCGATCGACGCGGGGTCGCGGTCGTTGGCCTCGCAGGCCCGGTCGAGCTCGTCCCGCTTGGTGGCGAGCTCGGGCGGCAGCGACCACATGTTCCACTCGTCGGCGTTTCGGGCGACCACGCCGAGCATGCGGGGCCCCTTGCCGCCGACGAGGATCGGGAGCCTGGGCTGCACGGGCTTGGGGTACGCGACCGCCTCGCGCACCGTGTAGTGCTCGCCCTCCACCGTCGTCGTCTCGTCGTCGAGCAGGCCCCGGAGGATGCGCAACGCCTCCTCGAAGCGCTCGACGCGCTCGCCCGGGCGGCCGAGGGGGATCCCGTACTGCTCGTGTTCGTTCTCCTGCCAGCCGGCACCGACGCCGAGGAGCAGGCGGCCGGCGCTGATGTGGTCGGTGGTCGCCGCCCACTTCGCGAGCACGGCGGGGTGGCGGTAGGTGATGCCGAACACGAGGGCCGACAGGCGCACCCGCTCGGTGAGCGCCGCCAGCGCGGCGAGCGCGGCGGTGGCCTCGAACATGGGCTGGTCGGCCGGGAAGGGCCCGCCGGCGTCGGCCATGAAGTGGTCGGCGACGTACACCCCGTCCCACCCGGTGGCCTCGACGTGGCGGACGACGTCGACCGCCTCCGACCACGGTTGGCTGAGGTTGGTCCAGAGCGAGAAGCGCATTCCCGATGCTCCCACCTGTCTCGCCGGCGTGCGCCGCCATTCGGCGTCAGGTGGGGTCGAGGCTGGCGTCGAGCGTCGTGACGTGGGCGGCGGTGACGCCGACCGGGGTCGCCCCGGCCGGGGACGAGGCGTTCGAGTGGTACTCCAGCTCGTGGGCCGCGGTCGGGTCGACCACCACCACGGTGTACGAGCCGGCGCCGAGCCCGGGCACGGTGTACGAGCCGTCCGCGGCGGTGATCGCGCCGTGGGCCCGGGTGGGGCCTCCGACGACCACCCACGCCCCTGCGATCGGCGCGCCGGTGCCCGACTCGGTGATGGTGCCCCGGATCGATCCGGTGCTCGGGGTGAGGGCTGCATCGGCGACCGTGCCGGGTGACACGGGTGTGAGCTCGGCGAACGAGGCCGGGTCGGCCTCGTCGTCGAACCACTCGAACCGGTGCGTCCCCGTCGGTGTCGCGATCTGCAGGTAGTGGGAGCCGGTGGGCAGCGACAGGGCGTAGGTGCCGTCGGCGGCCGTGGTGGTGGCCCGGACGAAGCGCAGGTCGCTCTGCCGGAGCGCGACGACCAGGGCGCCGGGCACCGGCTGTCCGGTGCCGTCCTCGGTGACCGTGCCGGTGGCGGTGCCGTCGCTCGGCAACGGGGTCGTCGTGGCGAGCGAGAATGAGGCCACGACGCCGAGCCCACCGCCGGACACCGTGACGGGTCGCGCGTCATCCGGGTGGCCGGCGTTGTCGTAGAACTCGGGCACCGAGCCACCCGACGGCTCGAGGCCGACGAGGGTGTGCGGACCGCGCCGGAGGCCGGTGATGGTGTAGTAGCTGCCGCTGTTGGAGGTGGCCATGCCTGCGGGGACGCCGTTGCGCAGCGCCACCACGAGCCCGCCCTCCAGGGTCGCGATGGGGCTGCGCTGGAGCAGCCCGCGGATGGCGCCGATCTCCGGGGCCAGGCCGGCGCTGACGGTCACCTCCGTCCCCGTCACCGCGGTGACCCGCTCGACCTGGTCGAGGCTCGATGGCGCCGCCCGGTTGGCGTGCCACTCGGACCCGAACCGCCCCGTCGGGTCGAAGAACTGGAGCAGGTACTCCCCGGGCGCCACCTCCAGGCGGTAGCGGCCGGCGCTGTCGGTGGTGGCGCCCTGGGCGAAGCCGAGGTCGCCGGCCCGGAGGGCCACGACGTGCGCACCGGCGACGCCGGCGCCGCTGTCGTCGGCGTTGACCGAACCGACGATCGAGGTCTGCGGCGCACCGATGCCGAAGCGGGTGACGCCGTAGCCGTTCGTGGCGTACACGTGGTCGCGATCCACCGTGATCCCGAACGCTCCTTGGAGGTCGCGGGTCGAGAGCAGGGCCCCGTCCTGGTCGAGCTCTCGCACCTTGTTGCCGCCGGCCACCCAGATGTGCCCGAAGCGATCGACGGCGACGTCCGTGGCCTGCCAGCCGACGGTCCCGTAGGTGGCACTCGGACCGCCGGTGACA
This sequence comes from uncultured Microthrixaceae bacterium, assembly GCA_964649545.1. Lineage (GTDB taxonomy): Bacteria > Actinomycetota > Acidimicrobiia > Acidimicrobiales > DATDAH01 > JAEUJM01. The sequence goes on along the minus strand of CAZYPY010000065.1, from coordinate 1,673 downwards.
CCGACGACCCGGACCCTCCCGTTGCTCACGTAGTGGGCCCGGCCGGCGGTGGTGATCCACAGACCCCGCAGCTCGTAGTTGGCGGAGTCAGAGCTGAGCGTCCCGAGGGGCGTGCCGTCGGCGGCGAAGCGCCGGACCTTGTTGTTGTGCGGGGACGGCGGGTCGTACTCGAAGTCGCAGACCCAGCTGCCCCAGTCCCAGTAGCACACCTCCCGTTGTGTCCCGGGCTCGCCGTCGGTGACGTACACCTGGCCCTGCTCGTCCACGTCGACCGCCCACGGGACGCCCGCGCTGGAGGTCCCCGTCGGCCACGCGCGGATGAAGTCGCCGTCGACCTCGAACTGCTGGATGCGGCGGTTGCCCTGGTCGACCACGAGCAGGGTGCCGTCCCCTGCGAAGGCCACGTCGACCGGGCAGTTGAACTGGCCGTTCCCCGAGCCCGCAGTGCCGAACCGGTCGAGGAACGTGCCCGTCGTGGTGAGGTGCTGGATCCGGTTGTTGCCGCAGTCGGCCACGTAGAGGTCGCCCTGCCAGTTGACGGCGACGCCCCGGGCGTTCGAGAACTGCTCGGTGCTGCTGCCGGCCGAGCCGAATTCCTCGATCACGGTCGGCGGGGCCGGCCGCACGGCCTGTGCCGGGGTCGGGGTGAGCGTGGCGAGGGTGGCAAGGGCCCCCGTCACGGCGAGCGTTCGCAAGCGTCGCGCCGGGCAGGCACCCGATTTCGGCCCGACGCTCCCCACCGGCACCGTTCTCATCGATCCTCCCCGCTAGGTGGCGCGAGCGTACCCGTCCTGGCGGCGCCGTTCAGGCCCCGAGGATCAGGTGGGCGGTGCGACGGAGTTGGTGGGCGAAGTACGCGTCGTGGTCCTCGACGATCCCGTGGAGGTGGCCGAACAGCTCGTAGCTGATGGCCCCGAACACCGCCGACCACGCCAGCAGGGTGCGGGCCAGCACCTCGTCCGGGATGTCGAGCGCCACGGTGTCGCGCAGCTGGGCCATCTCGACGTGGACGGATCGGGGCATCGGTCCGCTCGGCGTGGGGTCGATGTCGCCCGCGGCCAGGCCGTCGGCGACGATCCGCAAGGCCACCAGGCTGACGCGGGCGGCCGGGTCGACGGTGTCCGTGGGGGCGGCGTAGCCAGGGACCGGGCTGCCGTAGACGAGCGCGTAGTCGTGCGGCGAGGCGACCGCCCAGGCCCGCACGGCTGTCCCCAGCGCCACCCAGCGGGTCTCGAACCCCCGGGCGGCGGGGACGGCGACCTCCGCCTGCTCCGCCGCCGCACCGACGGCGTCGAACGCATCGACGATCAGCGCGGTGAGCAGGGCGTCACGGCTGGGGAAGTAGCGGTACAGCGCCGACGACACCATGCCCAGCTCGCGGGAGACGGCCCGTAGGGAGAGCGCCGACGCCCCGACCTCGGCGACCTGTCGGCGCGCCGACTCCTTGATCTCCCGCGTCAGCTCGGCACGGGCGCGTTCCCTGGCGGTCGTCATGAGAGCAGTGTACCGAAACGAGAGCAGTGCTCTTGACATTCGGCACGACCTCCGTCAAGATGCGATCAGCCCAAAGAGAGAGCAGCGCTCTCGGTTCTACGGAGGAACGAGATGACCACCACCACCCGCTACGTCCGCCCCGACCGCTTCACCGAGAAGGTCATGAACCCGATCGTGCG
>CAZYPY010000064.1:14418-16760 GCA_964649545.1 uncultured Microthrixaceae bacterium | reverse complement strand
TCCGGCAGCGCCCCGCGCAGGTCGGCGGTGGCGGCCTCGATGGTGTGGCGGGCGGCGTCGAAGGCCTCGAGCAGCCGCTCGCGGCCGGCCATGAGCTGCTCGACCTGCTGGCGGGCGTGGCGGCGCCGTCGGGCCAGGTCCCCCAGCATGCGCTCGCGCACCCGCTGGGCCTCGGCCACCATCTCCCGACCCTCGCGGCGGGCCTCCTCGGCCGCGGCCTCGACCTCGGCCGCGGCCGACTCCCGCAGGTCGCGCAGCGCCTGCTCGGCCCGACCGAGCTGCTCGCGCAGCGCCTGCTCACGCTCGTCCGCCGCCCGCAGGGCGTCGGCGACCGACGCGAGGAAGGCCTGGACCTCGGCGGTGTCGTAGCCCCGGAACGACGTGGCGAACTCGGTCGCGGCCACGCGGTCGGGATCGAGCGGGCCGGTGACGGGCATCGCCACCGATCGTACGGCCGCTCAGGCGGCGCCGGGCTGATCCACCTCGGGTGGCTCGAGGTCGAGGGCGTTGCCACCGAGGCGGTCGAGGGCCCGCAGGGCGTCGTCGAGGGTCTCGACCCCGACGACCTCGACGTCACCGGCGCGCCGGCGGGCCTGGTCGGCCTCGCTCGCCGGAACGAGGAAGACGTCGGCGCCCTGCTCACGGACCGCGGCCGCCTTCTGCTCGATGCCGCCGATGGGCCCGACGTTGCCGAGACCGTCGATCGTGCCGGTCACCGCCACCTGCCGGCCCCCGGTGAGCTCACCGGGGGTGAGCACGTCGAGCACCGCCAGGGTGAACGCGAGGCCTGCGGAGGGCCCACCCACACGGCCGGTGTCGATCGACACGGGGTACGGCAGCTCGACCACCTGGTCCCGCGTGCCCAACTGCACGCCGAGCAGCGGCAGCGCAGGATCGTCGGGGCGGGCGCCGAGCTCGACCGTCTCCGTGCGCACCGGGCGTTCTTCGTCCCCGGCGGGCGCGGTCGTGGTCGTGGCGCCGGCACCGTCCTCGTCGCCGTCGGGCTCGTCCTCGCCACCCCGACCACCGTGCTCGCCCGGTCCCGCCGCCCGCAGGGTCGACGGATCGAACTGCACCTCGAGCTCGACCTCGTCACCCGGGTCGCGGCGCTGGATGCGATCCACCACGTCGTCCGACGTCTCGGTCGGGTGACCGTCGACCGACAGGATCACGTCGCCCGGCTCGAGCGCGTCCACCACGGGCAGGTCCGGGGCGACGCCCATCACGACGGCGCCCGTCCCCGACTCCACGTCGAACCCGAGGTGCTCCCAGGCGACCTCGGCGGCCACGTCGACCGAGCTCTCCATCATCTGCAGGTTCACCTGGCGGTTCTCCTCGGCGGTCTGGTCTCCCAGGACCACCTCCTCGTCCACGACCTGGGTGTCGGGGTCGAGCCACCCCAGGAACGCAGTGAGGGCGCGGGCCGGCCGGGTGGAGACCGTGGTGAAGTAGATGTCCCCCTCCTCCGCCGGGTACGAGGGGCCGCCCTCGCCCACCTCGACGAGCGACTCGGTGGCGCGGACCGAACCCGGCTCGATCAGGTAGTAGGGCAGGGGGACGAACACCGAGGCCACGAGCGCGAGCAGGGCCAGGCCCGCGACGACGGCGAGCACCACGCGCAACACCCGGCGACGGCGCCGACGGCGCGGTCGGTCACCGGGCTCGACGGGCGTGGCGGCGCCGCCGTCGAGCTCGCCGCCGGGGCCGAGGGGGGCGTCGGGGGCGGCGGGTAGGGTGTCGTCTCTCGTGTCCACGGTCGTGATCAGCCTGGTGGTGGTCGGCGATGCGGTGGCCGCCGTGCGCAACGTCACGGTCGGCTCGTCGGGTCAGCCTGCCACGGCCGACCGAAAAACGACGTACAGCGACCGCGCCGCGGTCGCCCGCGGCGGGTCGCGAGCGACTGCGACCCGGGCGGGCCGCCGACGCCCCGCCCGGAGCGGCCTGCGCCGTACGCGAGGAGGCCGGCCGAGGGCGAGGTCCCACACGTCCCGCCTGCTCGACCGGCCGGATCGGACCGGGTCGTCCCTCGTCGCGCCGTCCGCCGTCGGACGCTGCCCGGGACCTACTCGCTCGAGGCCGTGCCGCCGGTGACGGCGGCCCAGCGCGTGCGTTCGGCCCTCGGGGTGCTGCTGGTGGTGGTCGCGGTCGGTCTGGCCCTGGCCGCGGCCGCCGGCGTCCTGGCGGTTGCGATCAGCCGGGCGCTGCAAGGCGCGGTCAGCTGACCGCGTGCGCCGGGCCCGTCGGCCCGACGCACGCCACGATCAGCGGCCGAACAGACCCCGCCGGGCGCCCATGCCGTTGGTGCTCCCGACCGCGTCGTCCTCCATCGCGGGGGGCGGCGG
>CAZYPY010000064.1:0-14318 GCA_964649545.1 uncultured Microthrixaceae bacterium | reverse complement strand
CGCCCATGCCGTTGGTGCTCCCGACCGCGTCGTCCTCCATCGCGGGGGGCGGCGGGGGCGGCGGGATGGTCTCGAAGATGGGGGTCGCCGGCTCGGGGGCCGGGGCGATCACGGGCTCGCCGAACGGCGACCCGGCCTCGGGGGCCGCACCGAAGGGATCGAGCGCGGGCGCCTCGACCGGCTCCTCCGCCACGGGCAGGTCCATCCAGTTGTGCTCGTCGACGGGCGGCGGGGTCGGTGCCGGGGCGGAGAAGGGCGCCGCCATCGCCGCGGGCTCCGGGGAGGGAGCGGGCGCGGGGGCCATGGCCGCGGCCATCGGGGCCTCGTTGCCCACCTCGACCTTGAAGTACGGCTTGAAGTCGAAGGTCACCTCTTCCATGCGGAAGATGCGGGCGTGGTCGACACCATCGCTGTTGCGCAGGTGCTCGACGAACGAGACCGCCTCGTCGAGGGCGTCGGTCTGGTGGTAGCCGGGCTGCCCGTCAGCAGTTCGATAGATCACCATGTGCGACACGGTGGTACTCCTTCTGTGTGGGAACACACCCCAATCGGGCGCGCACGAGGACATCTTGAGCGAACGACGGCGAAATCGACGGCGCGACGCGGCCCTCGCCGGGCACACGGGCGACGAGGCGACCGCCCGCGCCCTCACGTCGGACCCGGACCCCGGCACCCGCGCCACGGCGCTCGGCGCGCTCGGCCGCCTGGGTGTGCTCACCGCCCGCGACCTGCGCATCGCGCTGGACGATCCCGATCCCGGAGTGCGGCGCCGCGCGGCCGAGGAGGTCGCGGCCCACGAGCCCGGTGCCGGGGTCTCGCTGCTACATGCCCTCGCCGACGACGACGCCTCGGTCGTCGAGGTCGCCGCGTGGGCGTGCGGCGAGCGCGAGCCGGCCGAGCCGGGCGCGGTGGACGCCCTCTGCCGCATCGCCGCCGACCACCCCGACGCGCTCTGCCGCGAGGCGGCGGTCGCCGCCCTGGGTGCCATAGGCGACGAGACCGCGTTGCCCACGATCCTCGCCGCCACCGACGACAAGGCGACGGTGCGCCGGCGCGCGGTGATCGCCCTCGCGCCCTTCGAGGGTCCCGAGGTCGACGCGGCCCTGGCCCGGGCCCTCACCGACCGGGACTGGCAGGTCCGCCAGGCCGCCGAGGATTTGTCGAGCTGAAAACGCCGGCGGGCCGCACCCCGGCTCGTGGAGCGGGGTGCGGCCCGTCGGATCGGACGGAGGAGGGCGTCAGCCCTCGGGGGTGAACTCCCCGCTCTGGCCCTCGAGGTCGATGGGCTCGCCCACGAAGTCGAAGTACTCGCCGTTGTACTGGCCGATCTGCAGGGTCTCGATCGGGAACGGGTCCTCGGCGCCGTTGGTGGTGAACGTCACCCCGGGCAGCAGCAGGCCGACCTCGACGCCGTCGAGGCTGTAGGCGCTCTGCATGATGTTCTCCCGGGTGAGCTCCGGCGTGTTGCGGATGGTCTCGGCGAGGAGCTGGCCGAAGGTCCAGCCGATGCCGACCACGCCGTCCTCGACCTGCTCGGCCGACAGGCCGTGGGCCTGGCCCTGCTCCTGGAACTCCACCATGGCCGGGTCGTCGTCCCACTGCGGGTCGGCCGGGTCCTTCAGGTAGATGGCCGAGAGCACGCCGTCGGCGGCGCCGGGGCTGGCCAGGCCGATGACCGTCGAGGACGTGCAGGTCTGGCTGAGCCACACCGTCTCGGGGTCGAAGCCCGACTGGGCCTGGAGGGCGTCGAGGGCCTGCGGGCACTTGAGGGCGGTGGCGGCGAGCACCACGGTGTCGGCGCCGCTGTTGGCGATCGAGGTGATCTGGCTGTCGACGTCGCTGTCGGAGGGCTCGTAGCTCTCCTCGGTGACCACGGTGATCTCCGTCCCCTCGGTGAGGGCCTCGAACGAGTCGACGTACTCGGCGCCGAAGTCGTCGTTCTGGAAGAGGATGGCGACCTTGGCGTCGGGGTTCTCGGCCTCGAGGTAGTCCACGAACACGCCCATCTCGGTGGCGTAGGTCGGCAGCGAGCCGATGGTGAACGGGTACTCGTCGGGGTTGCCCCACAGGGCCGCGCCGGTGGCGGCGTAGAGCTGCGGGATGCAGTCCTGGTTGAGGGTGTCGCGGATGGCGAGGTTGTTCGGGGTGCCGACCACGTTGAAGATGCCGAACACCTGGTCCTGCTGGACCAGCTGCTGGACGTTCGACACGGTCTGGCCCGACTCGTAGCCGTCGTCGGTGACCTCGACGCTGACCTCACGACCGTCGACACCGCCCTCCTCGCTGTTCAGGTAGTCGAAGTAGGCGTTGTAGCCCTCGGCGATCTTGGAGAAGGCCGCGAACAGGCCCGACTGCGGCACGCTCGTGCCGAAGGTCACCTCGCCGTCGGGCGCCGGCTCGGTCGGGCTGGTGGTGCAGTTGGCGGTGTCGATGGTGAGGGGTCCCGCCTCCTCGCCCGACGCGCTGGTGTCGTCGCTGCCGCCCGAGTCGCCCCCCGAGTCCTCACGGCCGCCGCCACTGCAGGCCGCCGCCACGAACACGATCGCGAGGACGAGGGCGAGCCAGCGCCCCCATCGGGTCCGGGTGGTCATGATCAGGGTCCTCCTGGTTGGGGATCGGGGTCGTTGTCGGAGAAGGGGCTCAGGTCGCCGAGGCCGATGGGGCCTCGGTCGCCGCCGGGGGCGGGGGCGGCGTCGGGGTGGCCGCGGGGCGTCGCACCTGGCGCTGGACGAAGGCCCACAGGCGCTTGAGGCCACCGATGATGCCACCGGGCAGGACCAGCATCAGCACGATCAGCAGGCCGCCGTAGATGACCTGGCTGAGCGCCGGGTTGACGTCCTGGGAGAACTCGGGCACGAAGACCACGAAGAACGAGCCCACAATCGGGCCGAAGATGGTGGCCGCGCCGCCGATGACGAGGGCGGCCAGCAGCTCGATCGACTTGGTGATGGTGAACGAGTTGGCGTCCACGAACGGCGTGTTGATCACCGACATCGAGCCCGCGATGCCGGCGAGCGCGGCGCTCAGGCCGAACGTCATCACCTTGTAGGCGGCCAGGTTGACGCCGACGACCTCGGCGGCGACCTCGTTGTCGCGGACGGCGATGAGGGCCCGGCCCACCCGGCTCTTCACCAGGTTGCGGGCCAGCACGAACAGCACCACCGCCATGATCAGCAGCAGGTAGTAGATGAACTGGTCGTTGGTGAGGTTCGACCAGCTCGGCACCTGGAAGCGGGGCACCACCTTGCCCTGCGTCCCACCCGTCACCGACGAGAACTTCTTGATCACCAGAGTGAAGGTGGTGGCGAAGGCCAAGGTGGTGAGGGCCAGGTAGAGGCCCTTGATGCGCAGGGCGGGCACCCCCACGAGCGCGCCGACGAAGAACGCGATGAGGGCGCCGACCGGGATGGTGGCGAGATAGGACCAGCCGTGGTCCGCCACCAGGATCGCGGTGGTGTAGGCCCCGATCCCGAAGAAGGCCCCGTGGCCGATCGAGATCTGGCCGTTGAACCCGGTGAGCAGGCCGAGGCCGAGCACGGCCACGGAGAGGAAGATGACCTCGTTGAACTGCCGGACCCGGAACTCCTGGTAGTAGAGCGGGAGCTGGTAGAGGACGATCGCCGCGACCACCACGCCGGCGGCCTTGAGCCCGAGCATCTTCCAGTTGCGCGTGGCGGCCGGCTCGGGGTGCGGCGTCTCCTCGGCCCACGGGGCTTCGGGCGGCTCCTCCATGAGCCTCTCCTCGGTCATGCTCGCCTGCCCCTCGTCCCTCGGGGCCCCTTCGGGATCTCGCTCATACCCGGGCCACCGTCTGCTTGCCGAACAGGCCGCTGGGCTTGACCAGCAGGATCACGAGGATGATCACGAAGGCGGCACCGTCGCGCAGGTCGGTGCCGACGAAGCCGACGTAGGCGCCGAGCATCTCCTGCACGACCCCGACGATGATGCCGCCGACCACGGCGCCGAGCGGGCTGTCGAGACCGCCGAGGGTGGCGGCCGCGAAGGCGAACACGAGCACCTGGATCATGAAGTTCGTGTCGAACTGCGTGTTGCGGGCCGCGGTGAGGCAACCCGCCAGTGCGCCGAGCGCGGCGGCCAGGCCCCAGCCGATCATCAGCATGCGCCCGACCCGGATGCCGACGAGGCCGCTGGACTCGGCGTTGGAGGCGACCGCCCGCATGCCGAGGCCCAGCTTGGTCTTCTGGAAGAGCAGGTAGAGGACGAAGGCGACCACGACGAGGGCGGCGAGGCGGCCGAGCAGGTCGGCGTCGATGCTCACGCCAACGACGTCGTAGGCCTCGTTGGGGAAGGGATCGGCGAAGGTCCGTGCGTCGGTGCCCCAGATCCACTGCGCGAGCGCGTTCAAGGCCAGGAACATGCCCACGGTGACGATCACGATGTTGAGCGGCGACCCGCCCTCGACCGGCCGGATGATCACCCGCTCGATGAGCGCCCCGCCGAGCAGCGACAGCAGCATGGCCGCCAGGATCGAGACCCAGACGTTGGCCCCGTTGTCCTGGAAGGTCCAGGCCACGAAGGTCGAGAACATGGCCATCTCGCCCTGGGCGAAGTTCAAGATGCCGGTGCTGCGGAAGATGAGCACGATGGCGAGGGCCAGCAGGGCGTAGATCGACCCCCGGCCGATGCCCACGATCAAGCGCTCGAGGAAGAGCTCCACCGGTTCCTCCTAGTACCCGAGGTAGGCCTTGCGGACCGACTCGTCGGTGCGCATCTCGTCGGCGGTGCCGCTGGCCACGATCGTCCCGGTCTCGAGCACGTACGCCCGCTGCGCGATCTCGAGGGCCAGGTTGGCGTTCTGCTCGACCACCAGCAGCGCGGTGCCGGTGGTGCGGTTGAGCTCGCCGAGCTGCTCGAACAGCTCGGCGGTGACGATCGGCGCCAGGCCGAGCGACGGCTCGTCGAGCAGCAGCAACCGGGGCCGGGACAGCGCGGCGCGGGCGATGGCCAGCATCTGCTGCTCGCCACCGCTCATGGAGCCCGCGGCCTGCTCCTTGCGCTCGGCCAGGCGGGGGAAGGTCTCGTACCAGCGCTCGATGTCGGCCTCGATCTCGTCGTCCTTGCGGACGTAGGCACCGAGTCGGAGGTTCTCCTCCACCGTGAGGTCGACGAAGGTGCCCCGGCCCTGGGGCACATGGGCGAGGCCGCGACGGACGATGTCGTCGGGGCGCTTGCCCACGATCGACTTCCCGTCCACGGTGATCGTGCCCTTGGCCGGGATCATCCCGGTGATGGCCCGGATGGTGGTGGTCTTACCGGCGCCGTTGGCGCCGAGGATGACGACCACCTCGCCCTCGTCCACGTGGAAGTCGAGGCCGCGCAGCACCTGGACCAGGCCGTAGCCCGCCTCGACCCCCTGCGCCTCGAGCAGCGCCATCAGATCTCCCGCCTCACACCGAGCTCCCGAGGTAGGCCTCGATCACCTTGGGGTCGTCCTTGATCTGCTCCGGCAGGCCCTCGGCGATCTTGGAGCCGTAGTCGAGCACCACGATCCACTCCGAGATGCTCATGACCATGGCCATGTGGTGCTCGACGAGCAGGATCGTGAGCCCGAACTCGTCGCGCAGGCGCTGGACCAGGCCGGCCAGCTCGTCGACCTCGGCGTGGGTGAGGCCGGTGGCGGGCTCGTCGAGCATCAGCAGCTTCGGGTCGGACATGAGGGCCCGGGCCAGCTCGATGCGCTTCAGGGTGCCGTAGGGCAGGCCGGCGGCGGGGGCGTCGGCGTAGCGAGCGAGGTCGAGGCGGCCGAGCACGTCGAGGGCCTTGCGCCGTTCCACCTTCTCCTCCTTGGCCGCCCAGGGCATCCGGAACGCGGAGGTGAAGAAGTTGGCCCGGGTCTGGCTGTGGCCGCCGATGATGACGTTCTCGAGCACCGACAGCGACGGCACCAGGGCCAGGTTCTGGAAGGTGCGGGCGATGCCGTTGGCCGCGATGGCGTGGGCCGGGATCTTCAGCAGGTCGCGGCCGTCGTAGGTGATGTGGCCCTCGGTGGGCTGGTACAGCCGGCTGACGCAGTTGAACAGCGTGGTCTTGCCGGCGCCGTTGGGCCCGATGAGGGCGCAGATCCGACCCTCCTCGATGTGGAAGCTGAGGCGGTCGAGGGCCACCACGCCACCGAAGCGCACACTCACGTCGTCGACTTGCAGCAATGACACCGGCGCTCCCCCTTCCCGGACCTCTCGCCCACCCGGCCCAACAGGGGCGCACCCTACTTCGTCCGAACGCATCGAGCGTCGCACAGCGCGCCCCTCCCTGGGGCGCGCTCCCACGGGTGACCCGTCAGTGACGTGCGCCACCGGGTCAGCGCCGGGTGTTGTCCTCCATGAACATGACCTTGAGGGCCTCGTAGGACTCGATGCAGCGGCCGGCGCCGAGGGCCACGCACTCGAGGGGTAGGTCGACGAGGCGGACCAAGACGTCGGTCTCGTCGGTGAGGCGCTGGGCGAGGCCCCGCAGCATCCCCCCGCCGCCGACGAGGTGGATGCCCTGCACGATGAGGTCCTGGGCGAGCTCGGGGGGTGCGTTGCCGAGGCAGGCCACCACCGAGTCGATGATGGCGCTGACCGGCTCCTCGATCGCGGCCCGCACCTCCTCGGGCGACAGGATCACGGTCTTGGGCAGGCCGCTCATCAGCTCACGGCCGCGGACCTCGGCCTTGAACTCGTCCGCGGTGGGGTACGCGGACCCCATGGTGATCTTGATCTTCTCCGCGGTCTGCTCGCCGATGGCGATGCCGTACTCGCGGCGGATGTACTGCGTGATGGCGGCATCGATGTCGAACGAGCCCACCCGCACCGCCTGGAGGGCCACCACCCCGCCGAGCGACAGGATCGCCGACTCCGAGGTGCCGCCGCCGATGTCGATGACCATGGAGCCGACCGGCTCGTTGATGGGCAGGTTCGCGCCGATCGCGGCGGCCATGGGCTGCTCGATCAGCTGCGCCTCGGCTGCGCCGGCCCGGCGCGCCGCCTCGGTCACCGCCCGGCGCTCGACCGCGGTGATGGCCGACGGCACGCAGATCACGACCCGGGGGCGGTTGAAGCGGTTCACACCCACCCGCTGGAGCACGAGCCGGATCATGCGCTGGGTGATGTCGAAGTCGGTGATCGCACCCTGGCGCAGGGGCCGCACCGCGACGATGTGGCCGGGGGTGCGCCCGATCATCTGCCAGGCGTCGTAGCCGACGGCCAGGACCTCGTGGGTCTGGTTGTTGAGGGCGATGACCGAGGGCTCGTTGAGCACGATGCCCTGCCCGCGCGCGTAGACCAGGGTGTTGGCCGTCCCCAGGTCGATGGCCAGGTCGCGGGCCAGGGGGTCTACCGCCCGGTGTCCGGGCCCTCAGGCCCGCTGGTTCGGGGCACCCCGGGCTGGTCCTGGGGGGCGATGGCCTTCATCTGCTCGGAGAACGAGTCCACCCCGTGGTACACGCCGGAGGGCCCGCGGTGGCGGGCCCACACGATGAGGATGCCGATGGCGGACAACACGACGGCGATGAGGAGGAAGAGGAGGTTTCCCATGGGTCTTTCGCTGGTTGTTCAGGCGGAGGTCTCGGAGGGGGCGCGGGCGGCGCCGGCGTGAGGGGGGCCCGACAGCGCGTCGGGTGGGGCGGTGTCGGGGTCGGCGGACTCGAGGGGCGTGGCGTCGAGGCCCCAGTCCTCACCACCCTCCCACGCCTCTCGCTTCCAGATCGGGACAGTGGCCTTCAGGCGGTCGATGGCGAAGCGGGCGGCCGCGAAGGCCTCGGGTCGGTGGCCGGACGAGGCCACCACGACGACCGAGGTCTCGCCCACGGCCACCGGGCCGACCCGGTGCAGCAGGGCCAACCGACCGAGGTCCCAGCGCCGCCGGGCCTCGTCGGCGATGGCGGCGAGGCGGGGCACCACCTGCTCCTCGTAGGCCTCATACTCGAGCTCGGTGACGCCGGGGCGGCCGGGGGCGTGGTCGCGGGCGGTGCCGCAGAAGGTCACCACTGCCCCGCAGTCCGGGCGCACGGCCCAGTCGGTGGCCGTCCCCACCGGCAGCGCGGCGTGCGTCAGCCCCAACCAGTCGTCGCCACGGGAGGGCGGCTCGAGGGCGGTCGGGGCATCCACGTCCTACAGACTACGGGGCCACCACCCGCATCGACGGGTTGCGCCGTATCCGGACCGCAGGCCCCGAGGGCGCCGGCCGCGCGCGGACAACCGACGGGTGCCGTCGGTAGTGTCGCCGCCATGTTGCCGCCGGAGGGGCCCGACGAGGACGGGGGCGGGTCGGGACCGCCGCTCCCGCCCGAGGACCGCCTCTGGCGACACCCCTCCGAGATCGGTGCGGGCGCGATCCTCCCGCCCGGCCCCCCGGTCGTGTCGCCGGCCGCGCCCGCCGCGCCGGCGCCGCGCCGAGCGCCGTCGTCCTGGCTCGTCGGTGCGGTCTCCGGGGTGGCCGGCGCCGCGCTGACCCTGGGCGTGCTGGCCGGCACCGGCGGGCTCGACCGCCAGGTGAACCGCACACAGGTCGTCGAGCGGGTCGCGCCGATCCCGGCCTCCACCCTGCCCGTGTCGTCCCCACCCGGCGCCGACGCGCCGGCGTCGGTGGCGGCCCTGGCGGCCGCAGTGCGCCCCGCGGTGGCGCGCCTCGAGGTCACCCGGGCCCCGACCTCGGACGCCCCCGACGCCGAGACCACCACCACCCTCGGCTCCGCCGTGGTGTTCCGGGACGACGGCTACCTGCTGACCAGCGCGGACCTGGTCGACCACAGCCTGCGGATCGCGGTCGTCCTCGACGGCGGCCGGGCGGCCGACGGGCGCATCGTCGGGACCGACCCGCTCACCGACGTGGCCGTGCTCTCGATCGAGGCGACCGGGCTCGACAGTGCCGTCCTCGGCAGCGCCGAGGACCTCAGCGTCGGCCAGCCCGCCCTCGTGGTGGGATCGGCGACCACGGCCGGACAACCGCCGGCGGTCACCTCGGGGATCGTGAGCGCCCTCGGTCGCACGCTCGAGAACGACGGGGGCGACCCGCCTCGCCACGGGCTGATCCAGACCGACGCCCCCCTCGATCCCGCGGCCACCGGCGGCCCGGTCCTCGACCGGCGCGGCGCCGTCGTCGGCATCTCCACCGACCCGCCCGCCGACTCGGCGGGGGAGGGTCTCAGCTTCGCGGTGCCCATCGACACGGCTCGCCGCGTGGCCGGTCAGATCATCCTGACCGGGGCGGTCCACCACCCCTGGCTCGGCATCGAGGGGTCCGACCTCGCCGCCGGCGAGGCCGACGCTCTCCAGCTGGCGGGCGGCGCCCGCGTGGCCACCGTGACCGAGGGCAGCCCGGCCGACGTGGCCGGCCTGGAGGTCGACGACGTCATCACCGCGGTGGGCGAGACCCGCGTGACCTCGATGGCCGATCTCGTCGTGCACCTCCGCGAGCAGCAACCGGGCGACGTCGTGCTGATCGCCTACCGGCGCGCCGGTCAGCCCGGCTTCTGCATCGCCACCCTCGCCGAACGGACCTGAGCGCCGGCGTCGCCTCGCCACAGGAGGACCCGTGTCGCGCCAGGACCGCGCTCGACCGGTGGGGCGACGAGCGGCGGTCGGCGATCCGGGTCAGGCCGGCGGACGTCGGCGGCGCAGCGCCGCCCGCACCACCAGCAGGGCCGCCACCAACGAGCCCAGCAGGCCGGCACCGACGACCGCGAGTGCGATCTCCTGGCGGCGACGACCGCTCAGCGCGGCCCAGCCGTTCGGCCGGTGGGAGGAGACGTAGGCCTCCTCGTTGGTGTGCTCGGGCGACCAGCCGGCGGCCTTCAGCTTGTCGTTGGCCACGACCCACGGGTTGGCCAGGTAGGCCACCACCCCCGGTGGGGTCGGCGTGAGCCCGAACTTCCATCGCCACGCTGCCACCCGCGTCACCACCCGCTCGGGAAGGCGCAGGTTCGGCAGCCGACCGGCCAGGGCCCGCAGGTCGTCGGCCTTGATCCAGCCGTCCGGCGCCACGTTGAACGCACCCCGCAGGCCCTCACGGCGAGCGAGGTCCACGGCGGCGGCCAGGTCGTCGAGGTGCACGAACTGGCTCGGCGCCTCGGCGTCGCCCGGGCGCAGGCCGCTGCCGCTCCAGAGGGACTGGGCCAGCCAGGCGGTGCGCTCCTCGGCCACGGCCACCGTGGGCCGGAGGACCGCGACGGTCGCGGACGGGTGGTCCTCGGCGAACTCGTGAGCGAGGCGCTCGACCTCGGCCTTGTGGGTGGCGTAGGCGAGCCCGGGGTTCGGGCGCAGCGGGGCCTCCTCGGTCAACGGCACCGGGTTGTTGGGCCAGGCGCCGTAGACCGTGGCGCTGGACAGCACGACCACCCGGTCGACCCCGGCCGAGCCCGCCGCGTCGAGCAGGTGGCGGGTGCCCTCCACGTCCACCCCACCGGCGCCCGTGCCGTCGAGCTCCGCGCCGTCGGTGCGCCCGAGGTGGACCAGCGCGGTGGCGCCCTCGAGGACCGCCTTCAGCTCGGCGGCGGGGTGCGCCCGGCCGTCGGCGAGGTCGAGCTCGACGACGCCCGTGACCGCCGGATCGGCGGCGAGGCGGGCACGGACCCGTCGCCCGAGGGCGCTCTCGGCGCCGGTGAGGACAACGGTGGCCATCGCTCTACGATGCCCGTGTGAGCGATCCCGGTCCACTCGGGGGCGATCCGTTCAAGGGCCTGCCCTTCTTCGGCGACCTGGCCAAGATGCTCCAGCAGCAGGGTCCGGTGAGCTGGGACGCGGCGGCGCAGCTCGCCTTGTCCATCGCCAGCGGTGGCGCCTCCGAGCCCAACGTCGACCCGATGGAGCGCATCCGCCTCGAGCAGCTCGCCCGGGTCGCCGAGCTCCAGGTGGCCGACGCCAGCGGCCTGACGCCGTCGGCCTCGGGCCTCGGCGTCACCGTGGTGCCCGTCACCCGCACCCAGTGGGTCCAGCGGAGCCTCGACGCCTACCGGCCGCTGTTCGAGCGCCTCGCCACCTCGCTCACCCCGCCCGTCGCCGAGGCCGGCACCGGGGCCGACTCCTCCGACCCGTTGGCGGCCGGCGCCGACCCGGCCAACTTCCTCGGCCCGCTCATGGCCATGATCGGGCCGATGATGCTCGGCATGACCGCCGGCTCGATGCTCGGCCACCTGGCCCGGCGCTCGTTCGGCCAGTACGACCTGCCGGTGCCTCGTCCCGAGGGCGACGAGCTGCTCCTCGTCGTGGCCAACCTCGACGAGTTCGGCGAGGAGTGGAGCCTGCCCGACGAGGACCTGCGCCTCTGGATCTGCCTGCACGAGATCGCCCACCACACCGTGCTCGGCATCCCCCACGTCCGGACGCGGCTCACCCGCCTGCTCGAGGACTACGTGTCGGGCTTCGACCCCGATCCCAACGCCCTCGAGGCCCGCCTCGGCGAGGTCGATCCGACGAGCGGCGACGCGCTGGCCGGCCTCCAGGGCGTGCTCTCCGATCCCGAGGCCCTGCTGGGGGCGGTGCGCTCCCCCGCGCAGCTCGCGCTCCTCCCCCAACTCGAGGCGCTCGTCGCCGTGGTCGTGGGCTACGTCGACCACCTCATGGACCGCGTCGGCGGCCGCCTCATCGGCTCGTACGACATGCTCACCGAGGCCCTGCGCCGCCGGCGGGTCACCGCAGACGAGTCCGACCGCTTCGTCGAGCGCCTGCTCGGCCTCGAGCTCGGCCAGGACCAGTACGACCGGGGCGAGGCCTTCATCGCCGGCGTGGTCGACCGGGCCGGCACGGAGGTCCTCGGGCGGCTGTGGGCCGACGAGGCCGACCTGCCGACCCCCGCCGAGGTCGATGCCCCCGGCCTGTGGCTCGCCCGCCTCGGCGTGGAGTTCGAGCTGCCCGCCGACCTCGAGGTCCCCGACGACCTGTCGGGCCTCGACGACGCCGGCGACCTCTGAACGCCCTCCGTCAGCGCGGGGCGTCGGCCGGCGCGGGCAGGAGCACGACGGGGTCGCCCACCGCGACCTCACCCGTCTCGACGAGCGTGCAGTAGAGACCCAGGTTCCCGCCGTGGTGGTGGTTGATGGTCTTGAGGATGTCGAGATCACGGTCGAGACCGTTCTGGGGCCGGGTCGTCATGGGGCAGCGGATGGTGGGCTGATCGGCGACCACCTCGACGCCGCCGAAGCGCAGGCGTGAGCCGACCCAGTCGTCCTCGACGTAGCCCTCGCCCTCGGCCTCGACGAGCACCGTGGGCCGGAACCGGTCGACCGCCCACGCGCCGCCGGGGTGCTCGGCGGCGGCCGCGGCGATGCTGGCGGTGGTCAACACGTGCACGTCGGCCAGGTCGACGAACGTGCCGGGGGGCCCGGCCCACTCGAAGACGTCCTGGGTCTCGTCCTCGAGGTTGAAGCTCATGGCGAACGGCCGGGCGCCGTCGGGCGATGGGGGCTCGACCCGGGTCGCCCGCCCGAGCCACTCGCTCACCGCGGCACCTGCGGCCGCCGACGGCGCCGGCAGCCAGTCGCCGTCCGGGAGGCGGATCTCGATGCCGGTCGGGGTCGTGCGGGCGTGGGCGTCGAGCAGCTCGTGCACGCGCTTGGCCGACAGCACGTGCCCGCTCTCCACGTCGACCACACCGAGGCGGCGGTCGCCGACCATGCCCAGCGGCCCGAACGTCGCCCGCCCGAGCCGCTCTCCCTGGAACGACTTGACCGGGTAGCGGTGCAGGGCGGCCACGCGGCCGACCACGGGCCCGTCCGCGCTCACGGGGACGACCGCCGGGCGCGGCGCCGGGCCGAGGTGGTGTTGCCCGGGCGTCGGCGGTGGCTCGCACGGTGGGTGCGACGCGACCCCGTGGTGGGCTGGGTCGGCACATCGAGCGCCGCGAACGGATCGAGGTCGTCGGCGGGCGGCGGCGGGTCCGGCTCCTTGCGGCGACGGGCGCGCAGGTGCGCGAACCAGGCCTTGGCCGACGTGGTGAGCGAGGCCGGGCCCTCGGGCTCGCGTCGACGACGCGTCCCGTCGGGACGGCTGGCCCGCTCGCGCATGCTCCGCCGCCCGATCACGTAGGAGGCCAGGGCGAAGGCCACGGCGATGGCGACGAGCAGCATCCCCAGCCGCGCGGGGATGGGGAGCACCACCGGGAGGAAGGCCCCGATCACCCAGTAGACCTGGAAGCGGGTCTCGAACCGGGCGAACATGCGCCCGCGGTTGGCGTCGGGGGCGTCGCGCTGCACGATCGAGTCGAAGGCCAGCTTGGCCGCGCCGGCGCAGATGCCGATGGCCAGGGCGATGAACGCCATGCCCCAGAGCCCGCCCACCCAGGCGGCCACCAGGGACGCTCCGACCGCGGCGGACAGGGCACCGATGAGCATGTCCTCCTCCCCGGTCGTGCGCCGGATCCGGGGGGACAGCGCCGCACCGAGCAGGCCGCCGGCCGCGCTGGCCGCGACGATGAAGCCGAAGTGCCAGGTGGGGTCGTCGTTGCGGCGCAGCTCGAACGCCAGGAGGAAGGCGAGGAAGCCCACCACCCCTCGCAGCAGGCCCATGGCCCCCGACGCCAGCTGGATGCCGGTGCTGTGGAGCTCCTCGCGTTCGGCTTCGGTGCGGGGCTCCGGTGCGACCGCGGTGTTCGGGAGGCGACTCGACGCCATGGCCGCCACCGTGAACACCATCGCGGCCAGCCCGATCACCCACTCGGAGCCGCCGAGCTGGAGCAGCAGCAGACCCGGCAGCACCGCCACCACGCCGGCGAGCCCCGAGATCAGCGAGAGCTTCGAGTTGGCCTCCACCAGCTCGGCGTCGGTGCGCACCGTGGTGGGGACGATGGCGCTCTTGGCCACCTGGTAGCCCTTGCCGAGCACGAGGATGGCGAACGCCTCGGGGAACAGCAGCAGGCTGTCGAGGTCGCCGACCATGAAGATGCAGATCAGGACCCGCAGCGCCGCGGACCCCATGATCATCCACTTCCGGCCTGCGTGGGCGCGGTCGATGGCCGGCCCGATGAGCGGCGACACCACCGCGAACGGCGCCATGGTGAAGACCAGGTAGAGGGCGATCCGCCACCGGGCCGCCGTGGGGTCGATGCTGAAGAACAGCGAGTTGGCCAGGGCGAGGGCGATGAGCGCGTCGCCGGCCACCGAGAAGGCGTGGACGCGGGCGAGGCGAGCGAACGGCGAGCTGACGAACTGGTCCTGGGGCCGGTCCGAGGCCGGTGGGCGAAGCGGTCGCCAGCCTCGTCCCGCGGGGCTGGCCGGCGCGCTCACGGCGCCAATCGTAGAGGGGGGCACGCTCGTCCCCTTTCCCCACCCGCGGGGTGTTCGGACGCTTGGTTCCCGCCCGACCGTAGTCGGCCGGCGGGCTAGG
>CAZYPY010000063.1:0-16945 GCA_964649545.1 uncultured Microthrixaceae bacterium | reverse complement strand
CCCGAGATCGACCCCGTGCTCGCCGATCGCGATCGGCTGGGGCTGACCGAGACCGTCGCCTACGTCGGCGAGCAGGCCGACGCGCGGCCGTGGTTCGCCGGCTTCGACATCTTCGCGCTCATGTCCCGGGAGGATCCCTTCCCGCTGGCGTGCCTCGAGGCCGCGGCCCTCGGCGTGCCCGTCGTCGCCTTCGACTGCACCGGTGCCACCGAATTCCTGGCCGACGGATGTGGCGTCGTGGTGCCCTACCCCGACGTCGATGCCATGGCCGCGGCCGCCCACGACCTGCTCCACGACCCCCGGCGCCGAGCCGAGATCGTCGCCGCCGCCGGTGCCCGGGTGGAGGCCGAGCACGACCGCGGGGTCGCAGCGCCCCGCCTCGCGGACGAGGTCGAGCGTCTCGTCGCCTCCCGGGGCGGCGGTGACCAGGGCGCGGCCCGCGTGGCGGGCGTGCCGGGCGCACGCGCGCCGTCCGACCCGCCGGAGGTCGTCTTCGTCTCGCACGAGGCGACGCTCACCGGTGCCCCCGTCGGCCTGCTGCAGCTGCTCGCCTGGTTGCGGGCCAACACCGACCTGCGCGTCGAGGTCGTGGTGCTGGACGGGGGACCCCTCGAGCCCCGGTTCGCCGAGGTGGCCCCGGTGCGCAGCCTCGACGAGCTGGTCGAGGCGCCGCCGCCCGTCCTGTTCCTGAACTCGGCGTTCAGCGCTCGGGTCCTGGAGCGGTCGGACTTCCCCGGCACCTACGTCATCGCCCGCATCCCCGAGCTCGGCCTGGCCCTCGACCACGTGCTGCCCGATGGCCTGCGGCACCGCTTGTTCGCCCGGGCCGACCGCTTCGTGGCGGTCGCCGATCGGGTGCGGCGCCACCTCGTTGAGCAGGAGGGCGTCCCCGCCGACCGGGTGACCACCATCCACGGCGCGATCCCGGTGGACGAGATCCGGACGACCCCCGAGGCGGTCGCAGCCGCGCGGCGAGGCCTCGGGTTGCCCGATGACTGTGCCATTGTCGGGGCGGTGGGCGTGCGATCGTGGCGCAAGGGCGTGGACCTGTTCGTCGAACTCGCGGCGACCGTCACCCGGCGACGCCCCGACGCCGCGATCCGCTTCGTGTGGCTGGGCGGCGGCGACGGCTCCGCGAGCTACGGCCAGATCCAGGACGTGGTGGACCGGGCGGGCCTCGTCGACCGGGTCGTGCTGCTCGAGGACCGTGAGGACCCGACGCCCGTGCAGGCGATGGCCGACGTGGTCGTGTCGACCTCGCGAGAGGACCCGTTCCCGCGCGTCTGCCTCGAGGCGGCCGCGCTCGAGCGCCCACTGGTGGCCTTCGACAGCGGCGGCGTGGAGGAGCTGCTCGTCGCCGCCGGCGGACGGGTCGTGCCCTACGCGGACGTCGACGCCATGGCCGATCGGGTGCTCGAGCTGCTCGACGACCCCGAGCGCGCCGCCGCCGAGGGCGCCCGGCTGGCCACGGTCGTCCGCGAGCGCCATGACGTGGCCGTCGGCGCGGCGGCGGTCGTCGCCGAGCTGCGTCGGGGGCTCGACCACGCCGCGCCGGTCTCGGAGGACCGAGGGTGAGCCCCCGACACCGCGTGGTGGTCGCGGGGGACCGCGCCGACGCCGACGAGGAGGGTGTCGTCCTCGTCGAGACGGTCCGAACGCTCGTGGAGGGGCTCGATGGGCTCGACCGGGACGTCACCGTCCTGCTCGTGCAGGGCGGCCCCCTCGTCGAGGAGCTGGCGACCCTCGCGCCGGTGATCGTGGTGGCCGACCTCGACCGCCGCTCGCGCGACGCGGTGGCCGAGCGGGTGTTGTTCGCCCTGCGCCTGCGCCGCGCCGCGTTCCGGCGACGCCGGACCCGCCTGGGCCTCGGCGGCCTCGCCGACGGCGACGCCGTCTACCTCCACTCGGTGCTGGCGGTGCAGGTGCTGCGCTACCTCGACGCCGACGGGCCCCGGGTGGTGTGCCGGCTGCCCCGGAGCCTCGAGCCCCTCCGGTGGGGCCTCGGCAAGGCGGACCAGGCCTTGCTGCTCGACCGGGTCGACCGGTTCGTGGCCGAGCGAGGGGTCCGCGTGGCGGAGCTCCTCGGGCCGCTCGACGTGGCGCCCGAGCGGGTGGTGGAGGTGCCCGAGGTCATCGTGCCGACCGATCCCCGGGCACCCCGGCCCGACGCGGACACGGGGTCGCTGCGGTCGGCGCTCGACCTCGACGAGGATGCGTTCCTCGTCGGGGGGTACTCGCCCGCGACCACGGCCGATCCCCCGGACCTCTCCGTCTTCCTGGCCTCGCTGCTCACCCGACGGGCACGGGAGGTGCCCATCACGTGCCTCTGGGTGATCACCCACGAGGCCGTGGCCTTCTGGATCGAGCACGACGTCGATCGCACCGGGGTCGCCGATGCCGTGCGGATCGTGCACTCGAACGGGGAGATGGAGCCCCAGCTCCGGCTCTGCGACGTGCTCGTCCACCTGACCCGCATCGATGCCCCGGCGTCGCTGAACTACCTCGAGGTGGCCGCGGACGGCGTGCCCATCGTCTGCTTCACCGAGAGCAGCCTCACCCCGTTCGTCCAGGACGGGACCGAGCCGGGGGAGGGGCCGGGCGGGATCACGGTCGGCTACCTCGACGTGCTCGGCATCGCCGACGCGATCGCCCGCCTGTGCGAGGACCCCGAGCTCCGCCGTCGCCTGGGCCGGGGCGCCGCGGCGCGCATCGCCGACGTGCACTCGGTGGCTCGGTTCGCCGAGCGGCTCGTTCCCGAGCTCGGCCCAGGCGCATGACCGAGGACGGTGCCACCCCGCTCGACGTGCTGTTCGTCGGCAACCAGGCCAGCCGCACCGGCGCGCCGCTGATGCTCCTCTACTTCCTGCGCTGGCTGCGGGCCCACACCGACCTGGAGTTCGAGGTGGTCCTGCTCGCCGGTGGACCGCTCCTGGCGGACTTCCGGGAGTTGGCTCCCACCGTGGTGGTGGCCGACGACGGCATCGAGGCCATCGGCGAGCGGGCCCGCGCCTGCCCGATCGTGTACTGCAACTGCGTCCAGACGCTGCTCGTGGTCCCCGAGCTGGGCGAGGCGCCGCACGGGCGGACGGTGATCACCCACGTGCACGAGCTCGAGGGTGGCATCCAGATGTCGCTGCCCGACGGCCGCGACCGCCTGCTCGGCGCGCTCACCGACCACTGGGTCGCCGCCTCGGATCGGGTGGCGGACAACCTCGTCGAGCGCCACGGGGTGGACCGCGGGGCGATCGCCCGCCACTACGAGTTCATCGACGTCGACGCCCTCGACGCCCAACCCGTGTCGGCCGACGATCTCGCCGGCATGCGGGCGGCGCTCGGCATCCCCGACGACGCGCTCGTCGTCGGCGCCATGGGCGTGGCCGAGTGGCGCAAGGGACCCGACCTCTTCGTCGTGCTCGGCACGGTCCTCGCCGGTCGGCCGGGCCCGCCGGTGCACCTGGTGTGGGTCGGCGCGGACGAGTCGCGCTCCGAGACGGCGTTCATCCGTCGCGACGCCGAGCGCGCCGGGCTCGCCGACCGGGTCCACGTGGTCGGTGTCGACGCCACACCCGCCCGGTGGCTCTCCCTCTTCGACGTCTTCGTGCTCACCTCGCGGGAGGATCCGTTCCCGCTGGTCTGCCTCGAGGCCTCGCTGCTCGGCGTGCCGGTCGTCTCGTTCGACAACACCGGGATGGGGGAGTTCCTCGGCGACGGCGAGCACGGCTACGTGGTCCCCCTGCTCGACGTCGAGGCGATGGCCGACCGGGTGGGGGAGCTGCTCGACGACCCGGCACGGCGCCGAGCGCTCGGCCGAAGCGCCTCGGCGGCCGTCCGGGCCCGCTTCGACGTCGCCGTGGGGGCGCCGGCGCTGCACCAGGAGCTGCGGGGCTGGATGGCCGATGCCTGAGCCGGCACTGGCCTCGGCCCGGCGGCCGCGCCCCGACGCGGCTCCCGACGTGGTCTTCATCGGCCACGACGCGACCCGGACCGGCGCGCCCCTGATGTACCTCTACTTCCTGCGCTGGGTACGGGCGCACACGCCGCTCGCGTTCGAGATCGTGCTGGTCGACGGCGGGCCGTTGGTGGACGACTTCGCCGCCGTCGGGCCGGTCACGGTGCTGTCCGAGCTGCGTCGAGGGCGGAGCGCCCGCGCTGGTGACCGGGCGGTGCGCCGCGCCCTCGCGCCCCTGCGGGCCGCGCCGACGGTGTACGCGAACAGCATCGCCAGCGTGCGAGCCTTCCCGTACCTGGAGCTGCCCGACGGCGATCGGCACGTGATCCTCCACGTCCATGAGCTGGAGGGGGCCCTCGGCACGATCGACGACGAGATGCTCGACCAGGTGCTGAACGTGCCGGATCACTTCGTGGCGGCGTCCGACCTGGTGAAGCGCAACCTCGTCGAGCGCCACGGCGTCCCCGCCGACCGGATCGACCGTCACTACGAGTTCATCGACGTGGCCGCCCTCGACGAGGGTCGGGCCGCCGCTGGGCCCGACCTGCGGGGCCGGCTCGGGATCCCGGCGGACGCCCGGATCGTGGGCGCGGTGGGGGTCTGCCAGTGGCGAAAGGGCCCGGACCTCTTCGTCATGTTGGCCCGCATCCTCGAGCCTCGGGCCGGCGAGCACGTCCACTTCGTGTGGCTCGGCGCGGATCCGGCATCGGCGGAGACCCGGGCGCTGCGGGCGGACATCGAGCGGGCGTCGTTGGCCGACCGGGTGCACGTGGTGCCCGCCGTGGCCGATCCTGGGCCCTGGTTCCGCCTTTTCGACGTCTTCGCGCTCACCTCGCGCGAAGATCCGTTCCCCCTCGTCTGCCTGGAGGCCTCCCTGCTCGGCGTGCCCATCGTGTGCTTCGACAACACCGGCATGGCCGAGTTCGCCGGCGACGGCGACTGCGGGTTCGTCGTCGAGTACCTCGACGTCGAGGCCATGGCGGCGCGCGTCCGCGCCCTGCTCGACGACGAGGAGCTGCGCACCCAGGTCGGCGCCCGCGCCTCTGCGAGCGTCCGGGAGCGCTACGACTACTCGGTGGGGGCGCCGGCCCTGCACGCCGCGCTGGAAGGTTGGCGGCGACCGTGAGCGGTGGGCCGGCCCGGCCGGGACCCGTGGTGGTGGTGGGGGAGCGGGCGGTGCCCGATCCCGAGGGGCTGGCCCTGCTCGCCCTGGTCCGGGCGCTGTCGGCGCGGGCCGAGGTGCGGGTCGTGCTCTTCGACGACGGGCCGCTCGTCGCGCGGTTGGCCGAGATCGCCGAGGTCGTCGTCGTCTCGACCCTGCCCCGCTGGACCCGGGCCGCGCTCGCCGAGCGCCTGGCGTTCGCGCTGGGGCGCCGCGAGGCCGGTCTCGCCCGTCGGTCCCGCCGGTTGGGCCTGCACCGCCTCGACCGGTCCGCGGTGGTGTACCTCCACGAGGTGCGAGCGGTGCAGGCGCTCCGGTACCTGCCCGACGGGCCGACGGTGCTGTGCCGGGTCGCCGAGCGCGCGGTCCCTCTCGACCACGTGCTCAACGCCGCCGACCGTGCCCTGCTCGTGGACCGAGTCGACCGGTTCCTCGCCGTCACCGGCGCCGGCGCACGCGACCTGCTCGCCCACCAGGGTGCCGCCGAGGAGCAGGTCCTCCGGTTCCCGGAGGTCGTCGCCGTGGGCGAGGGGCCCACCGTGGGTGAGGCCGAGGTGGCCGCGGCCCGTGCTCGGGCGGGCATGCCGCCGAGCGCCGTCGTCATCGGCTCGTTCGGGGTCGCGGCGCCCGAGGAGCCCCCCGACCTCGTCGTCACCCTGGCCCGCCTGCTCGCCCGCCGACTGCCCGACGCGACGTGGGACGGGCTCTGCGTCCTGCCGGCGGCCGCGTCCCCGTGGGTGGAGCACGACGTCGAGCGGTCGGGGCTCGCCGAGCGGGTGCACGTGGTCCGACGCGGCGCCGATGCCGCGGCGCTCGCGCAGGCGTCCGACGTGCTCGTGCTGATGATCCGCATCGACGCCTGCCCACGGGAGTACCTCGACGCCGCGGCGTCCGGTCGCCCACTCGTGTGCTTCGACACCAACGAGCTGGCGGAGCTCGTCGGGGACGGCGAGGGCGGGTTCACGGTGGCGTACCTCGACCTGTCCGAGCTGGCCGACCGGGTCAGCGAGCTGGTCACGGATCCTGCGCTGCGGGCGAGGCTGGGTGCCGGCGCGGCCGCTCGGGTCGCTGCCGTCCACGGGCCCGAGCCGGTCGCCGAGCGCCTGCTCCAGCAAGCTCGCGAGCTGCTCGGGCGAACGGAGGACTCGTGGTGAGCGGCACCCCCCAGGTCTTGTTCGTCGGCCACGAGGCCAGCCGCACCGGCGCCCCCGTGATGCTCCTGCACTTCCTCCGCTGGCTCCGGGACCACACCGACCTCGACTTCCACATCCTGTTGCTGGAGGGTGGCCCGCTCGTCGAGAGCTACGCCGAGGTCGCGCCGACGAAGGTGCTGGCCGGCCTCCGCGAGTCGCGGTGGTCCCGCACGCTCACCCGGTACCGGCTCGGTGCGGTCGCCGCGGTCCTGCGCAGTCTCGTCGCCCGCCGCTGGTGCGTCCCGTACCGAGCGACCCCGCTCGTGTACTGCAACTCCATCCGCGCCATCCGGGCCCTCGGCCTGCTCGGGAGCGGCCCGCAGATCGTGGTCAGCCACATCCACGAGCTCGAGCTGGCCCTCTCGGTCTCGACCCCGCCCGACGAGCGCGAACTGCTCCTCACCCGCCCGGACTGGTACGTCGCGGCCTCCGACCTCGTCCGCGACAACCTCGTCGAGAACCACGGGCTCCCACCCGAGCGCATCAGCCGCCACTACGAGTTCATCGACGTCGCCGAGCTGCTCGACTCGCTCCCGCCGGAGGGGGGCGACGACCTTCGAGCCTCGCTGGGCATCCCGGCGGACGCGGCCGTGGTGGGCGCCGTGGGCGTGCCCGAGCCCCGCAAGGCGCCCGACCTCTTCCTCCAGCTCGCGCTCGAGCTGCGACGCCGCGACCTCGGGCGTCCGGTCCACCTCGTCTGGGTCGGGGCCGCACCCGACGACGACGGCACCCGGTGGATGCGTCACGACCTCGAGCTGGCCGGCCTGGGCGACATGGTGCACGTGGTCGAGCCGCAGGCCGATCCCGCCCGCTGGTTCTCCCTCTTCGACGTCCTCGCCCTCACCTCCCGCGAGGACCCCTTCCCGCTCGTGTGCCTCGAGAGCTCGTTGCTGGGCACGCCCGTGGTGTGCTTCCCCAACACCGGGATGGCCGAGTTCGTGGGCGACGGCGACCGTGGCTTCGTCGTGCCCTACCTCGACCTCGCAGCCATGGCCGACCGCATCGCCGGGCTCGTCACCGACCCCGAGGCGCTGGCCGCGGTCGGCGCCCGCGCGTCGGCCGCGGTCCGGGCGCAGTTCGACGTCGGCCGGGGTGCGCCGAGCCTGTACGCGGACCTCGACGCCTGGCGGCACGGGCGAAGCCACCGTGGCTGACGTCGTGGTCGTGACCCACGAGCTCTCCCGCACCGGTGCGCCGCTCTCGCTGCTCCACCTCCTGCGCTGGCTGCGCGACCACGCGTCCCTGTCCATCGAGGTGCTCGCGATGCAGGAGGGCGGCGACGGGGACTCGCTGCTCGACGACTACCGCGACGTGGTGCCGACGCGCATCGCTCCCGAGGTGTTCTCGGACGAGGGAGCGGCCGGGCCGACGCTGCCCGAGTGTCGGGTGGTGTTCGTCAACTCGATCTTCGCCGCACCGGCGCTGTCCCGCCTCCCGACCTCCCGCCCCTACGTGCTCTCGCGCATCCCCGAGCTGTGGATGTCGTTCCGTCACTGGGTGGACCCCCGAGCCCGCGAGCTGCTGCTGACCGAGACCGACCGGTTCGTGGCCGTCTCCGAGAGCGTGCGCGAGATGCTGGTCGACGACTACCGGGTGGACCCCGAGCAGATCGTGGTCATCGGGGGGTCGCTCGACCTCGCGCAGGTGCGCGAGGTGGACGCCGAGGCCGCGACGGCCCTCCGCCGGGAGCTCGCCATCCCCGAGGAGGCCGCGATCGTCGGTGCCGCCGGGACGACGGACTGGCGGAAGGGGCCGGACCTGTTCGTCCGCCTGGCCAAGACGGTGCACGAGCGCGCGGGCGCTCGCCTCGTGCACTTCCTCTGGCTCGGTGGCGAGCGCGGCGGGCCGGAGTTTTGGCGCATCGAGCGGGACTACCTCGCCGGGTCCATCCGCGACCTCGTGCACTTCGCGGGGAGCCGCCCCGACCCGTACCCCTACTACGGGCTCATGGACGTGTTCGCGCTCACCTCGCGCGAGGACCCCTTCCCGCGGGTCTGCCTCGAGGTCGCCGCCATCGGGGTGCCCATCGTGACGTTCGCCAACGGCGGGGCCCCCGAGCTCGTGGCCAAGGGGTGCGGGGTCGTCGTGGGGTACCTCGACGTCGATGCCATGGCCGACGAGGTGGTGGCGCTGCTCGACGACCCGGATCGGCGCCGACGCCTCGGTGACCGGGGCGCCGAGGTCACCCGGAGGGAGCACACCCTCGACACCGACGGCCCCGCTCTGCTCGCCGAGATCGAGACCGGCCTGGCCCGGGAGGTGCAGGGCTGATGTGTGGCATCGCCGGGGTGGTCGACCCCGGTCATCGCATGCGGGCCGACGAGCGCCAGGCGGTGGCGTCGGCCATGACCGAGGCGCTCCGCCACCGTGGTCCCGACGACGGCGGGGTCGAGGTCGACCACGAGGGCGGCGTCGCGCTCGGCAACCGCCGTCTCGCCATCGTCGACCTCTCGGCCGCGGGGCACCAGCCCATGTGGTCGCCCGACCGGCGCTTCCTCCTCGCCTACAACGGCGAGCTCTACAACGCCGGCGAGCTCCGCGCCGAGCTGGAGGTCGCCGGGTGGGCGTTCCGTGGTCGGTCGGACACCGAGGTGCTCCTCGCCGCCATCGCGGTCTGGGGGGTCCGCCGGGCCGCGGAGAAGGCGGTCGGCATGTTCGGCTTCGCGGCCTGGGACACGAGGGAGCGCCGGCTGGCCCTCGCCCGGGACCGCTTCGGCGAGAAGCCGCTGTACTACGGGTGGCAGGACGGCGTGCTGCGCTTCGGCAGCGAGCTCGGGGCGGTGCGCGCCGACCCGGCCTTCGCCCCCGAGGTCGACCGCGACGCCGTCGCCCTGCTGCTCCGCCACACCTACATCCCCGGCCCCCACTCGATCTACGCCGGCGTGCACAAGCTGCCCCCGGCCTCGATCTACACCTGGTCGGCGGCCGGTGAGGACCGCGTGGAGGCCTACTGGTCCCTCGCCGAGGTGGCCGCGGAGGCGGAGACCCGACCGTTTGCGAGCACCGCCGAGGCCGACGAGGCCCTCGACGAGGCCCTGACCGCCTCGGTGCGCGCCCGCCTGGTCTCCGACGTGCCCCTCGGCGCGTTCCTCTCGGGCGGGATCGACTCCTCGCTCGTCGTCGCGCTCATGGGGCGCCACCACGACGGCCCGGTGCGGACCTTCACCATCGGCTTCGCCGACGAGGCCTTCGACGAGGCCCCGTTCGCCCGAGAGGTCGCCCGGGTGCTCGGCACCGAGCACACCGAGCTGGAGGTCACCCCGGACGAGGCGCGGGCGGTGATCCCCGAGCTCGGGGGGCTCTACGACGAGCCCTTCGCCGACCAGTCCCAGATCCCCACCGTCCTGCTCGCCCGCCTCGCCCGCCGAGACGTCACGGTGGCCCTGTCGGGCGACGGCGGCGACGAGCTCTTCGCCGGGTACTGGCACCACCTCTGGAGCCTCGAGCCGGACGAGGTGCCCTCGGTGCCGGAGGCCCCGGAGGCCCCGGTGCGCGGCTGGCGGGCCCCGTTCCGACGCCGCTCGGCGCCCGCCGTCCTCGCGCCCCCCGCCGCGGCGGGCCCACCCTGGCACCAACGTCACCTCGACCGCCTGGCGAGCTGGGCCGACCCCACCGTCGCGGTCCGCGGCTCGACCCTGCCGCCCACCGCCTTCAGCGAGCGGGTCGCCCAGCCACGCTTCGAGCGTCGCCTGGACTGGATGATGGAGCTGGACTCGGTCACGTTCCTGCCCGACGACGTGCTCGTGAAGGTCGACCGGGCCACCATGTCGACCGGCCTCGAGGGGCGGACGCCGTTCCTCGACCCCGCCGTGGCCGAGGTGGCCTGGCGCATCCCGACCGCCGACCGGCTGGGCGAGCGCGGCGGCAAGCTCGCGCTACGGCGCCTGCTCGGCACGTTCGTGCCCGAGGAGCTGTTCGAGCGCCCGAAGATGGGCTTCAACGTGCCCATCGGCGACTGGCTCCGGGGTCCCCTGCGGCCCTGGGGCGAGGACGTGCTGGGCGGCCTGGACGACGACCTCTTCGACCCCGTGCCGGTGCGGGAGGTCTGGGACGCCCACCTCGCGGGGGAGGACGCCGCCTACCGCCTCTGGCCGGTGCTGATCTGCCAGACGTGGCTCGACGCTGGTCTCACCAGGGGTCGCCCCAGTACCCTGTCCCCTTCGTGAGCGCCGTCGAGCAGGTGTCTGCCCGCCCCGCCGATCGTGGTGACGAGGCCCTCCCGGACCTCGTACGACGACGGACCTTCACCGACGAGGCCCTGCAGGCCGAGTTCGCGCGGGTGGGGTTCGTCAAGGTCCACCTGCTCGACGACGACGCGGTCGACCGGCTCCGGGCCATCTACGACGAGATCTTCCCCGAGACCATGTCGGGGTTCATCCCGACCTACGCGGTGCCGATGCCCGAGCGCAAGGCCCAGGCCACCGCCCGGGTCAAGGCCGAGCTCGAGCCGGTGGTGGCCGCGTTGTTCGATCGCCACCGCGCCTTCAACTCCAGCTTCCTCATGAAGTGGCCCGGTGACGACAGCGCCCTGCCGTTGCACCAGGACGTGACCTACGTGAACGAGCAGGTGTTCCGCACGGCGGTCGCCTGGGTGGCCCTCGACGACGCCGACGACGAGCTGGACAACGGGCCGCTGCAGGTCGTGCCCGGCAGCCATCGGTTCGACCACATGTACCGGGGCACCCACACCTGGTGGCCCTACGGCGGGGTGACCGACTTCCTCGAGCAGCACTGCCTCGTGTCGGTCCCGGTGCGGCGCGGCGACGTGCTGATCATGGACAACGCGCTCATCCACTGCTCGTTCCCGAACCGCACCGACCGACCCCGCCTGGCCGTCGCCCTCGCGATGGCCCCCGAGGAGGCGGGCCTGCTCCACGCCGTCGGGGTCGACGACGGCACCATCGAGGTCCACGACGTGGACGACCAGTTCTTCGTCGACCACACCCCGTACACGCTGATGGACCACGGCCTTCCCGACCACTACCCGTTGCGGGAGGTGGCACCGCTCGACCAGACCGTCTTCGACGAGCACGACCTCGAGGTGCTGTGCGGGCTGCCGGAAGGGACCGCGACCGCGTCGCGTGCCGACGGGAGCGGCGACGAGGCCTCGCCGTCGCCGGAGCAGGACGAGGGCGGTCACGACGCCGCTCACGACGCCGAGGCCGCCGCCGACGAGGCGACCGGTGAGGGGGGCCTGGGCCGCCTCGGGGCGGCCGTGGTCCGGATGATGACGGTCAACAACCGCCTGGTCGGTCACGCCGTGACGCTCCGGCCGGTCTACGACCCGCACGAGTTCGCCTGGCCGGCGATGCTCGAGGAGCGGTGGGAGGAGATCCGCGACGAGGCGCGCGCCGTGCTCGAGACGCGGCGCATCCCCCGCATCGAGGAGGTGCTCGGCGCCGGCCAGGGCAACCAAGGCGACTGGAACACGTTCGTGCTGCTCGCCCTGCGCCACCCGGTCGAGGTCAACGCCGGGCTCTGCCCCGTCACCAGTGAGCTGGTGGCTCGGGTACCTGGCATCAACTCGGCCCTGTTCTCGGTGTTCCAGCCGGGCACGCACCTCCCCAGCCACCAGGCCCACAACCGGGGCGTCCTCCGCTACCACCTCGGGTTGATCGTCCCCGACCCGCCGGACTCGTGCCAGCTCCGCGTGCTCGACGACGTGATCTCGTACCGCGAGGGCGAGAGCATCCTGTTCGACGACACCTTCGAGCACGAGGCCTGGAACCGCGGCGAGGGGCCCCGGGTCACCCTGCTGCTCGAGGTCGATCGCCCGCTGCGGGCGCCCTACCACCAGTTCAACCGGCTCACCCAGCGGGCGTTCGCCTTCTACCCCGAGGCGAGAGGGGCCGCGGAGCGGGTCGAGCGGCTCGACTGGGAGCTCAACGGCGGTCGCTGACGACCCGTCGGCCGGTGTCGTCCCTAGACACGCGGCAGCGATCCTCTATACTTCGGCCCAAACCGGCAACTGGCGAGGAGCAGACGTGCGACCCACCTTCGTGAACGCGGAGTGGCAAGAGGCATTCGAGCGGGACGGCTACGTGAAGATCCCGTGCCTGGACCAGGATCAGGTCCAAGCGCTGCGAGACGTGTACTACGGCCTCGGCAAGGCGCCGGGCGACCCCGAGCGGGCCTGCATCTCGACGTTCCACACCTACGACGCCGAGTACAAGCAGAAGATCAGCGACGGCGTGCACGAGGTGCTCAAGCCGCACTGCGACGAGATCTTCGACGACTACAAGTGCCTGCCGGCCAACTTCCTCACCAAGTGGCCCGGCGGCATGAGCGGCTTCGGTCTCCACCAGGACCTCGCCCTCGTCGACGAGACCAAGTACACCTCGGCGGAGATCTGGGTCGCCCTCGAGGACACCCACGAGGACAACGGCCAGCTCTGGATGGTGCCGGGCAGCCACAAGTGGGTCCCCACGCTGCGGGGCATCCACTCGTTCCGCTCGCCGTTCTACGGCCTCGAGCAGCGCATCGTGCAGCGCCACGCCAAGCCGGAGCCGCTCAAGGCCGGCGAGGCCATCGTGTTCAACCACGCCACCCTGCACTTCTCGTACCCGAACCGCACCCAGAAGGAGCGGCTCGTGGCCATCATCGACCTCATCCCCAACGAGGCCCAGCACATCCACTACTTCGGGCTCCCCGACGGCTCGGTCGAGGCCTTCGAGATCGGCGAGGAGTTCTGGGTCGACAACAACCCGTTCACCCTGGGCACCCCGCCGCCGGCCGCGCAGAGCCTCGGCATCCAGGAGTTCGAGTTCGTGGCCCTCACCGAGGAGCGCCTCGACCAGCTCGTGGCCGAGGGCAAGGCCATCGACCACGAGGCCGAGCGCCACGGCGCCCTCAACCCGGGCAAGGCGTGGTGCCACCGCTGCGGCACCACCGAGGGCATCGAGGAGCCGACCGACCGCTGGCTGGGCAACGTGACCCTGCTGTGCCCGTCCTGCGCCGAGAAGGAAGCCGAGCTGGCTCCCGTCTGAGCCCCGGTCTCGGATCGACCGACGATCCCCCGGTCCGTCGTCCTCGGGCGACCGGGCCGGGGGATCGTCGCGTCCGGGCGCCGGTTGCGGCGCCGTGCTCTGGTCGCGCCCGGGCACGCGGGGTGAGGCCCCGGGTCCCGAGCGGGCCCGGGCCCGCCGCCGCGCCGGTCGACGCCCTCGGGCCGCCTAGAACAGCGTGTAGAGCGTGTAGGGCGCCGCAGCCTGGCCCACCGTGATGAAGACCACCACGAGTCCGAGCAGCATCATCAGCGGGATGATCCACCACACGCGGTTGACCACGGCGTAGCTGCCGAAGTCGCCCATGAGGCGGAAGAGGTGCTTGATGCGCAACACGCCGGTGAAGTTAGCAGTCGGGCGGAGCGACGATCAGTCGAGCTCGAAGGTCGACTGCCAGTCGTCCTCGCTGTCCCAGTCCGGCTGGGCCACCTTCTCGAGCAGGAAGTGCTCGAGCACCAGGTAGTCCATCTCGGTGCGCATGAAGCAGCGGTAGGCATCGTCGGGGGTGCACACGATCGGCTCGCCGCGCACGTTGAACGAGGTGTTGATGAGCACGGGGCAGCCGGTGCGCGCCTCGAAGGCGGCCAGGATCCGATGGAACTCGGGGCTCTGCTCGGCGCTGACGGTCTGCAGTCGGGCCGAGTGGTCGACGTGGGTGACCGCCGGGATGTCCGAGCGGACCTCGTTCACCCACGTGCGCAGGTCCTCGGCGTGCTCGCCGCTGTCGACCCAGTGCGACTCGGCGACCTGGGCGGTCATCATCATGTAGGGCGACTCGACGTCGATGTCGAACCACTCACTGGCCCGCTCGGCCAGCACCGCCGGGGCGAACGGCCGGAACGACTCGCGGTGCTTGATCTTGAGGTTCATGATCGACTGCATCTTCGGTGACCGCGGATCGCCGATGATCGAGCGGTGGCCGAGCGCACGGGGCCCGAACTCCATGCGGCCCATGAGCAGGCCGAGCACGTTGCCCTCGTCGACGAGCTCCGCGACCCGCTCGGCCCGCTCGTCGTCGTCGGCGAACCGGGTGTAGGCGTACCCGTTGTCGTCGAGGTAGCGGGCGATCTCGTCGTCGCTGAATCGGGGGCCGAGGTAGGCGCCCGACATGGTGTCGGTGACGCCGTCCGCCGTCCGGTCGTTCTCGAGGACCTGGTGCCAGCCGTAGAGGGCGGCGCCGACGGCACCCCCGGCGTCGCCGGCGGCCGGCTGGATCCAGAGCTCCTCGAACGGCCCCTCGCGCAGCAGGCGGCCGTTGCTGACGCAGTTGAGGGCCACGCCCCCGGCGAGGCAGGCCCGCGTCTCGCCGGTGAGCTGGGCGGCGTGGGCGGCCATCTTCAGGACGATCTCCTCGGTGACCTCCTGGATGGAGCGGGCCATGTCCATCTCGCGCGTGGTGAGCTCGCTCTCGGGGGCCCGGGCCGGCGAGCCGAACAGCTTGTCGAACTTGGCGTTGGTCATCTTCAGGCTGTGGAGGTACCCGAAGTAGCTCATGTCCAGCGTGAACGAGCCGTCGTCGTGCAGGTCGACGAGCTTGTCGAGGATGAGGTCCTTGTAGGTCGGCTCGCCGTACGGGGCGAGGCCCATGAGCTTGTACTCGCCCGAGTTGACCCGGAACCCGCAGTGATAGGTGAAGGCCGAGTACAGCAGGCCGATCGAGTGGGGGAAGTTGAGCTGCTCGACCAGCTTGAGGTCGCGCCCCCGGCCGACACCGATGCTGCTCGTGGCCCACTCGCCGACCCCGTCGAAGGTCAACACGGCGGCCGACTCGAACGGAGACGGGTAGAAGGCGGAGGCCGCGTGGCTCTCGTGGTGCTCGGTGAAGAAGAGGTCCTTGGGCATCGCGTAGCCGAGGCCCTTGAGGCCCTTCTCGATCTGGTAGGGGATCCAGAGCTTCTCGCGCAGCCAGATCGGCATCGCGGTCTGGAAGGAGCGGAACCCCTTGGGTCCCACGCGCATGTAGGTCTTGAGGAGGCGCACGAAGGTCGTGATCGGCTTGTCGTAGAACACCACCGCGTCGATGCCGTCGGGCTCGACCTCGCCTCGCCGGAGGCAGAACGCGATGGCGTTCACGGGGAAGTCGGCGTCGTGGCGCTTGCGGGTGAAGCGCTCCTCCTGCGCCGCGGCGACGAGCACCCCGTCCTGGACGAGCGCGGCAGCTGAGTCGTGGTAGAAGCCACTGATCCCCAGGATGTTCATGGCCAGACCGTAGCCGGTCGAGTCTGCTGGCGGTCGGTCAGTCCCGGTACCATCGGCGCACTATGACCGACGACCTCGCACCCTCGGCGGCGGTGCCCGGCGCGGCGCCCTGGGGCCCGTCCTGCCTGCGCCCGGAGAGCTACCTCCCGTTCCCTGCCGACGCCGTGGAGCGCTCGATGGGCGAGCGGTTCGCCACGGTCGCCGCCGCCCACCCCTCGACCGTCGCGCTCCGCAGTCCCGCGGGATCGTGGACCTTCGCCGAGCTCGACGCGGCCAGCAACCGGATCGCCAACGCGATCGTCGCCCGCCTCGGGGAGGCTGAGGAGCCCGTTGCGCTGCTCTTCGACCACGACGGCCCACTGGTCGTCGCCATGCTCGGGGTGCTCAAGGCCGGCAAGCTCGTCCTGGTCCTCGACCCGGAGGCCGCCCCGGCGCTCAGCGAGTCCCTCCTGGCCGACTCGGGCGCCCGGCTCCTCGTCGCCGACGAGCACCGCCTCCCCGCGGCGCGCGACCTGGCCGACCGCGACGTCAACGTGGTCCGTGACTCGGCCCTGGTGGAGGGCGCCACCGACGACCCGCCCACGGTCCTCGTCGGGCCCGACCGCGGCGCCATGCTGGCCTACACGTCGGGCACCTCCGGCTCGGCCAAGGCGGCGGTGATCCCGCACCGGGCGTTGCTCCACCTCATGCGGGGGGCGACCGACGCGCTGTCGATCTCACCGGGCGACACGATGCCCATGCTCTTCCCCGTGTCGCTGGCGGTCGCCGCGTACCCCATGTTCCTGCCCCTGCTCAACGGCGGCACCCTCACCACCCGCGACGTGCGGGGCCTCGGCCTCGTCGACCTGGGCAAGTGGATCTCCGAGGAGCGGATCTCGGTGATGTACGTGGCGCCCACCGTGGCCCGGTTCATGGTCGACGTGGTCGCCGGCTTCGAGTACCCCGCGTTGCGCCTCGTCGTCCTCGGCGGCGAGCGCGTCGACGCCGACGCGGTGGCCCTGGTGCGCGACCTCTTCGGCGAGGACCTCGTCGTCGCCAACGGCTACGGCACCACCGAGACCGGGGTGCTCACGTTCTACTTCGTGCAACCCGGCGAGACCTTCGGCGACGCCGGCGTCCCCGTCGGCCACCCCATCCCGGGGATGGACCTCGAGATCCGCCGCGAGGACGGGGCCCTCGCCGAGCCGGGGATGGCGGGCGAGCTGTTCGTGCGCAGCCCGTACCTGCTGCGGGGCTACTGGGGACGGCCCGACCTCGACGCCAAGGTCCTCAGCGTCGGCGACGACGGCGTCCCGGTCTACCGCACCGGCGACGTGGCTCGGGTCGCGCCGGAGGGCTACCTCGAGGTCGCGGGCCGCACCGACGACCAGGTCAAGATCCGCGGCCAGCGGATCATCCCCGGCGAGGTCGAGGACGCCCTCCTGGCCCTCGACGTGGT
>CAZYPY010000062.1:0-17158 GCA_964649545.1 uncultured Microthrixaceae bacterium | reverse complement strand
TGTTCGACAGGTCGAGGCCGCGCGCCTGGTAGAAGCCGTCGCACACCTCGAACAGCCCGGCGATGCCGTTCAGCTTCGCCTGGCGCCAGAGGCTCGGGTTGACCGAGTCCGGCGCGTCGCCCTCGACGAACGCGTAGCGGTCACGGTCCCACACCGGGAACCCACTGATGTCGACCGTCGTCGGCGCCTCGGCCAGCACGCCGCGGCGGGCCCGCTCGAAATCGGCCTCGTCGGCGAAGGGGAGGCGGGCGGCGACGGCGGCGTTGGCCGCCGCGGTGGCCTCGGTGGCGTCGTTGCGTTCGGTCACGCCGCCGAGTCTGTCCGATCGACGCCGCGCGAGCCCAGCGGCGGAGCCAGCCCGCGGGACGTGCGCGGTGGCGATACCACTCCGGTCGGAGTCATCGCCTTGCGGTACGATAGGCGACATGGCCAAGACGAAGGTCTCCCTGACCCTCGATGCCGACGCCATCGAGGCCCTGGCCGAGTTGACCGGATCCTCGAGCCTGTCGGCGGCGGTGACGGACGCCGTCGCGGAGAAGCTCGAGCGGATCCGCAAGCGCGTGGCCCTCGCCGAGGTCGTACGCGAGTGGGAAGAGGAGCATGGTCCGATCCCGGACGAGATGGTCGAACGTTGGGAAAAGCGGTGGCGTCAGCTCGGTGTCTAGTGCTCGATGCCGAGGCGCTGAGTCGCCTCGCTCACGGCCGACGATCGCAGCAGGCCGAGCTGATCGCGGCGGTGAAGTCGATGACCGACGGTGTCGAGGTCGACGTCTTGACCTCGTCGGCTGTGCTGGCTGAGTTGCTCGATGGCAAGCGTGACGCAGGCGTCTGGTCAGCCTTGCGTCGCCATCAGGTGGCCCGCTGCGAGGTGGATGACGATGTCGCCACTCGAGCCGGTCACTTGCTGACCGAGGCGGACATGGACTCGAGCAATGCGGTTGATGCCTTCGTTGCGGTAACCGCAGCGCTCCGGTCGCCGGCCATCGTGGTGACCGGCGATGTTGCCGACCTTCGAGCCCTCACCGCTGATCTGCCCGACGTCACCGTCTACTCGATCTGATTCCAGATCGTCGGAGCCGACTCACCCGGGGAGGGTGACGGCGCCGATCTGCATCAGGACGGCGAGGGTGTCGGCCACCGACCAGCGCTCGACGCAGCGGCCGTCGACGAATCGCAGGTGGGTGATCACGGGCTGGACGACGTGCACGCCGGTGCCGGGGACGCCGAACAGCTCGCCCCGGTGGGTGCCCGACATCGTCGCGCGAGCGGACAGCCGGTCACCCTCCTCGATCACGTCGTGGACCTCGATGTGGATGTCCTCGAGGGCGTCGTGCAGGCCCCGGTACATGCCGGCGACCTCGGGCTTGGACATCGGCTGCTCCGAGTAGCCGCGCAGCAGGATCGACGGGTCGTAGAGCTCGAGGTAGCCGTCGAGGTCGCCGGCGTTCCAGCAGGCAATGGCCCGGTCGAAGGCGGTGCGGTTCGGTGAGTTGGTCATGGTCGTCGTTCGGCGGCCGGCGCAAGACGGATCACCGTGGCGGCGCGAGTTGTTGCAGGGGTGGCGCGGCCCGTAGCATGGCCTGTCGCTCGTGCGCGTCATCCCGCGCCGAGCCCATCGTTCACCCCCTTCGCTGAAGATGTCTTGAGGTAGACGCGTGCCCACCGTGCAGCAACTGGTCCGTAAGGGCCGCAAGTCGAAGCCCAAGAAGGGCGCCACCCCGGCCCTGAAGGGCGCTCCCCAGCGACGGGGGGTCTGCACCCGCGTCTACACCGCTACGCCCAAGAAGCCGAACTCGGCCCTGCGCAAGGTGGCTCGTGTGCGCCTCTCGAGCGGCATGGAGATCACCGCCTACATCCCCGGCGAGGGTCACAACCTCCAGGAGCACTCCATCGTGCTCGTGCGCGGCGGCCGGGTGAAGGACCTCCCGGGCGTGCGCTACAAGATCATCCGCGGCACCCTCGACGCGTCGGGCGTCCGCGACCGCAACCAGGCCCGCAGCCGCTACGGCGCCAAGAAGGAGGGCTAGCCCGTGCCTCGCAAGGGTCCCGCCCCCCGCCGTGAGCTGTCGCCCGACCCGATCTACCGCTCGGTCGTGGTCACCCAGCTCGTGAACAAGGTCCTCCAGCGCGGCAAGCGCTCGACCGCCGAGCGCATCGTCTACGACGCGCTGGCCATCGTCGAGCAGAAGACCGGTGCCGAGCCCATCGCCGCGCTGAAGCGTGCGGTCGAGAACGTCAAGCCCGCCCTCGAGGTGCGCAGCCGTCGGGTCGGCGGCGCCACCTACCAGGTGCCGGTCGAGGTGCGTCCCCGCCGGGCCAACACCCTGGCCATCCGCTGGCTCGTGGGCTACGCGCGCCAGCGCCGGGAGAACACCATGGCCGAGCGCCTCGCCAACGAGCTGCTCGACGCCAGCAACGGCCTCGGCGCTTCGATGAAGCGCAAGGAAGACCTCCACAAGATGGCCGAGTCCAACAAGGCCTTCGCCCACTATCGTTGGTAGCCATGGTCATCGCACGCACCGGGGCGCGTCGCCTGTCCCTGACCGACCTCACGTAGCCCCGGTACGCGGGGGTGCGCCCCCCGGTGTGCCTCCGAACGACCGGGCCACTGGCCCGGTCGTCGTGCGTCCGGCCCCACGTCCGACCTGACCCACCCGATTCCCCACCGCCCACCCCACCCACGCACCGAGCGAAGCGAAGAACCCCATGGCTGATCCGTCCACCACCCGAACCCGGTCGCTGGAGCGCACCCGCAACATCGGGATCATGGCCCACATCGACGCGGGCAAGACCACGACGACCGAGCGCATCCTCTACTACACCGGGCGCAACTACAAGATCGGCGAGGTCCACGAGGGCGCCGCCACCATGGACTGGATGGTCCAGGAGCAGGAGCGCGGCATCACCATCACGTCCGCGGCCACCACCTGCGAGTGGAACGACCACTACATCAACATCATCGACACCCCCGGCCACGTGGACTTCACCGTCGAGGTGGAGCGCTCGCTGCGCGTGCTCGACGGCGCGGTCGCGGTCTTCGACGGCGTGGCCGGCGTGGAGCCCCAGACCGAGACGGTGTGGCGCCAGGCCAACAAGTACGGCGTGCCCCGCATGTGCTTCGTCAACAAGATGGACCGGCTCGGGGCCGACTTCTACGCCGCCCTCGACTCCATCAAGGAGCGCCTCGGCGCCAACGTGGCCGTGGTGCAACTGCCCATCGGCGCGGAGGGCAACTACCAGGGCGTCATCGACCTGCTCGAGATGAAGGCGCTCGTCTGGCAGGACGAGGAGCTCGGCGCCAAGTGGGACGTGGTGGACATCCCCGCGGACCTCGCCGACCAGGCCGAGGAGTACCGCCACGAGCTGATCGACGTCCTCTCCGCCCACAGCGACACCATCCTCGAGAAGTTCGTGGGCGACGAGGAGATCACCGCCAAGGACCTGCGGGTGGCGCTGCGCGACGCGACCATCGCCAACGAGGTCGTGCCCGTGCTGAACGGCACCGCGTTCAAGAACAAGGGCGTGCAGCCGCTGCTCGACGCGATCGTCGACTACCTGCCGTCGCCGCTCGACCTGCCGCCGGTGCAGGGCATGGACCTCGCCGGCAAGGAGACCCTCGAGCGCAAGGTCTCCGACGACGAGCCCTTCGCGGCCCTGGCCTTCAAGATCGTGGCCGACCCGCACGGCAAGCTCTCCTACTTCCGCGTCTACAGCGGCTCGCTGCCGAAGGGCGGCACCGTGCTCAACGCCCGCACCGGCAAGAAGGAGCGCATCGGACGCCTCCTCGAGATGCACGCCAACCACCGTGACGACCGTGAGGCGGTCTTCGCCGGCGACATCGTGGCCGGCATCGGCCTCAAGGACACCCGCACCGGCGACACCCTCTGCGACCCGGGCCACCCGGTCGTGCTCGAGGAGCTGGAGTTCCCCGAGCCGGTGATCCACGTGGCCGTCGAGCCCAAGACCAAGGCCGACCAGGACAAGCTGGGCAAGG
This sequence comes from uncultured Microthrixaceae bacterium, assembly GCA_964649545.1. Lineage (GTDB taxonomy): Bacteria > Actinomycetota > Acidimicrobiia > Acidimicrobiales > DATDAH01 > JAEUJM01. The sequence goes on along the minus strand of CAZYPY010000062.1, from coordinate 13,164 downwards.
CCCTCTACTCGCTGTCCGAGGAGGATCCCACCTTCCAGGTCCGCAGCGACGAGGAGACCGGTCAGACCGTCATCTCCGGCATGGGCGAGCTGCACCTCGAGGTCCTCGTCGACCGCATGCTGCGCGAGTTCAACGTGGACGCCACCGTGGGTAAGCCCCAGGTCGCCTATCGCGAGACCATCACCCAGCCCGTCGACAAGGTCGTCTACCGCCACGTCAAGCAGACCGGCGGTTCGGGCCAGTTCGCCCACGTGGTCATCGACCTCGAGCCCACCGGCCCCGGCGGCGGCTACGAGTTCGTCGACAAGATCACCGGCGGTCGCATCCCGAAGGAGTTCATCCCCTCGGTCGACCAGGGCATCCAGCAGTCGCTGACCGCCGGGGTGCTCGCCGGCTACCCCATGGTCGATGTGCGGGCCACCCTCGTCGACGGCTCGGCCCACGACGTCGACTCCTCGGAGATGGCGTTCAAGGTGGCCGGCTCCATGGTGCTCAAGGAGGCGGCCCGCCAGGCCAAGCCCGTCCTGCTGGAGCCCATCATGTCGGTCGAGGTCGTCACCCCCGAGGACTACCTCGGCGACGTCATGGGCGACCTCTCCAGTCGCCGGGGTCGTCTCGCCGGCTCCGAGCAGCGGGGCAACAGCCAGGTGATCCGGGCCACCGTGCCCCTCTCCGAGATGTTCGGCTACGCTACCGACCTGCGTTCGCGCACCCAGGGTCGAGCGACGTACACGATGCAGTTCGACTCGTACCAGCAGATGCCTGGCAACGTGCAGGAAGAGATCGTCGCCCGCGTCCGCGGCGAGTGACCCTCCTGCGCCACCTTCCTCCCTCCACCCCGTCTGACCTTCGCGAAAGAACCTGAGGTACCACCGAGATGTCCAAGGCCAAGTTCGAGCGGAACAAGCCGCATGCCAACATCGGCACGATGGGTCACATCGACCATGGCAAGACCACGTTGACTGCGGCGATCACGAAGGTGTTGTCGGAGGGTGGCGAGTCGGAGTTCACGGCGTTCGAGGACATCGACAAGGCCCCTGAGGAGCGGCAGCGGGGGATCACGATCAACATCGCGCACGTGGAGTACGAGACGGAGAACCGTCACTACGCGCACGTGGACATGCCGGGTCACGCCGATTACATCAAGAACATGATCACCGGTGCCGCGCAGGTGGATGGTGCGATCCTCGTGGTGAGCGCGGCGGATGGTCCGATGCCGCAGACGCGTGAGCACGTGTTGTTGGCCCGTCAGGTGGGGGTGCCGTCGATCGTGGTGGCGTTGAACAAGGTCGACATGGTCGACGACGAGGAACTGTTGGATCTGGTGGAGCTCGAGGTGCGTGAGCTGCTCAGCGAGTACGAGTTCCCGGGTGATGACGTGCCGGTGGTGAAGGTGTCGGCGTTGAAGGCGCTGGAGGGCGACGCGGAGGCGGCGGGCCAGATCCGGGAGTTGATGGAGGCGGTGGACTCCTATGTGCCGCAGCCGGAGCGTGATGTGGACAAGCCGTTCTTGATGCCGATCGAGGATGTGTTCACGATCACGGGTCGTGGGACGGTGGTGACGGGTCGTGTGGAGCAGGGTGTGGTCCACACCGGTGACGAGGTGGAGATCATCGGGATCCGGGACACGCAGAAGACGACGTGCACGGGGGTGGAGATGTTCCGCAAGATCCTCGATGAGGGTCAGGCGGGCGACAACATCGGTGCGTTGTTGCGGGGGACGAAGAAGGAGGAGGTGGAGCGGGGTCAGGTGTTGGCGAAGCCGGGGTCGATCACGCCGCACACCGAGTTCGAGGGTCAGGTGTACGTGTTGACCAAGGAGGAGGGTGGCCGTCACAAGCCGTTCTTCTCGAACTACCGGCCGCAGTTCTACTTCCGGACCACGGACGTGACGGGCAGCATCGAGTTGCCGGAGGGCACCGAGATGTGCATGCCGGGGGACAACACGTCGATGACGGTGACGTTGGGTGCGCCGATCGCGATGGACGAGGGTCTTCGGTTCGCGATCCGTGAGGGTGGCCGCACCGTGGGCGCCGGCTCGGTCACCAAGATCATCAAGTAGCGGCGCAGCTCAGGAAACGAGTCGAGACCATGGCAGCAGGACAGAAGATCCGGATCCGCCTCAAGGCGTACGACCACGAGATCATCGATCAGTCGACCAAGAAGATCGTCGAGACCGTGCTGCGCACGCAGGCGGAGGTCCGGGGGCCCATCCCGCTGCCCACGGACAAGCACCGCTACACGGTGATCCGCTCGCCCCACAAGGACAAGGACTCGCGCGAGCACTTCGAGATGCGCATCCACAAGCGCCTGCTCGACATCCTCGAGCCCTCGGCGAAGACGGTCGACTCGCTCCAGCGGCTCGACCTGCCGGCGGGCGTGGACATCGAGATAAAGATCCAAAACGCGTAGCGGGTCTCTCGGTGGCGCTCTGACCCTCGGCCTGCGGCTGCGGGGTCCTGTCACCGGGCCGTTTCCAGCGACCCCCGGCGTGCGCGCCGGGGATCGCGCTGTTTTCACGCGCTCGCTTCGAGCACCTGGCGCCGGGGTTCGCCGGACCCTCGGCGCCGGCGCCACCCCTTCGCCTCCGCCCGAGCCCTGGCGGCCACCGGGCCGACCGCTCGCTCGATCCGCGGCGGGGGCGGCCGCTCGGTTCGTGAGCGTGGCGGCGCCGTTCGTGCGTCGCGGCTGTGGTCACGACGTCGGCGTGGCGCCACCCCTTCGCCTCCGGCCGAGCCCTGGCGGCCACCGGGCCGACCGCTCGCTCGATCCGCGGCGGGGGTGACCGCTCAGCCGCTGAGTGTCGCGGCGCCGCTCGTGCGCCGCAACTGCGGCCGCATCGCGCCCGGTCGGTGCCTGGGCACGTCCATCGGGCGCCAGAACGCCTCGCCTACAGGCCGAGGGTGTAGCTGGTCATGCTGAGGCTGCCCATGGCGTAGCCGTCGACCAGGGTCGCGCAGGGCTCGCCGGCGGCCTGGGCGAGGCCGGCGAGGTAGAGCAGGGGGAGGAAGTGGTCCGGCGTGGGCACCGCCAGCGCGTAGTCGGGGTGGTCGCGCAGGGCGAGCACGGCGCTCGGGTCGTCACCGGTGATGGCGGCACGGGCGGCGTCGTCGAAGCGGCGGGCCCAGTCGTTGCCGGCCTCGGGCTTGTCCCACTCGAGCAGGCGCAGGTTGTGCACCACGTTGCCGCTGGCGAGGATCAGCACGCCCTCGTCGCGGAGCGGGGCGAGCCGGGCACCCAGGTCGAGGTGGTACTCCCACGGCTTGGTGGCGTCGATGCTGAGCTGGACCACGGGGACGCCGGCGTCCGGGAACACGTGCACGAGCAGCGACCAGGTGCCGTGGTCGATGCCCCACGAGTCCCGGTCCTGGCCGACCCACACCGGGTCCACGACCTCGGCGACGCGCTGGGCGAGCTCGGGGGAGCCCGGCGCCGGGTAGTCGACGTCGAAGAGGGCGTCGGGGAAACCGTAGAAGTCGTGGATCGTGGGCGGCTGCACCTGGGCGGTCACCGCCGTGGCGTTGATGAACCAGTGAGCCGACACGGCGAGGATGGCCCGGGGACGGGGGATCGAGTCGCCCAGCAGGCGCCAGGCGTCGGTGTAGCGGTTGTGCTCCAGCGCGTTCATCGGGCTGCCGTGGCCCAGGAAGGCCGCGGGCATGGTGGCCGACTGGTCCATGACCCCAGTCTCGCAGGCATACGTGCGTCTGCAAACATCGCTGCGAGGAGGTCGTCGTTCAGTCCCCGGTCCGGAGCTCCAAACAGAAGCGGGCGCCGCCGCCGACGCGGTCCTCGACCCACGCCCGACCGCCGTGGCGCTCGGCGATGCGGGCCACCAGGTAGAGGCCGAGGCCGAGGCCCTGGCCGGCCGCCCGAGCCCGCTCGCCCTGGTGGAACCGGTCGAACACGGTCTCCTTGTCGGCGTCGGGCACCTCCCGCGCCGGTGTCCCAGACGACCAACCGCACCCGGTCGCCGTCGCGCTCGGCCTCGACCCCGAGCCGCGCGTCCGGGTGGGTGTGGGCGGCGGCGTTGTCGATCAGCGCTTCCAGCGCGTGGCAGACCAGCCGGCGGTCGACCGTCGCCAGCACGGGACCCTCGGGAATGGACACCTCCCGATCACGAGCCGCCGACACCTGGCGGGCGTCCGCCGCCAGGGCGGCCAGGTCGACCTCCTCGGCGGGCGGGCGGTGGTCGTCCGAGGCGAACCGCTCGAGCAGTGCGAGGTCCTCGTTCGCTCGACGGAGGCGGCGCGCGCCGTCGCCCAGCAGGCGCACCGCGCGCTCCCACTCGGGGCTCGCCGGGGTCACGGCCCGGTGGCCGAGCAGCTCCACGCCGTGGAGCACCGTGGCGAGCGGGGTGCGCAGCTCGTGCACGACGGCGAGGAGGAGGTCGGGCGTGAAGCCCTCGACGCCGAGGCCCACGCCCGCCGGGGTGCGCGCGGCAGCCCCGTCGTCGAACTCGACCTCGAGCTCGGGTGCATCGACGACGCGTCGCTCGTCGGGAGGGGGCACGGCATCGTTCCGCGGGGTCGTCGGGTGGCCCGGGACCCACCCCCCGGCATCCCCAGGTATCCCTGCCGGAGGGTCGGTGCCGCGGGTCCGGTCGGGGCGCCGACGCAGGTGAGGATCAGACCGCGGTGAGCAGCACCGGCCCGGGGAACGGGACGGCCACCAAGACGACGAGGCGCTGGGGGAGTCGAGCACCCGCCGGGCACGCCGGTCGGTTGGCGGGAACGCGGCCCGCCCCGGTAGAGTGATTCGGCTTCGCAACTGACGTCCGCGTGCGCCTGCCCGCAGGGACCACGTGGCACAACTTCAACCGCGCTCCGCCGGGGGTCTGACCTCCTGCGGAGCGTTCGCGTGAACGGGCACCCTGTCGCCCGTCCGAGAGAGAGACACCAACCGATGGCGACAAAGGCAATCGTCGGCGAGAAAGTCGGCATGACCCAGGTCTGGGACGAGAACAACCGCGTCGTGCCCGTGACCATGGTCAAGGTCGCGCCGTGCCGCATCGTGCAGATCAAGACACCCGAGACCGACGGCTACAGCGCGCTGCAGGTGACCTTCGGCCACCGTGACGCCGACAAGCTGAGCCAGCCCAAGGCCGGTCACTTCGCCAAGGCCGGCGTCGAGCCCGGCGCCCGGCTCGTCGAGCTGCGCCTCGACGACGTCAGCGAGTACCAGGTCGGCCAGGAGATCAAGGTCGACGTGCTCGCCCAGGGCGACCTCGTCGACGTCACCGCGGTGAGCAAGGGCAAGGGCTACGCCGGCGTCATGAAGCGTCATGGCTTCGCCGGCCAGCGCGCCTCGCACGGTGCCCACCGGGTCCACCGCATGCCCGGGTCGATCGGGGCCTGTGCCACCCCCGCCCGCGTGTTCAAGGGAACCCGGATGGCGGGCCGCATGGGCGGCGAGCGGGTCACCACCTTGAACCTGACCGTGGTGGAGGCCGACGCCGAGCGGGACCTGCTGCTCGTCCGGGGCGCCGTCCCCGGGCCCAAGGGCGGTCTCGTCCTCATCCGCAACGCCGTGAAAGCCGGGGTGAAGAGCTGATGGCCGTGAAGGCGACGAAGGCCACGCTCGACGAGGCCGTCTTCGGCATCGAGCCCAACCAGGCGGTCCTCCACCAGGTGGTCACCGCCCAGCTCGCGGCCCGGCGCGCCGGCACGCAGAGCACCAAGACCCGCGCCGAGGTCCGTGGCGGCGGCGCCAAGCCCTGGAAGCAGAAGGGCACCGGCCGCGCCCGCCAGGGCTCGATCCGCTCGCCCCAGTGGCGCGGCGGCGGGGTGGCCCTCGGGCCCAAGCCCCGGAGCTACGCGCAGCGCACGCCCAAGAAGATGGTCAAGCTCGCCCTGCGCTCGGCCCTGTCCGACCGCCACGCCGAGGGCAAGGTCCTCGTGGTCGACTCGTGGGCCTTCGACACCCCGTCCACCAAGGCCGCCGTGGCCGCCCTCGCCGACCTGAAGGTCGAGGGCCGGGCGCTGGTCGTGCTCGAGCCGGACGACACCAACGCCTGGAAGAGCTTCCGCAACCTCGGCGAGGTGCACACCATCTCGCCCGGCGAGCTCAACGCCTACGACGTGCTCGTGAGCGACTGGGTCATCTTCACCAGCGCCACGCTGCCGACGAGCGAGTCGCCGGCGCCCGCCGAGCCCGCCGCCGCCGAGCCGGGGGCCGCCGAGGCCGACACCGAGGAGCAGGAATCGTGAAGGACCCCCGCGACGTCATCCTCGAGCCCATCGTGAGCGAGAAGTCGTACGGGCTGCTCGAGGAGGGCGTCTACACCTTCAAGGTCCACCCGGACTCCTCCAAGCCCGAGATCCGCGATGCCGTGCAGTCGATCTTCGGCGTCACCGTGGTCAAGGTCAACACGCTCAACCGCAAGGGCAAGCGCAAGCGCAACCGCAGGTCGATGACCTACGGCAAGCGGGCCGACACCAAGCGCGCCCTGGTCACCCTGGCCGAGGGTGACTCGATCGATCTGTTCGAGGGATAGGAACCGATGGCCATCCGCAAACGCAAGCCCACGAGCGCCGGTCGCCGGTTCCAGACCTCGTCGGACTTCGCCGAGATCACCAAGACGAGCCCCGAGAAGTCGCTGCTCGCGGCCAAGTCGAAGACCGGTGGGCGCAACAACAAGGGCCGCAAGACCGCCCGTCACAAGGGCGGCGGCCACAAGCAGCGCTACCGCATCGTCGACTTCAAGCGCAACAAGGACGGCGTGCCCGCGTCGGTGGCCGCGGTGGAGTACGACCCGAACCGCAACTGCCGCATCCTGTTGCTGCACTACCACGACGGCGAGAAGCGCTACATCCTCGCCCCCGACAAGGTGGGCGTGGGCGACGTGCTCCAGAGCGGCCAGGGCTCGGAGATCCGGCCCGGCAACGCCCTGCCGATGCGCTACATCCCGGTCGGCACGACCGTCCACAACGTCGAGCTCAAGCCGGGCGGCGGCGGCAAGATGGCCCGCAGCGCCGGGTCGAGCGTCCAGCTCGTGGCCAAGGAAGGCGACTTCGCCACCCTGCGCCTGCCCAGCACCGAGATGCGTCGGGTGCCCATCGACTGCCGGGCGACCGTCGGCGAGGTCGGCAACGCCGAGGCCGAGCTGGTCAAGATCGGCAAGGCCGGCCGCAACCGCTGGAAGGGCGTCCGCCCCCAGACCCGCGGTGTGGCCATGAACCCCGTCGACCACCCGCTCGGTGGTGGCGAGGGCAAGACCTCGGGTGGCCGTCACCCGGTGTCGCCGTGGGGCAAGCCCGAGGGGCGCACCCGCGACACGAACAAGGAATCCCAGAAGCTGATCGTCCGCCGCCGGCGTACCCGCGGCTCCCGGAGGTAGTCCCCATGCCACGCAGCCTGAAGAAGGGCCCGTTCGTGGACGATCACCTTCTCAAGAAGGTCGACGCCCTGAACGCCAAGAACGAAAAGAGCGTGATCAAGACCTGGTCGCGTCGCTCCACGGTGATCCCCGAGATGGTGGGCCACACCATCGCCGTGCACGACGGTCGCAAGCACGTGCCCGTCTACATCACCGAGTCCATGGTCGGACACAAGCTCGGCGAGTTCGCCCCCACGCGGACCTTCCGCTTCCACGCGGGCCAGGAACGGTCGGGTCGCTGATGTCCTTCGGCGTCAAGACCAACGAGCGCCCGGGCACCCGGGCCCAGGTGCGCCACGTGCGCATGTCGGCCTACAAGGCCCGTGAGGTGCTCGACCTCATCCGCAACGAGCCCGTGGACCGCGCCCTGGAGATCCTGCAGTTCTCCGAGCGCGACGCGGCCATCGTCATCGCCAAGTGCCTCGCCTCGGCCATCGCCAATGCGGAGAACAACGACTCGCTGCCCGCCGACGAGCTCTACGTGTCGGCCTGCTACGCCGACGAGGGCCCGACCCTCAAGCGCTGGCGGCCGCGGGCGCGGGGCCGGGCCACCCGGATCCGCAAGCGGACCTGCCACATCACCATCATCGTGAGCCGGTACTCCGACGAGCAGCTCGCCGAGATCCGCCGCCGTGAGGACGCCAAGGGCGCGTCCGCCGGCCGGGGCGGCCGGGGCCGTGACGCGGCAGCCGCCCGTCGTCGCCGGGTCGCCCGCAGCCGGGGTGAGGAGGCTGCGGCCACCGAGGCCCCGTCCGACGAGGCCCCGGCCGACGAGGAGACCGCCGACGAGGCCGTCGCCGAGACCACCGACGCGGTCGAGGCGGACGGCGCCGACGACACCGCGGCCGAGGACACCGACGCCGACGACGAGGTCGTCGAGGAGGCCGCCGCCGAGGCGGCAGAGGACGAGGCCGGCGACGACGCCGAGGATGCCGACGCCGGAACCGAGGAGCAGGACTGATGGGCCAGAAAGTCAACCCGTACGGCTTCCGCCTCGGGGTCACCACCGACTGGAAGTCGCGCTGGTTCGCCAACCGCAACGAGTACGCCGACTACGTCATCGAGGACTGGAAGATCCGGGACTACCTGATGACCCAGCTCCCCCACGCGGCCATCAGCCGCATCGAGGTGGAGCGGTCGCGCGACCGCCTGCGCATCGACGTGCACACCGCCCGACCGGGCATCGTCATCGGTCGCCGTGGCGCCGAGGCCGACCGCCTGCGCGCCGGGCTCACCGCCATCTCGGGCAACGCCCAGGTGCAGCTCAACATCCAGGAGATCAAGCAGCCCGAGCTCGACGCCGCCCTCATCGCCCAGGGCGTCGCCGATCAGCTCGCCGGTCGAGTGGCGTTCCGCCGGGCCATGAAGCGCGCCGTCCAGAGCGCCCAGAAGGCCGGTGCCCTCGGCATCCGGGTCCAGTGCTCGGGTCGCCTCGGCGGCTCGGAGATGGCCCGCACCGAGTGGTACCGCGAGGGCCGGGTGCCGCTGCACACCCTCCGGGCCGACATCGACTACGGCTTCCGCGAGGCTCGCACCACCTACGGCCGCATCGGCGTGAAGGTGTGGATCTACAAGGGCGACATCCTGCCGTACAAGACGGTGGTCGAGGACAAGATCGCGCGCGAGGCCGCCCTCGCCGTCGGCGAGTCCGCCGCCCCGGGCGAGGCCCGCAAGGTCGTGTCGTCGTCGGCCGCCCGCCGGCGCAGCACCGAGGAGACCGAGGCCCCGCCCGAGGAGGTCGCGCCCCTGGTCAAGGAGGCCGACCCCGAGCTCGAGCGCCTGCTCGCCGAGGAGGAGGAGATCGAGCGCTCCACCCGCGAGCACCACGAGACCCCGCACTTCCGGCCGGGAGACGAGTGACATGTTGATGCCCCGCAAGGTCAAGCACCGCAAGCAGCAGCGCGGTCGCATGAAGGGCGTCGCCAAGGGCGCCACCACGGTCAGCTACGGCGACTACGGCATCCAGGCCCTCGAGCCCGGGTGGATCACCGCCCGCCAGATCGAGGCCGCCCGTATCGCCATGACCCGCCACATCAAGCGTGGCGGCAAGGTCTGGATCAACATCTTCCCGGACAAGCCCATCACCGAGAAGCCGGCCGAGACCCGCATGGGCTCGGGCAAGGGCAACCCCGAGAAGTGGGTCGCGGTGGTCAAGCCCGGCCGCATCATGTTCGAGCTGACCTACGCCGACCCGGTCATCGCCCGGGCCGCGCTCGAGCGTGCCATCCAGAAGCTGCCCATCAAGGCCCGCTTCGTGAGCCGGGAGGAGGCGCTCTGATGGCCCCGTCCGTGGTGCACGACCTGTCCGACGAGGAGCTCGTCGAGCGGCTCGCCGAGACCAAGCAGGAGCTGTTCAACCTGCGGTTCCAGCACGTCACCGGCCAGCTGGACAACTACGCCCGACTGGGCCAGCTGCGGCGGGAGATCGCCCGTCTCCACACCGAGCTGCGCGCCCGGGAGATCGCGGCCGCCGAGGCCCTCGAGACCCAGAACGAGGAGGCGTCATGAGCGACGACCCCACGCCCCGCGAGAACAACCGCAAGGTGCGCGACGGCCTCGTCACGTCCAACGCCATGGACAAGACCGCCGTGGTCGCCGTCACCGACCGGGTCCGCCACCCGCGCTACTCGAAGACCATGCAGCGCACCACCAAGCTGTACGTCCACGACGAGACGAACGACCTCAACGTGGGTGACCGGGTGCGCGTGCAGGAGACCCGTCCGCTGAGCAAGAACAAGCGCTGGCGCGTCCTGGAAGTGCTGGAGCGTGCCAAGTGATCCAACAGGAGAGCCGCCTGCGGGTGGCCGACAACTCGGGCGCGAAGGAGGTGCTGTGCATCAAGGTGCTCGGCGGCTCCAAGCGCCGGTACGCCTCGATCGGCGACGTCTTCGTGGCCACCGTGAAGGACGCCATCCCCGGCGCTGCGGTCAAGAAGGGCGACGTCGTGAAGTGCGTGGTCGTGCGCACCAAGAAGGAGAAGCGCCGGCCCGACGGGTCCTACATCCGCTTCGACGAGAACGCCGCCGTGCTCCTGAACGACCAGGCCCAGCCCCGTGGCACCCGCATCTTCGGCCCCGTCGGCCGGGAGCTGCGGGACAAGAAGTTCATGCGCATCGTGTCACTGGCCCCGGAGGTCCTGTGATGTCGGGTATGAGGATCCGCAAGGGCGACCGCGTCCGCGTGCTCACCGGCAAGGACCGCGGCAAGGAGGGCGAGGTCTCCCGCGCCCTGCCCAAGTCCAACAAGGTGATCGTGGACGGCGTCAACGTCGCCAAGAAGCACCAGAAGCCGACCCGCGCCACCATGCAGGGCGGGATCATCGACAAGGACATGCCGATCCCGGTGGCCAACGTGGCCCTGATCTGCTCGGCCTGCGGGCCCACCCGCGTGGGCTACCGGTTCGACGCCGACGGCTCGAAGGTCCGGACCTGCAAGAAGTGCGGAGGTGACGTCTGATGGCCGACACCGCCACCCGTGAGGTGCCCCGCTTCAAGGTCCGGTACCACGCCGAGGTCCGCGACCAGCTCAAGGACCAGCTCGGCCTGGCCAACGTCATGGACGTGCCCCGCTTCGAGAAGATCGTGGTGAACATGGGCGTGGGCGAGGCCGTCGCCAACTCCAACCTGCTCGAGGGCGCCCTCCGGGACCTCACCGTCATCACCGGCCAGAAGCCGCTCGTGACCCGGGCCAAGAAGTCCATCGCCCAGTTCAAGCTGCGCGAGGGCAACGCCATCGGCGCCAAGGTCACCCTGCGCGGCGATCGCATGTGGGAGTTCCTCGACCGGCTGATCAGCCTGTCCATCCCCCGCATCCGCGACTTCCGCGGCCTGCCGCCCAACTCGTTCGACGGCCGGGGCAACTACACCTTCGGCGTCACCGAGCAGCTCATCTTCCCCGAGGTCGACTACGACTCGGTCGACCACACCCGGGGCATGGACATCACCATCGTCACCACCGCCCGTACCGACGCCGAGGGCAAGGCTCTGCTGGACGCCTTCGGCTTCCCGTTCCGCCGTGAGGGGAACCAGTAATGGCCAAGAAAGCACTCGTCGAGAAGCAGCAGCGCACCCCGAAGTACAAGGTCCGGGGCTACACCCGGTGCCGGCGCTGCGGCCGCCCGCGCGCGGTGTACCGCAAGTTCGGCCTGTGCCGGCTCTGCCTCCGCGAGCTCGCGCACGCCGGGGAGATCCCCGGTCTGACCAAGGCCAGCTGGTGAGGGAGGCGACGCCGTGACGATGACCGACCCGATCGCCGACATGCTCACCCGCATCCGCAACGCCAACGTGGCGATGCACGACGAGGTGTCCATGCCGTCGTCGAAGCTGAAGGAGTCGCTGGCCGGCGTGCTGAAGTCCGAGGGCTACATCACGGACTTCTCGGTGGCCGACGCCGTCGACCGCCCCGGACGCGTCCTCACCATCGAGATGAAGTACTCGCCCGAGCGGGCGCGGGTCATCTCGGGCGTGAAGCGCGTCTCCAAGCCGGGCCTGCGGGTCTACACCAAGGCCGAGAAGATCCCGCGGGTCCTCGGCGGCCTGGGCGTGGCCGTGCTGTCGACCAGCCAGGGCCTGATGACCGACCGGGAAGCCAGGAAGCGCCGCATGGGCGGCGAGATCCTGTGCTTCGTGTGGTGATGACGTTGCGAAGCGGAGCGGAGCAGCGCCCCACGCCTGCATCAGATCCCGAAGGGGCACCGACGAAGGAGGTGCAGGCGAAGTGAGCCGAATCGGACAAGCCCCCATCGCCGTCCCCGGTGGCGTCGACGTCACCGTGGCCGACGGCCAGATCACCGTGAAGGGCCCGAAAGGCACCCTCTCGCGCCCCATCCCCGGGGCCATCACCGTGCGCCAGGAGGGCGAGGAGCTCCTCGTCGAGCGCCCGGACGACGCCCGGGAGAACCGGTCGTTGCACGGACTCACCCGCACCCTGGTCAACAACATGGTGATCGGCGTCACCGAGGGCTTCCGCAAGGAGCTCGAGATCCAGGGTGTCGGCTACCGCGCCACCGCCCAGGGCCCGGCCGCCCTCGAGCTGGCCCTCGGGTTCAGCCACACCGTCAAGGTCAACGCCCCCGACGGCATCACCTTCGACGTCCCGAGCCCCACGCGCATCGACGTGGTCGGGATCGACAAGGAGGTCGTCGGTCAGGTGGCCGCCAACATCCGCGCGCTGCGCAAGCCCGAGCCCTACAAGGGCAAGGGTGTGCGCTACGTCGGGGAGTACGTCCAGCGCAAGGCCGGCAAGGCCGCGAGCGTCGGGTAGGGATCCAGATGAGCCTCAGTCCGCAGAAGAAGCGTCAGGACCGTCAGCGCCGCCACGGCCGGGTCCGCAAGAAGGTCACCGGCACCGCCGAGCGGCCGCGCCTGGCCGTGTTCCGGTCGGCCCGCCACATCAGCGCCCAGGTGATCGACGACCGCGCCGGCCACACCCTGGCCGCCGCGTCCACCGTCGAGGCCGAGCTGCGCTCGGGCGCGACCGGCAACGTCGACGCCGCCACCAAGGTGGGCAAGCTCGTCGCCGAGCGGGCCAAGGCCGCCGGCGTCGAGAAGGTCACGTTCGACCGGGGCGGTTTCCGCTACCAGGGGCGCGTCGCCGCCCTCGCCGATGCCGCCCGCGAAGCCGGGCTCGAGTTCTAGAGCAAGAGAGACGAGCGACCATGAGCAACGCCAACCCCCGCGAGCGCCAGCGTGACCGTGGCGACAACCCCCGCCAGAGCAGTGACGCCGGCCTCCGCGAGTCGCGGGTCATCAACATCAACCGCGTCGCCAAGGTGGTCAAGGGCGGCC
>CAZYPY010000061.1:0-17298 GCA_964649545.1 uncultured Microthrixaceae bacterium | reverse complement strand
CACCCCGCCAGACCTGCACGGCAACCTAACACACCCCACCGAACCCCACGCAACCATCGAGCCGCCCGGCGCAGCGCCCCCCGGTCGACCGATCTCGGCGTCGGTCGGGGCCGGCTGACCCGCAGGTGTGGATGTCGCCGGTCGCCGAGCGGCTCGCCGGCGACGCGCCCGATGATCAGTCGGTGTGGGAGATCGGGGCACTCCATCGTCCCCGGTTCGGCACCAGGTCGTGGGTCACCGGCCGACCAGCGACGACGGAGGCGTCGAAGACGAAGTCGAGCCGGACACGCAGACGGGCCGGGTTGCCGATGCAGGACCGACGGAACGCCAGGCGGTACGCCCGGCCGTCGAAGAAGCCGACGTCGGCCGCACACGCAGCGGTGCCCCCCGCGACGTTGTTGACCGTCCCGAAGTGATCACCCGCGCTCGTCGTGTCCGCCACGGCGCGGAAGTCGACGTCACGGTCACCCTCCACCTCGATGTCCCAGATCGCCCGGGTGGTGCCCTCACGCCAACTGAGGCTCGTGACCGGGTTGGACCCGACCCGGGCCCAGAACTTGAGCTGCACCCAACGACCTTCGTGCTCGACGCGGATCCGGGTGACGTCTCCGCGGCGGATGCTGACGTCGCCGATCGAGTCCGCCTCCGTGTACGGGGAGGGCGCCCGTGCGGCCACCGGTGACACCGTGCAGATCATCACCACCGCCGCGACGACGACCGCCACGACCCCATGAGCCAACACCGTGCCGGATGTGGCCAACCGGCCCACTGCAGGGGGCGCGGCCAACAGGGCCGTATCGTCGTGCGCCACGGCGTCGAGTGTACGCCCGGCGAGATCACCGGTGCGGGACCGACGGGTGGATGGCCTCCGCTCGAGCGAGCAGCGCCGACGGTCGGCACGCGGACGTCTCGGGGCCCCGGTCCGGTAGGTTTGGGGTCGCCCGGACACCGCCCGGTGCCCCGACGCCGTCTCGAACGAAAGAAGACCCCCCTTGGCCCTTCACCGAGTCCTCGCCACGCTGTCGCTCCCGATCCTCGCCATCGGGCTGGTCACCACGGGATGCAGCAGCGACAGCAACGACGGTGGCACCACCACGACCACCGTGTCCGCTGACGACACCGACACCGACGGCGGCGGAAACGGCGGCACCACCACCACGGCGGGCGGCGACGACAACGCCGAGGAGGCCCCCGAAGGCACTGGCGACCCCGACGTCGAGGCCTACTGCGCCGACGCCGAAGAGCTCGCCGCCGACATCAGCGAGACCCTCTCCGACCGCGAGAACCTCGACCCCCAGGCCATCGAGGACATCAACGCCCGCGCGGCCACGCTCTCCGAGACCGCAGCCGCCCTCCTCGACGCCCACCCCGAGTTTGCCGACCGGCTCAATGACTGCGCCCAACTGCTCTCCGACGCCACCGCCACGCAAGCACAGCCCTGACCACGCCGGCACCGAGGCTCGGGCTGGGGTGCCGATGAGTCATCTCGAGGACCACATCGACGAGGTGCACCGGATCGCCGACTGCGCCGAGCCGCTGCAGGTCGACTGAACCACCAGGGCACGTCGGTCCGGGGGCGGGGGGTGCAGGACCCCGTTCACCCGGCCCGACGTGCCGTCGGCGTTTGCGTCTAGCCCTGACGTCGTGACACCGAGGTCAGGAGGCTCCCGGCCCCGATCAGCAACGTCGCCAGGGCGACGAGGCCGGCGATCGCGGTGGCCCCGGTGCGGGGGAGGGCGCCCACGGGCGCCGTCGGCCCGAACGGGTCCGCGCCCCCATCACCGGCCGTGACGCTGAGGACGGCGTCGTCCTGCGCCACCACGCCGTCCGCGCCCTCGACGTAGGCCACGTTGGTCACCGTCGTGCCCACCGCGGCACGGACCTGGGTGTCGAGGACCAGCGCCGGGGTCACCTGACCGGGCTCGAGGTCCGCGTCGGTCGCGCAGCGCACGCTCTCCCCGGTGGCCGAGCACTCCCAGCCGTCCCCGGACGCCTGGACGAGGACGAGGCCGGTGGGCAGCTCATCGATCACGACGATGGGCTCCGTCGCCGCGACGGCACCGGCGTTCGCCACGGTGATCTGCCAGATCGCCGTGTCGGTGCCCGGCTCCGCCCCCGCCAGGCTCTTGTCGATGATGAGCTCCGCCTCGGCCGCGACCGCGGTGGTCACGACGGCGGAGGACTCGGCCGTCACCTCGTCCGCGACCTGCGAGCCCTCGTCGTCGACCGGCACCCCGGCGACGGAAGCCGTGTTGACGAACCCACCCTCGACGTCCGCCACCGAGCACTCGTAGGCGGCCAGGCTCTCGCCCGGCGCCAGCACGTCGGCAAACGTCCGGGCGCACTCGGGAGCCTCGTCATCGGAGACCACGAGGTCGCTGAGCGGGGCCTCACCGGTGTTGTGCACCACGATCTCGAAGCGGGCGTCGTCGCCGGGGGCGATCACCGCGGTGTCACCGAAGTCGCCCGTGGCCGGGTCGTTCACCCGCACCTCGATCGCGGTCGCGGCGACCTGGACCCGTGCGACCTCGACCTTGCCCGCACCGTCGGGAGCAGGCGCGTCCTCGTCACCGTCCACATCGGCGTCGGCCGTCGCCTCGAGGGTGAACCCCTGCTCGACGTCCGTCACCTCGCAGGTGAAGTGCCACCGCTCCTCCGGCTCGAGCACGTCGGGCTCACCCTCGTCACCGTCGAGGTAGGTGGGCGCCCCGTCGCAGCCCGGCGCGTCGAGCGCCACGTTGGACAGGTCCGCTGCGCCGTCGTTGGTGACGCCGAACCGGAAGCTGGCGGTCTCACCCACGGCGAGGGTGGCGGGTCGGGGGTCGTTCGTGCCCGCGGTCCCGTCGTCCGAATCCGCGTCGAGGTACTCGTCCGTGTACGGGTCGAGAACCTCCGTGACCACCGACAGTGCCGCGACCACCTCGTCCACCTCAGCGGTGTCCTCCGCCACGATCGGGTCGACGTCGGCGATCGGGTCGCCGGCCTCGTCGACGGCGGTCCCCTCCACCGTGGCGGTGTTGGTCAGGTCACCATCGACGGTGGACTCGGTGTAGAGGACCGCGGTGTCACCCGGAGCCATCGACGACAGGTCGCCGGAGAGCACCGTCATGTCCGCGTCGGTCAGCCCCAGGTCCACGTCGTCCACGGTCACCGGGGCCAGGGTGGTGTCCCCGGAGTTGGTCACCGAGAAGCAATAGGTCAACTCGCCCTCGTGTACGGCCTTCACGGTCTCGTCGCCGGGGCATCCGGCGCCGGCATCGTGGCCCCGGTACACGGTCTTGTCCAGGGTCAGCGCCGGCCCGCCCTCGTCGACGCTGGCCGTGTCCTGAGCGGTGACGGGACCGCCGTCCACCGTGATCGGGTCGCCGGCCTCGTCGACGGCGGTCCCCTCCACCGTGGCGGTGTTGGTCAGGTCACCATCGACGGTGGACTCGGTGTAGAGGACCGCGGTGTCACCCGGAGCCATCGACGACAGGTCGCCGGAGAGCACCGTCATGTCCGCGTCGGTCAGCCCCAGGTCCACGTCGTCCACGGTCACCGGGGCCAGGGTGGTGTCCCCGGAGTTGGTCACCGAGAAGCAATAGGTGATCTGGTCACCGGCATCGGCGATGACCTTCTCGATGCCCGGGCACCCCGCCCCGGCGTCGTGCCCGTCGTAGACCGTCTTGTCCACGGCCACCTCGGTCAGGACGAGGCCGGCGCCGTCCACCGCGGTGACCGGGTCCGCGCCGACGATCGGGTCGCCGGCCTGGTCGGCGGATGCACCGCTCGCCGTGCCGACGGGCAGAAGGGACGACGCGACGTCCGACTCGTAGTAGAGGTGCACGTCTCCCCCCGGAGGCACGAGTGCCAGCGCATCGGTCACCGAGCCACCCCCCACGAGCACGACATCGGTCTGGTCGATGTCGAGCCCCGCGACGTCCAACGTCACCGAGGCGAGGTTCGAGTCCGTGCCGTTGTGGAGGAAGAAGCACCAGGTGACGGGCGCGTCCGCCACGGCGACGACGCTCTCGTCACCGGGGCAGGCCTCTCCGTCGTCGTGTCCCGTGTACACCGTGGTCGACAGCTCGAGATCGCCGGTGGCCTGGGCGCTCACGGCCCCTGGCGCGCCCAGGACCGCCAACACCACGACCGCGAGTGCGAGCACGGCCCCCCGGGCACGCCAACGCGACGGCCGGACCGGACCGGTGAGCGACGCCGCTGGCGCCGTCTTGGCAGGGTGGAAGGGGGGCATCACATCGTCCTTCGGGAGACAGTCGATGCTCTCTTTGGTCGGTTTCCCGAAACGCCCCTTTAGCGAAAGCTCTCGGCGACGACCCCCTGCCGGACGGCCGACGCGTGCCGCCCCCGTCGCGACACCACTCGACGACGGCGCCGCGCACCGTCCGCGCTCCGCCCCGTCGACTTCGGGGTCGGGCGGCGCGGGTGGATAGGGTGGCTCGCCATGACCGCCCCGACCGGCCCCCCGAGCGGGCCCGCCGAGGATTGGCCCGCGAAGGCCACCGATCAGATCGTCACGCTGGTCGACCAGATCCGGGACAAGACCACCGGACCGGCGATCCGCTTCGCCCGCGCGGTGGTGTTCGGGTTCCTCGCCACCATGCTCGGCACCGCCGCGCTGGTCCTGTTGATCGTCGGTCTGGTCCGGTTCGTCGACGTGTACGCCCCCGGCGGTGTCTGGGTCGCCCACGGCATCGTCGGCCTGCTCTTCGTCGGCGTCGGGGCGTGGCTGTGGTCGAAGCGCTACGGCCCGGCCGACGCCACGGAATAGCCCTCCCCCACCCGAGGTTTCGCCTGCCATGAGCAGCTCCGACGTGCGCAACGTGATCATCATCGGCTCGGGTCCCGCCGGGCTCACCGCGGCCATCTACACCGCCCGGGCCAACCTCTCGCCACTCGTGATCGAGGGCGAGCCCAGCTCGACCAGCGACCAGCCGGGTGGCCAGCTCATGTTGACCACCGAGGTCGAGAATTTCCCCGGCTTCCCCGAAGGGATCATGGGCCCCGACCTCATGGCCCGCTTCCGCGAACAGGCGGTGCGCTTCGGCGCCGACCTGCTCACCGAGAAGGTCTCGAGGGTCGACCTGTCCGCCCGTCCCTTCGGCGTGTGGGTCGGCGATCCTGACGCCGCCGAGCCCACCTACCGGGCCCACTCGGTCATCGTGTCGACCGGCGCCAAGGCCCTGATGCTCGGGCTGCCCGCCGAGGAGCGCCTCCTCGGCCACGGCCTGTCCACCTGCGCCACGTGCGACGGATTCTTCTTCCGCGAGCACGAGATCGCCGTCGTCGGCGGCGGCGACTCGGCCCTCGAGGAGGCCCTCTTCCTCACCAAGTTCGCCACCAAGGTCACCCTGATCCACCGGCGCGACGAGCTGCGGGCCTCGAAAATCATGCAGGAACGGGCCTTCGCCAACCCCAAGATCGAATTCCTCTGGAACCACGTGGTCGACGACATCGTGGGCGAGCACTCGATCGAGCAGCTGAAGGTCCGCAACGTCCTCACCGACGAGGTGTCCGACCTCGCCGTCACCGGCGTGTTCGTGGCCATCGGCCACCAGCCCAACACCGACCTGTTCAAGGGCCAGCTCGACATGGAGGACAGCGGCTACCTCGTCACCGGGCCGGGCACCGCCACCAACGTCGACGGCGTGTTCGCCTGCGGTGACGTGCAGGACCACACCTACCGCCAGGCCATCACCGCAGCGGGCTCCGGCTGCATGGCCGCCATCGACGCCGAACGCTGGCTCGAGGCCGCCGCCCACGCCGCCGGCGCCTGAGCAGACGCCGCGGGTCGGCCCCCGGGCACGGGCCCACCATCCCCGATCCGACGCCGGGCCGGTCCTAGCATCACTCGGAGGCCGCGAGGCGAATGGCACTGGCGAGCGACCGGTCGGAGAGCCCGATGAAGAACCTGCAGCAATTGCTCCCCGGGATGGTGATCGGCGCGGCCCTCTACTACCTGGTCACCAATCCCACCGAGGCGGCGAGCTTCGTCGGCGACGCCGCCTCGTGGCTCGGCGACGTGCTGGACAGCCTGCTGGAGTTCTTCAAGCAGCTCGTCGAGTAGGCCCCCGTGGCCCGCTCGGAGACCTACCTGCTGACGGGCGAGGTCGTTCGCTACCAGACGCGCCGCCATTGGGCGGTCCTGCTGCGCCCTGGCGCGGAGGCGGCGGGCCTGCTGCTGTTGACCTCCATCTTCTTCGGGTGGACCGGGAGCAACGTGGTCACCGCCGCCGGTTTCGTGGCCACCGTCGGGTTCGCGTTCCGCTTCTCGTGGCGAGCGGCCGACTGGCGGATCGCCAACCTCTACGTCACCGACTGGCGGGTCTTCGAGGTCAGCGGCATCGTCACCCAGCGCCTCGCGGCCATGCCCCTGCGGAAGATCACCGACCTGACCTACGAGACGCCCCCGCTCGGGCGCCTGCTCGGGTACGGGCGCTTCCTCATCGAGACCGCCGGCCAGGACCAGGCCTTCTCCCGCCTCGACCACATCCCCCAGCCGCGACGCCTGTACGAGGTCCTCTCCCACCTCACCCTGCACGGCGAGCCCCCGCCCGACGAGACCGGCGCCGGTCCGGCCCCCACCGGTCGACCGGGTCGCGCCGGTCGACTGCTCGCCTGGGTCCGCGCCTCGGTGGCCGACGGCAACGGGACGGGCGCGGGTCGCCGTTGGACCTGAGCGGCCCCGACCGCCGGGAATGCGACCGGGGTGGGTCGGGTTGGGGTACGCGAAGATGAGGGTCCCTCCGACCCCCCGAAACCGCAGCCCCCGAAACCGCAGAAAGGCTCGTCATGGCCGCAGGCATCTCCACCCTCTCCGACGCCACCTTCAACGAGGAGATCGGCAGCGCCGAGGGGCCGGTCCTCGTCGACTTCTGGGCCGAGTGGTGCGGGCCGTGCAAGATGATCGCCCCCATCCTCGAGGAGATCGCCGCCGAGCACGGCGACAAGATCTCCATCGCCAAGCTCAACGTCGATGACAGCCCGGGCGCCGCCCGCAACTACCAGGTCATGAGCATCCCGACCCTCATCGTCTTCCAGGACGGCGAGCCGGTGAAGCGCCTGGTGGGCGCCAAGGGCAAGGGCCAGCTGCTCCAGGAGCTCGCCGACTTCATCTGAGCGCCGTCGCCGCCGCCCGGCATCGATCCGACCCGTCCGAGTCCCCCCGTCCGCGGGGGGACTCGTCGCGCCCCCGGTAACCTCCGGCCGGTGATCGAGGGCCTGCCGTTCGGACCGGGCGCCGCCGGCGAGGCGGTGCGCGATCTCCAGGGCCGACTCGTCGCGCTCGGGGTCGCGTGCGGGGACGACGAGCCCGGCAGCTACGGCCCGGGCACCGAGGGCGCGGTGCGCCGCTTCCAGTCGGCCCGCGGCCTGCACGTCGACGGCGTCTGCGGCCAGCAGACCTGGTCGGCGCTGGTGGAGGCGGGCTACCGCCTCGGCGACCGGCTCCTGTACCACCGCACCCCGCTGCTGCGGGGCGACGACGTCCACGAGCTGCAGCAACGACTGGGCGCCCTGGGCTTCGACGCCGGTCGGGTGGACGGCTTCTTCGGGGCCAACAGCGCCCGGGCCCTGAAGGACTTCCAGCAGAACGTGGGGCTCACCACCGACGGCATCTGCGGCCCGGACACCCTCGAGGCGCTGCGACGCCTCAGCGGTGCCGGCGCCGGTGGGGCCGGTGACGGGGCCCCCACCGAGGCCGAGGTGCGCGAGCGCGAGCGGCTGCGCTCGGCCCGCCGTGGCCTGGCCGGCCAGCGGGTCGTGGTGGCCGAGTTCGGGGGCCTCGACGCCCTGGCCACCGCCCTGGCCCGCCTGCTCCAGGACGAGGGGGCGGTGGTCGTCGCCCTGCACCACCCCGACGGCTCGGTGCTGGCCGCCGACGCCAACGCCTTCGCGGCCGAGGCCTACGTGGGTCTCTCGCTCCGACCCGGCCCTCCGTGCACGATCGCCTACTACGCCTCGCCCGGCTTCGAGTCCGTGGGCGGCCGGCGCCTCGCCGAGCTGGCGGCCGCCGAGGTGGAGGGCGTGTTCGGGGCCACCACCTGCGCCGTGGCGGGCATGCGCCTGCCGGTGTTGCGCGAGACGGTCATGCCCGCCGTCCAGGTCGAGCTCGGTGAGCCGCGACTGGCGGTCGAGGGTGCGGCTGACGTGGCCGGTGCGCTCGTCCGAGCCGTGGTCGCCTGGGTCGCGGCCCCACTCGAGCCCTGACGCTGGGTGTACGGGGTTGTACAGCCAACCCCAGGTCGAGGCTGAGGATCGACGAAAACCACCGCTGACCTGGGGAAACGGCTCCGGTCCTTTCCTGTTCTCCGGGGTTGACCACAGGGTTTGCCACAGGTGTGGAAAACCCTCACGCGCGGACGCGGGGTTGGCTGGGCCCAAACCCTCGATAATTGATCGAGACTTCAGCCTTCGGGGTCGCCCGGGCGACCGTGGACCATGGCCCGATAGATCCGCTCGAGGTCTTCGAGGGTGGCGAAGTCGATGACCACGCGGCCTTTGCGGGCCCCCATGCTCACCGCCACGCGGGTGTCGAGGTGCGACGCCAGCAACTCCTCGAGCTCGAGCAACCCGGCCGGGCGCAGGGTGGCGGCCGGCGGTGCCTCACCCTCCTCGTCCTTGTCCGCCTCGCGACGGCGCACCGCGTCCTCGACCTCGCGCACCGACAGCCCCTGGGCCACCGCCCGCTTGGCCAGGCCCTCCTGGAAGGCCCGGTCGGGCGTGCCCAGCAGGGCACGGGCGTGCCCGGCGCTGAGCTGGTCCTCGGCCACCAGCTTCTGGATGCTCGGGGGGAGCTGGAACAGCCGGAGCGTGTTGGCCACTGCGGAGCGACTCTTGCCCACCCGCTCGGCCAGGCGCTCCTGGGTCAGGTCGAAGTCTTCGATGAGCTGCTGGTACGCCGCGGCCTCCTCGAGCGGGTTCAGATCTTGGCGGTGCAGGTTCTCCACGACCGCCTGCTCGAGCGAGTCGAGATCGTCGACCTCGCGGACGATGGCCGGCACCGACGGCAGGCCGGCCCGCTTGGCGGCACGCCAGCGCCGCTCCCCCGCGATGAGCTCGTAGCGCCCCGGCTCCGCCGCCGGGCGCACGAGGATGGGCTGCAGCACGCCGAGCTCGCGAACCGACGCCGTGAGCGAGGCCAGCGACTCCTCGTCGAAGTGGTCGCGGGGCTGGTACCGGTTGGGCTCGATGTCGCTGGTCGGGATCTCCTGGAGCGACGTGCCCCCGCCCGCCGCCGGCATGTCGGTGGGGATGAGGGCCCCCAGGCCCCGCCCCAGTCCGCCTTTGCGCGTCGCCATGATCGCTCCCTCAGCTCTTCACAGCCTCACGGCCGGAGACCTCGGCCGCGAGGAGTCGGTACTTGCGGGCACCCTTGGACCCCGGGTCGAACGAGGTGATGGGCAGGCCGTAGGACGGCGCCTCGGACAGGCGCACGGTCCGGGGGATCATCACCTTGGCCACCTTCTCGCCGAAGTGGCTGCGCACCTCCTTGGCCACGTCCGCGGCGAGGGTCGTGCGGCTGTCGTACATCACCAGCACGATCGTGCTCACCTCGAGGGCGGGGTTGAGGTTGCGCTGGACGAGCTCCACGTTGCGCAGGAGCTGGCCCAGGCCCTCGAGGGCGTAGTACTCGCACTGGATCGGCACCAGCACCTCCGACGCGGCGGCCAACCCGTTGACGGTCAGCAGGCCGAGCGAGGGCGGGCAGTCGATCAGCACGAAGTCGTAGTCGTCCCGAACCTGACCGATGGCGTTGGCGAGGCGCTGCTCCCGGCTCATCACCGAGACCAGCTCGATCTCGGCGCCGGCCAGGTCGAGGCTGGCCGGGGCCACGAACAGGTTGGTGTTCCCCGTCGCCTCGACGCAGTCCTCCATGCGGGCATCGGCCAGCAGCACGTCGTACATGGAGACCTCGAGGTCCCGGATGTTGACGCCCAGGCCGGTGCTGGCATTGCCCTGGGGGTCGAGATCGACCACCAGGGTGCGAAAGCCGAGTTCGGCGAGGCAGGCGCCCAGGTTCACGGCCGTGGTGGTCTTGCCCACCCCGCCCTTCTGGTTGGCCACCGCGATGATGCGGGGCAAGGGTCGGGGATCCATAGCGCGCCCATCCTGCTGGCTCGCCGACCTCGGGTCAAGGACCCCCCGGGTACCGGCGTCGAGCGCGGCGAAGGGCCGGGTCGCCAGGGCGAACAGGGCCCGCAGGAGCACCGGTGGCTGCATGGCCCCAGTGTTCCACGTGAAACACCGTGACGCGAATCACACCGGGCGAGCGCACCCTGTCGGCGGATCGGCGCGCCGGGTCTCGGCGCGCGGGCTGTTTCACGTGAAACACCGACCGGTGGGCGACTACCAGAGGGGACGGCGCTTGGCCCGTCCGCTCTCCCGGGGATACCCGGCCGGGCAGTCCCCGTCCCGGCGCAGGACCTGGAGCCGGGGCGGGCCCTCCAGGGTGCGGGCCGGGGCGAGCCCCAGTTGACCCAGGGGGCCGCGGGGCCACCGGTTGGCTCGGGCCTCGGGTGGTTCGCTGACGACGAGCATCCCCCCGGGGGCCAGCAGGGCGGCGGCGCACTCGGCGGTCACCGGCGGCGGGCCGAACGACCGGGCCGTGACCAGCCCGCACGCCTCCCGCCGTACGGGGTCACGACCGACGTCCTCGGCCCGGGCGTGGAGCACCTCCACCCGTCCCGCGGCCCCCAGCACCACCACGGCCTCGGCGAGGAAGGCGGCCCGGCGCTCCCGGGACTCGATCAACCACCAGCGGCTCTCGGGCCAGTAATCGATCAGTACGAGGGCGGGGACGCCCCCACCACTGCCCAGGTCGGCCGCCTGGTCCGGGGGATCGGGCACCGCACGCGCAAAGGCCCGGGCGTGATCGACGTGGGGGTCGATCGGGCCCGGGCCCAGGAAGCCGAGCCGGTGCGCCCGTTCCAGGACGTCCTGGAGGGTGGACACCGGCGTGTGCGCCCGCTCAGTCGGCGGGGACGATGACGACGCGACGGCGGGGCTCCTCGCCCTCCGACGTCGTGGAGATGCCCTCCATCTCGTTCACGGTGTCGTGCACGACCTTGCGATCGGCGGCGCCCATGGGCTCGAGCGAACGGGCCACCCCGCTCTCCTGCACCTCGGCGGCGAGCTGGCGGGTGAAGCGCACCAGCGCCTCCTTGCGGCGCTGGCGGTAGCCGCCCACGTCGATGCGGACCCGACCGTGGTGGGTGCCGGTGGCCTGGCGCTGCACGACGGTGCGTGAGAGCTCCTGGATCGCCCACAGGGTGCGGCCCTTGGGACCGATGAGCAGACCCAGGTCGTCACCGGTGAGGTCGAGTTCGATGGTGTCGTCGTCCACCTGGTCCCGACGGATCGACGCCTCCACCCCGAAGGCGTCCACGAGGCCGCCGAGGAAGCCCTCGATGATCTCGGCCTGCTCCTGCACGGTCACGTCCTCGCTCATCGCCTGCTCCTTGGTGGTGGCGTCGTCCCCGGTGGGGGAGTCCTGGTTGGATGCGTCGGTGGTGGTGCGGCCACCGCCCGACGGTCTGCGGTTGCGGTTGCGGCCGCCACGACTGCCCCGGCTGCGGCCGCCGCCGCCGGTGCCGCCCCCTGGCGGCTCCGTGGGCCCCATGGTGTCGGGGCCCGAGCCGCCGTCGTCGGCCCCGGTGGCCGCGCTGGCGGGGGCAGGGGCAGGGGAGTCGACGGGCTCGGTCGCCGAGAGCACCGGCGGGCCCGCCGACCGGTCACCGCCGCCCTTGGACCCGCCGCGGTTGCGGCCGCCCCGGCTGCGGTTGCGGTTGTCGCCGCCACTTCCTTCGCCCTGGCGCCGGCGACGGCTGCCGCGCTCGGCCTTGGCTCGGGGCTGGCGGGGGCGCACCCGGGCTCGGACCCGGGCCTCACCCCGCACGCGGCCGAACAGCCCGGTGCGCGGCTCCTCGAGGACCTCGAACTCGGCGTCCTGCTCGTCGACGCCGAGCTGGTCCAGCGCGGCGTCCTTGGCGTCCTCCACCGTCTTGGCGGTGGTCTCGACCCATTCCACGTCGGTGCCTACCTCTTCTTCTTCTTGCGGGGCTTGGGCTGGGGCAGCGAGGCACCCGACGACGCCGAGGCGCCCCCGCTCTTGGCCCCCTTGGCCGCCGAGGTGGGCCGGTTGTTCGTCCGGCTGGTGCCGTGCGACCCTCGACCGTTGGTCGAGCCCTTGGGCTTGCTCCCCGTCTGCTTGGCGGACTTGGCGGCCTTGGGGGCCTTGGCGGCCTTCGCCTCCTTGGCGTCCTCCCGGGCGCTGCGGGCGGCGTCGGCCTGCTCGCTGAGCAACCGCGTGAGGGCGAAGCCCTTGGGCTTGTCCTCGTCCGGGGTGGTGTCCCGGGCGGTGACCTCGATGGGGTTGCCGTCCTCGTCCTTGCCGTAGATGTGGCGGCCGATGAACCACTGCTGGCCGACCCGCCAGAAGTTCGACACCACGAAGTACAGGACCAACGCACCCTGGAGGGTGAACGAGATGAAGGCCATGAACGCCGGCATGATCTTGAGCAGCATCTGCTGCTGCTGGTTCACCTCGGTGGCGCCGCTGCGGCCCGACACCTGCTTCTGCTGCACGTAGCTCGAGATGAGCACGAGCAGGATCATGAACAGGTAGGGGAGCGCGCTCACGAAACCGTCGCTGCTCAGCACCGTCGACGCGGCCTTGGACAGGTCGACGCCGAGCCACAGCATCTCGTCGGTGGAGCGCAGGGCGACGTAGAGCTCCTGGCTGGCGCTCAGGTGCTGCGGGTCGAAGCACTCGGTGGCCCCGTTGAGGCACCCCTCGTCGGTGATGCTGCCGGACAGGCCCCGCAGGGTCTGGAAGAGCACCAGGAACACCGGCATCTGGGCCAGCAGCGGCAGGCAGCCGCCCAGCGGGTTGATGTTGTTCTCCTTGTAGAACTTCATCAACTCTTCGTTGAGCTTCTGGCGGTCGTCCTTGTGCTCCTTCTGGAGTCGCTTCATCTCCGGTTGGAGGCGCTGCATGCGCATCATCGACCGGGTGCCCTTGAGGGTGAGCGGCGTGAGAATGATCATCACGCTCAGCGTGAGCAGGATGATGGCGCCACCGTAGGACTGCCCGGTGATCACGAAGAAGAAGTTGAGGACGCTGGCGAAGGCGTCGAAGAACGGGTCGAACATCTAGCTGGCCTTCCTTGGCGAGGACGCGGCGTCGTGGCCGGGGTGCATCGAGCGGGCTCTCCTTGGGGGGACGGGGTCGTAGCCGTGGCTGGCGAAGGGGTGACACCGCAGGAGGCGGCGCACGGCCAACCACGAGCCGCGAGCGGCGCCGTGGACCTCGATGGCCTCGAGCGCGTACGTGGAACAGGTGGGGAGGTAGCGACAGGGGGAGGGGCGCCCGGCGAACAGCGTCTGGTAGCCCCGGATGAGCCAGGTCAGCACGCGGGACATCAGGCCGCCAGCCGGGCCAGGGCACCCCGCAAGGCGTCGCCGAGCTCGCCGTAGGTGGCCCGGGCGGCCTCGGGGCGCACGCTCACGAGGTAGGCACCGGGTCCGGGCGGCAACTGGCCGGTGGGGCCGGCGATCTCGCCGACGAGGGCCCGGAGGCGCCGCCGCACCCGGTTGCGCACCACCGCCGGGCCGACCCGGCGGCTCACGGCGTACGCGACGCGCGGCGGTGTCGAACCATCGGGGAGGTGGGTGACGGTCACCGGCCCCTCCCGGGCCCGTCGACCCCGCCGTCCCAACTCGACGAACGTGGTCCGGTCACGGATGCGGTGGAGCAGCGCGACGGGCTCAGGCCGACAGCCGGGCCCGGCCCTTGCGCCGGCGGGCCGAGATGATGCGCCGACCGGCCTTGGTGGACATGCGGTGGCGGAAGCCGTGGCGCTTGGCCCGCTTCCGGACGTTCGGTTGGTAGGTCCGCTTCACGAGGACACCTCTTGTCGTGTCAGGCTGGTCGGCGGTCAGGGATGACCCGACCTGGGGAGGACGCTGGGGAGCCACGTGCCGAGGGGCACGGGAGGGACCGAATCCGGGGTCCTCCCGTCGCACCGGCGGCCACGGGGCCCGGTCGTGTCGAGGGTCGGGACCGACGACACAGGTTTTCCCCACGCTAGAGGCGCGCGCCCGCGAACGGCAAGCCACGGCCGCTCGCGCGGTGCCCCTCGGTGGCCAGCCCGAGTCGCCGAACGGTGGTCTGGCCGACGAAAACCCCGGATGACCAGGGAGGATGTCACTGTCCACAGGGCCGTTCGCAGGCCTCGCGAGGCGGTGGTAGGTTGCGCCCACGCCGTCGGTCGCCGACCTCCACGGTGTCCTGGACGACGAACCAGACGATCCAGCAGTCGCAGTGCCCGGCGCCTCGGCGCCGACCCGGTTTCCCCGCGGACGGGGCCTGTCCACCGACGTTTTCCACAGGTGTGGATCGTTCTGTGGACGTCGAGTGACAACGTGGACCGCGGTCCGTGAGAGGTGGATGGTGGGAGCAATCGCAGACGGAGACCGGGACCACGGGGCGGAGGGGCGGTCCGTCTGGGACCGGTGCGCGGCGATGCTGCGGCCCCAGGTGTCCGGCGCCGTCTGGGCCCTCGCCTTCCAGGACGCCAAGCAGGTCGGCCTCACCGACGAGTGCCTCCTGCTGTCGGTCCCGAGCTCGCTCGCGAAGGAGCGCATCGAGGCCCGCTACCTCTCCCTCGTGCACGACGCCCTCGCCGACGCGGGCTTGCCCCCCTACGAGATCGAGCTGCACGTCGACGAGAACCGTGCCACCGTCGTCGACCTGGGCCACGCGCCCGGCCTCGAACTCGGCCGGGCCGCCGACGACCTGTTCGGCGACGCCCTGCCCCTCGCCGATGCCGTCGGCCCCCTCGACCAGCCGCGGGCAGACCGTGACGGCGCCGCCGCCGGCGAGGCGCACGCACCGCGGCTCCAGCGCGATCGGGTCAACCCCCGCTACACCTTCGACGCCTTCGTCACCGGCTCGTCGAACCGGTTCTCCCACGCCGCCGCGCTCAAGGTGGCCGAGACCCCGGGCCTGTCCTACAACCCGCTGTTCATCTACGGCGAGAGCGGGCTGGGCAAGACCCACCTCCTGCACGCCATCGCCAACTACGTGCGCACCCACTACCCCACGTACCGGGTGCGCTACGTCTCGACCGAGACGTTCCTCAACCAGTTCGTGTACTCGATCCGCTCGGGCTCGGCCGACGAGTTCAAGCGTCGCTACCGCGAGATCGAGGTGCTGCTCGTCGACGACATCCAGTTCATGGAGGGCAAGGAGCAGCTCCAGGAGGAGTTCTTCCACACCTTCAACCAGCTCCACGAGAGCGGCAACCAGATCGTCCTGTCGTCGGACCGGCCGCCCGACGCCATCTCCACCCTCGAGGTGCGACTGCGCAGCCGCTTCAAGATGGGGCTGATCACCGACATCCAGCCCCCCGAGCTCGAGACCCGACTCGCCATCCTTGGCAAGAAGGCCGAGCAGGAGAGCGTGCACATCCCCGACGACGTGCTCGAGTTCATCGCCACGAACATCACCGCCAACATCCGCGAGCTCGAGGGCGCCCTCAACCGGGTGGCCGCCTTCTCCACCCTCAACGACGAACCGCTCTCCGCCGCCCTGGCCGAGCGGGTGCTGGCACCGGTGCTCGGCGACCGCGAGCAGCGCGCCATCACCCCTGCGGCGATCCTCGAGGCCACCTCGACCATGTTCGACTTCAGTGTCGACGAGATCCGCGGCCAGAGCCGCCGGCGCCCGCTGGTCACCGCCCGCCAGATCGGCATGTACGCCTGCCGCGAGCTCACCGACCTGAGCTACCCGGCCATCGCCGACGTCTTCGGCGGCCGGGACCACACCACCGTCATCCACGCGGTCAAGAAGATCGAGACGCTCATGAAGGAGCGTCGCCAGATCTACGACCAGGTCACCGAGTTGATCGAAACGATCAAGGCGGGCGAGTGACCCACGCCACCGCCTCACACGGTGGTGGCGTGGGTCAACAGGGCCTGTGGGCCACGGGAGGACGACCGGTGGACGACGGACGCGTTCTCCCCACCACGAGCTCGCGCCTCGCCCGAGACCGAGGGTTCACCCACCTCCCTGGGGACGGCCCGCGCGCGCGGATCGCGCCGCTGACCAGCCAGAACGCGGCATGATCCACAATCCACACGCCTTACTACTGTCATCGCGATCTATCTCCATGCCACCGGACTCGTTCCGAGGGGAGGCTCCACTGTGAAGTTCCGTTGTGAGCGCGACGTCCTCACCGACGCCGTCAGCACCGCCGGCCGTGCCGCCGCGAGCCGGGGAGGCGCCCTGCCCGTGCTGTCCGGCGTGCGCGCCGAACTGGCGGGGGACCGCCTCACCCTCACCGGCAGCGACCTCGACCTGACCATCTCGGTGTCGACCACGGTCAACGGCGAGACCGACGGCGTCGCCGTGATCCCCGCCAAGCTGGCCTCCGACATCGTCCGCTCGCTCGAGCCCGGCGCGGTCAGCTTCGAGGTGGTCGACGAGGAGGTCCGGATCACCTCGGGGCGTTCCGACTTCTCGCTGCGGCTGATCCCCGCCGACGAGTTCCCGCACCTCGCCGAGCCCGCGGGCGACGCGGTGACCCTCGCGGCCTCCGACTTCGCCGCCGCGCTCCACCAGGTGGTGCCCGCAGCGTCGGCCGACGACTCCCGGCCGATCCTCACCGGGGTGCTGCTGGCCGCCGAGCCCGAGGGGCTGCGACTCGTCGCCACCGACTCGTACCGCCTCGCGGTGCGTGACCTGCCCGGCACGACGGTCCTGGCCGAGGGCCAGAGCGTCCTCGTGCCGTCGCGCGCCCTGGGCGAGCTGGGCCGCCTGCTCGGCGACGCCGAGGACGTCACCCTGCGCCTCGGCGAGCGCGACGCGTCGTTCGAGGTCGGCGACGTCCGCCTCAGCACCCGCCTGATCGAGGGCGAGTTCCCGAACTACCGCGGGCTCATCCCGTCGAGCCACCCCAACCGGCTCACCGTGGGCCGCGAGGTCCTGCTCGACGCCGTGCGCCGGGTGCGCCTCATGGCCCGGGAGTCCACCCCGGTGCGCCTGGTCATGAAGGCCGACTCCCTCGAGCTGCTGGCCGTGACCCAGGACGTGGGCCAGGCCCACGAGGAGCTCGACGCCCGCTTCGACGGCACCGAGCTCACGGTGGCCTTCAACCCCGAGTTCCTGATCCAGGGCGCCGAGGTCACCGCGGGCGACGAGATCACCCTCGAGACCATCGACGCGCTCAAGCCGGCGCTGCTGAAGTCGGCCGACAGCCCGGAGTTCCTCTACCTGCTGATGCCCGTCCGGGTCTC
>CAZYPY010000060.1:0-17391 GCA_964649545.1 uncultured Microthrixaceae bacterium | reverse complement strand
ACGACGGGGCGCCCTGCTACCTCATGATGCAGGTGCAGGACGGCGCCTTCGTGCGTGACCACCCGGACGAGGGCTTCGACTGCGGCGAGGGCGACGAGAACGTCGTGGCGGTCACGCCCTAGCCGACCCAGGTTCCCCCTCCGTCGGGTGCGGCGAGCCGGTCCGGGGGCTCAGTTCCCGAGGAGGGCGGCGATCTCGACCGGCGTGTAGGGCGGGTGCTCGTGGTGGTCGCGCCAGGTGACGACCTCCAGCGACGGCCCCGGGAAGCGGCCGAGGAAGCCGCCGGCGGCGGCGAGGACCTGGCCCGTGACACCCGCGGCCCGGTCGCTCACGAGGAAGCGGTACAGCGCGGCGGCGTGCTCGGGTGGGCCAGGGTCCTGGGCGCCGGCGAAGCTGAGGTCGTCGAGCAGGCCGCGCTCGTTCAGCGAGCGGATGTGGTCCTCGTACTCCCCGCCGGTCGAGAGGCGGGTGCGGGCGCCGGGGCACACCACGTTGGCCCGCACGCCGTGCTCGGCCAGCTCGGCTGCGATCGCGTAGGTGAGGCTCGTCACCCCACCCTTGCCGGCGGGGTAGCCGGTGCCGCCGTAGCTGCCGTCGAAGGCGAACGAGCTGGTGTTGACGATGGCACCGCCGCCGCCCCGCGCCACCAGGTGGGGCGCCGCCGCCCGGCACGTCTCGAAGGCGGCGGTCAGGTGGGCATCGAGCAGGGCATGCCAGTCGGCGCTCGTCACGCTGAGGATCGAGGAGCCCGGTGGCTCGGCGGTGCCGGCGCAGTTCACGACGATGGCGAGGTCGCCCGCGGCGAGCGCCGTGGTGACGATCGCATCGGCGACCGCGGGCTCGGCCGCCGAGCCGGCCACGCCCCGGGCGGTGGCGCCTGCCACGGTGAGGGCGGCGACGGTCTCGGCCACCGCCGACTCGTCCCGTCCGTTGACCACGACGGACGCGCCGGCATCGACGAGGGCGTGGGCCACCGCCCGGCCGATGCCGCGGGTCCCGCCCGTGACGACGGCGACCCGTCCGTCGAGCCGGTCGAGTCGCGGGTCGGCCAGGGCGTCGTCGTCCGGGCCGCCGTCGCCGGCGTCGCTCACAGGCGGTAGACGCGCTCGGCGTTGGTCGCGAAGAGGGCCTCACGGTCGTTGGCGTCGAGGTCGGCGGTGACGGCCGAGTAGGACGACCACAGCTCGTGGAGGGTGCCGTGGAGGCCGTCGACGGGGAAGTTGCTGGCGAAGAAGCAGCGCTCGACGCCGAAGAGGGCGATGGCCTCCTCGACCCAGGGTCGCAGGACCGCGGGGTCCAGCGAACCGAGGGGCATGGCCAGGCCCGACAGCTTGCAGGTGACGCGGTCGCCGAGGTCGGCGAGGGCGCGCATCCCGGCCTGCCAGAGGGCGTGCTCCTCGGCGTCGGCCGATCGGGGCCAACCGGCGTGCTCGACCACGACCTCGAGCCCGTCGACCGCGGCCAGGCCCGCGGCGGCCTCGACGAGCTGGTCGGGGTGGGCCATGAGCTCGAACAGCAGCTCGCGCTCGGCCAGGGCGCGCAGCACGTCGAGGTGGGGGAGCGGGCCGTCGAAGCGGCCCATGGGGCGCACCCCGCGGAAGCGCCCGGCCCGCAGCTGGCGGTCGAGCTGCGCCACCGCCTCCTCGACGGTGTCCGTCGGGGTCACGCCCCCGATGAGGGCGCCGGGCTGGCCGTCGGCCTGCGCCCGGGCGTCGAGCTCGAGGGTCTCCTCGATCGAGTGCACACCGGTGGCCGCGGCCACGTGCACGAAGCGCTCGACGTTCCAGCCGGGCGACTCGGCCCGATAGGTGGGTACGTCGAAGCGGCGGGCCATGCCGGTGACGTCGCCGAGACCCACGTCCTGACCGCCGCCGAGGTACGGGTACCAGTCGGTGCGGGCGGGATCCCAGAAGTGGACGTGGGCGTCGACGATCCGGGTCGGCCGGGTCGCCGGGTCGGTCCCGCCGGTCTCGTCGGTCTCGTCGCTCATGCGGGGGTACCTCCCGTCGGGCCGCCGGCGAGGTCGGCGAGGACGTCGTCGAGCCAGGGGGCGACCGTGTGGTCGTGGAAGCTGAGGCCGGCACCCACCCGGGGGTGGCTGCGCAGGCCCAGCCACCCGGGCCCGACCGCCAACTCGGCGCCCGAGAGCGCCGGCGTGGCCTCGCTGCACAGCAGGTGGGCGGTGAGCTCGCCGACGGCGGCGAGGTCGGCGGCGGCCTCGGTCTCGACCGCGACCGCAAAGGCGGCGAGCCGGCCGTCGGTGGCGCCCGCCCCGGATCGGGCGTGCTGGGCCACCGCCTGGGCCCGGCTGCGGCCGCCGGCGGAGACGGCCTCGGTGAGGGTCACGAGCCGGAAGGGCGTCCCGGAGGCGTTGGTGTGGTCCGCCACGGCTCTCGACCAGGCCGCGTCGGCGTAGATCTGGTCGGTGATGCCGGCGTGCTCCGCCAGCGCGCGCTCCCACCCCGGGCCGAGGTCGGCCGCGACGGGAGTGCCGGCGAGGGCGACGACCACGGCGTCGACGGGCCCGGCCGCCACCGCGTCGGCCAACGCCGCGGCGGTGCCGGCGAAGGTGTGGGCGAGCGCGCCGGCGTCCACGGTGCGCACCGGCACCCCGCGGGCGTCGAGGGCGGCGGTGACGGGCCCGACCACCTCCGGCCGGTCCGAGACGAGCAGGCAGGCGGCCACCGCGGGCGCCGGGAGCTCGTCGCCCTCGTCCGGGGCGCCGCCCAGGGCCGCCGCCAGGCGAGGGTTGCCGCCGCCGGTGCTGGCCTGGGCGGCCTCGGCGGGGGCCAGCGCCGTCGCCGTGACTGCTTCGAGGGCGTGGGCCGGTGAGGCCACCCCTTCGGTGCCCACGACCTCGAGCAGGCGGGGGCGCTCGACGAGGGCGAGCTCGGCGCCGGCCACGAACACGACCTGGCCCCGACAGGCGGCGAACCCCTCGCCGACCAGGTGGGCGCCGACGGGACCGAGCTGCTCGGGCGTGGGCATGCGGGTGCCGAGGGCGAGGCCGCTGGTCTTGGCCTGGGCCTGCTTCGGGGTGGCCGTCCGCTGGCGTTCCATGGCCGCGAGCACCATGCGGGTGACGGCGATGGGGGAGATGGCGTTGACCACGACCCCGACGGGGACGAGCCCGCCGAGCTGCCACACCAGTGAGGCCACCGCCCGCTTGGCGCACCCGTAGGCCCCGGTGTCGGCGGGCCGCCAGCCCGAGCCGGAGGTGACGCCCAGGATGTGGCCGTGGCCCTGGGCGGCCATGATCGGCAGGGCCGCCTCGAGCACGTTCAGGAAGCCGTCGAGGTGCACTGCGAGCACGCTGCGCCAGTCGTCCTCCGTGCCCTCCGTGTAGCTCATCTGGCGGGTGATGCCGGCCACGTTGACCACGGCGTCGACGCCGCCCAGCTCGTCGGCCAGGCCCGCGAACAGCTCGATGACCCCGTCGCGGTCGGTGACCGAGGCGTTGGAGGCCCGGGCCCAGCCGCCCGCGGCGACGATGCGCCCCGCCGTGGTCTCCTCGGGGGCGGGCAGCTGCTCGACCCCGTCGACCGACACGAGGGGGTCGAGGGTGACGACGCGGACGCCGCCACGCCCCAGCTCCTCGGCGATGGCCGCACCGATGCCGGCGCCGCCCCCCGTCACCACGGCGACGCGCGGGCGGCCCGCGGTCACGGGGCGGCCGCCCCGGTGGGGTCCCCGAGCTCGAGGTCGAGGCCGTCCAGGTCGCCGGCGGCGATCCAGGCCTCGAGGAGGTCCCGGTACTTGAACCAGTCGCCGAAGCCGCGGCCCCAGTTGCCGTTGCGGGGGTTGAGCAGCTCGGGGTGGCCCTCGTTGTTGATGCGCGACGGCGTGCACGCGGCCATCACGGAGCTGGCGTCGACGTGGGTGCGGACGACCTCCTCGGTCCACGCCGCCTCGGCGGCCTCGCTCACGTCGAAGGTGCGCACGCCCTTCTCCCGCAAGGCCGCGACCGCCCCGCCCACGACCTCGGCGCCGAGCACCGCCAGCTGCGTGTAGTTGACCGTCACCACGGCCTGCTGTCCCGGTGCGGGCACCACGAACAGGTTGGGGAAGCCCCGGGTCATCATCCCGAAGAGTGTCGCGGCGCCGTCGGACCACTTCTCGGCGAGGGTCACGCCGCCACGGCCGACGATGTCGTGGCCCGCCCGGCGGTAGAGCGGGGTCAGCTCCGGCTCGAAGCCGGTGCCGAGGACGAGCAGGTCGACCGGATAGGTCGTGCCGTCGACCACGGGGCCCTCGGGGGCGATGCGGTCGAAGCCGGCGGGGCAGTCGACGAGGGTGACGTTCGGCTCGTTGAACGCGGAGAGGAACTCGTCGTGGAAGCACGGTCGCTTGCAGAGGTAGCGGTACCAGGGCTTCAGGACCGCAGCGGTGTCCGGGTCCTCGACGAGCGCCTCGACCCGTCGGCGATGCTCCTCCATCACCCGGAAGTCGACCTCCTCGCCGCCGCGCAGGTACTCCTCGATGCTCATGTCCGGCCGGCGGGGCGGGTGCTGGACCGCGGCGTAGTGGTGGGTCCAGCCGTCGTCGATCAGGTCCTCCTCCTGCTGGCGGCCGAGCATGATGGCCTGGAAGTTGTCCATGCGGGCGCGCTGCCAGCCGGGTTCGAGGGTGTCGGCGAAGCCGGGATCGGTGGGGCGGTTGCCCCGCTCGCCGATGGCCGACGGCGTGCGCTGGAAGACGTAGACGTGCTTCGCGGCTCGGGCCAGCGGCGGCAGCACCTGGATGCCGGTGGCGCCCGTGCCCACCAGGCCGACGACCTTGTCCGACAGCTCGGTCATCTCCTCACCCGGCGCGCCGCCGGTGTAGCCGTAGTCCCAGCGGGCGGCGTGGAAGGAGTGGCCGGCGAAGTCGTCGAGGCCGGCGATGTCGGGGATCTTCAGCAGGTTGAGGATGCCGACGGCGAGCACGTACCAGCGGGCCCGCAGGTGGTCGCCCCGGTCGGTGCGCACGTGCCAGCGGGCGTCGGCGTCGTCCCACTCGGCCCGCTCGACCCCGGTGTGGAAGAGGCCGGCGGTGGCGAGGTCGTAGCGGTCGGCGATGCGCTCGAGGTGCTCGAGGATCTCCTGGCCCGAGGCGTATCGGTCCTTGGGGACGTAGCCGAGCTCCTCGAGCATCGGCAGGTAGATGTACGACTCGACGTCGCACATGATCCCGGGGTAGCGGTTCCAGTACCAGGTGCCGCCGACGCCCCCGGCTTGGTCGACGATGCGGAGGCGCTCGATGCCCGCCTTGCGCAGTGCGACGCCGGCGAGCAGGCCGGCGATGCCGCCGCCCACGATCACCACGTCGAGCGCCTCGTCGAGCGACGCACGCTCGGTGTAGGGCGTGAACGGGTCGCGGGTGTAGCGGGCGTAGCGCTCGTCGGCGCGGAGGTCGACGATGTCGGTGCGGCCCGGCACGAGGCGGCGGTCGCGCTCGGCCAGGTACCGGGCCTTCACCGACTCGGGGTCGTAGGCGCCGGGGCCCTCTGTCTCCATCGATTCCCCCTGCTTCGCTGGTCCCTGGCCCGTCGCGGCGGTGGCCGTGACGCCCCCCGGCGCCGTCGCGACGATACCCAACCGCCTCCCACCCGCCGTCACGGCGGACCCGATCGGGCCTGCGTTGCCGCGACGACGGCACCCTGCCAACCTCTCCGGATGTCCCGGATGTCCCCGGTGTCCGCGATGGCCCGGTGCGGCACCGGATGGGCGGGTACCGGCGGGCCACGCGGTTCGGTGCCGCCCGCGTCGTGACCTCGACCCGCGTCGGGGGCGCGCCATGACCGCCATCCTGGGCGGGCCGCACCAGTCCCTCGACGACGAGGCGGTGAGGGCCTTCGTCCACGAGCAGGTCGCCGGGCTCGACCTCGACGGCCGCTCGCTCTGCCTCGTCATCCCCGACGCCACTCGGTCCTGCCCGCTCCCGCTGCTGCTCGGTGCCGTCCACGAGGCGGTGGCCGGCCGGGTGCGGTCGTGCGTCGCCGTCGTCGCCCTCGGCACCCACGCCCCGATGGACGAGGCGGCGAGGCGGGCGCTCGTCGGCGTCGACGGGCTGACCGTGGTGAACCACGAGTGGTGGGACGACGCCTCCTTCGCCGAGGTCGGCGTCCTCGACGCCGCCACCGTCCGTCGCCTGTCCGGGGGCCGCCTCGACGAAGCCGTCGCCGTGCGCATCAACCGCCTCGTGGTGGAGAGCGACGTGACCGTCATCGTCGGGCCCGTCCTCCCACACGAGGTGGTGGGCTTCTCGGGCGGCGACAAGTACCTGTTCCCCGGCCTGTCGGGCCAGGAGCTCATCGACCTCACCCACTGGCTCGGGGCGCTCATCTCCAGCGCCGACATCATCGGGGCGCGGGGGATCACCCCGGTCCGGGCCCTCGTCCACGCCGCCGCCGACCTCGTCGGCGGCGAGCGCCACGCCCTTTCCGTCGTCGTCGACGCGGTCACCCGCGGGCTGGAGGCCGTGGCCTTCGGTGACCCGATCGGGTCGTGGGCGGCTGCCGCCGATGTGGCTGCGGAATCCCACGTCCGGTACCTCGACCGACCGGTGCGCCGGGTGCTCTCGCTCGTGTCGCCCCGCTACGACGACCTGTGGACCGGGGCCAAGGGGTTCTACAAGGTCGAGCCGGTCGTGGCCGACGGCGGCGAGGTCGTCCTGTACGCCCCCCACATCACCGAGATCGCCCGCATGCACCCCGCCCTCGACGAGCTCGGCTACCACTGCCGGGACTACTTCCTCGCCCACTGGGACCGGTACCGCGCCCATCCCCGCGGCGAGCTGGCCCACTCGACCCACCTGTACGGCGCCGGCACGTGGGACCCGGTCGCGGGCGAGCGCCCCCGGGTGCGGGTCGTGCTCGCCACCGGGATCCCGGAGGCGGTCGTGCGTGGCGCCAACCTCGCGTATCGCGACCCCGCCACGGTCGACCCCGACGAGTGGGCCGACGACCCCGACGCCCTGGTGGTCCCCGACGCCGGCGAGGTCCTCTATCGCCTCCGCGCCTGACCCCCTCTCGCACCACCCATCCCGTTCTGGGACCACGAGGTTGTGGTCAGGAACATCCCGCTGGTCCCAGAGCGACCATCGAGCCCACCGGCCACGCCACCGCCCGCTTTGACATGCAGGACGTCGAGGCCCACGGCCGCTCCCACACCCGGCCGGCCGTAAGGTTCCGCGGTGGCGCGCGAGGAGGTCCACGGGTACTGCTGGCCGCAGTCGGTGGCAGCGGGCGAGGCGGTGGGCCTGCACGTCTCGTCGGCGGGCAGCCGGCCCGTGCGGGTCGAGGTCGCCCGCATCGGCGGCCGGCGGGAGGTCGTGCTCCGGGACGACGCGGTCGCGGCCGACGACCACCCGACCCCGGCCGACGCTGCGTCCCACGGCTGTCGCTGGCCCGTCGCCCGCACCATCGAGATCGGGTCGGACTGGCGGTCGGGCTACTACGAGGTCGTCCTCGAGATCGACGTCGGCGAGAAGGTCCGCCGCAGCCACGCCTTCTTCGTGGTGCGGCCGGCGGCGGGCACCGAGATCGTCCTCGCGCTGTCCACCAACACCTGGCACGCGTACAACGACTTCGGCGGGCCCAACCTCTACACCGGCGGGACCCAGGTGGCGATGCAGCGGCCCATGGCCAGCGGTTACCTCCACAAGCCCCCGGGCAAGGGCCGCCGCGTGACGGGCACCGGCGAGCCCGACCCGCAGAACGCCGCCCACGTCGGCTACCTCACCCTCAACCACCTCTCGGGCTACGCCGGGTCCGCGGGGTGGCCCGACTGGGAGCAGCCCTTCCTCGAGTGGGCCGAGCGCGAGGGCTACGAGATCGGCGTGTGCACCAACGCCGATCTCGCGCTCCACCCCGAGGTGCTGGCCGACGCCCGGCTGTACCTCTCGGTGGGCCACGACGAGTACTGGTCGGCGGGCATGCGCGACACCGTCGAGGACTTCATCGCCCGCGGGGGCCACGCCGCCTTCTTCTCCGGCAACACCTCGCTCTGGCAGGTGCGCCTCGAGGGCGACGACCACGACGTGATGGTCGGCTACAAGGGCTTCTACAAGCGCGACCCGCTCTACGACACCGACCGCCGGGCCGAGGTCACGACGCTGTGGTCCGACGTGCTGCTCGAGCGCCCCGAGAACCACCTGACCGGCGTCTCGTTCACCCGGGGTGGCTACCACCGCATCGGCCGCAACGTGACCTCGGGCCTCGGCGGCTACACGATCCACCGGGCAGACCACTGGCTCTTCGAGGGCACCGGCCTCGGCTACGGCGACGTGCTCGGCGCCGAGGCGACGGTCGTGGGCTACGAGTGCGACGGGTGCGCCTTCACCTACCGCGACGGCCTGCCGTACCCGACGGGCGAGGACGGCACCCCGGCCACCTTCGAGATCCTCGGCACCTGCCCGACCCGGCACTTCACCCGCGAGACCGCACCCCGCCCGCCGGCGCCGGGCGAGCCCAGCGAGCTCGAGTACCTGGCGTCGCGGGTGTTCGGCACCCGCGACCCCGAGGCCATGGAGCGCATCCGCCACGGCCACGCCGTCCTCGGCGCCTACACCAACGACGCCGGGGCGACGGTGGTGACCTCCGGCTCGACCGACTGGGCCCACGGCCTCGCGGCGCGCGACCCCCGGATCGAGCAGATCACCCGCAACGTCCTCGACCGCCTCGGCACGTAGCCGTTCGTACGCCCGTCGGGGAGCGGGGGCGCCGCGCCCCTAGGCTCGTCGTCGACAGGCCGGTCGGCGAGGGGGTGGGCACAGCGTGGACGTCGGGACCGCGATCGCCAGCTCGTTCTCGGCCGGCATCTCCATGTACGGGGTGCTGGCCCTGCTCGGCATCGCCGGCCGCTTCGACTGGATCGAGGCGCCCGAGGCGCTCGAGCGACCGGCGGTCATCGCCGTGTGCGTGGTGCTGTTCCTCGTCGAGCTCGTCGTCGACAAGATCGCCTGGCTCGACTCGGTGTGGGACGTGATCCACACGATTCTGCGGCCGGTCGCCGGCGCCGCCATCATGGCCGTCGCGCCGGACCAGAGCCTGCCCGTGCCGGTGGCGCTGACCATCGGTGGGGTGCTGGCCCTGACGAGCCACGGGGCCAAGGCCAGCACCCGGGCGCTCGTGAACACCTCGCCGGAGCCGGCGTCGAACGTGGTGGTGAGCACCGCCGAGGACGGCCTCGTCGCCGTGCTCATGGCCCTGGCCATCGCCAACCCCGTGGTCGCCGGCGTGCTCACGCTGATCCTCTTCGTCTGCGCCGTCGGCGTGATCCTGGCCGCCCGCCACCTGCTGCGTCGCCTCAAGAAGAAGTGGCGGGACCGCCGCCACCCGCCACCGCACCCACCCCCCGAGGTCATCTGAGGGCGTGGCTCGCCGGATCGCCGGCGAGGGCCTCGGTATACTGCTGGTATATGGCGTCGACGACGATCAAGGTGAGTGTCGAGACCCGGGACCGTCTCCGTGCCTTCGGCGGCGACACCTACGAGGACACCATCGTCGAGGCGCTCGACGCCCTCGAGGCCGACCGGTTCTGGGCGCAGGCCGAGGCCGCCGCGGCCGCTCGCGCCTCGATGGCCGACGAGGATCGCAAGGCCCGACTGGCCGCGGAGGCGGCGGTCGATGCCGCCTTCGACGGCATCGCATGAGCGACGCCGGGGACATCCACCTCG
This sequence comes from uncultured Microthrixaceae bacterium, assembly GCA_964649545.1. GTDB lineage: Bacteria > Actinomycetota > Acidimicrobiia > Acidimicrobiales > DATDAH01 > JAEUJM01. Next base: position 7,734 of record CAZYPY010000060.1, on the reverse strand, counting down.
CCGACCTGAACGAGGAACGTCGACGGCGGGTCCTCGTCCTCTCCAGTCGCCGGTTCGCGCAACTGTCACACCGGGTCCTCGTCGCTCCCGAGGTGCTCGAGGCGCCGGACGAGGTCCCCTTCCCGTGGCGCATCGAGGTCGACGGTGTCGTCTTCGCCGTCGATCTCCTGCGGAGCCTCTCCGCCGACCGTCTGATCGAGCACACGGGTCGGGCGCCGGCCGACGCCGTGCGTCGCGCCCGCCAGGCCCTGCACACCGTCACCTGACCTCGCTCGTCCGATCGAACGGGGTCGTGCCGCCGGAGGCCGGCTGACGCCCCTGTTAGGTTTCGCGACGCCATGACGGACGCCGCCGCCCGTGCCACGGTCGCCGACCTGGTGCGGTCGCGGGCAGGCGACGACGGGGTCGGCCTGCGCTTCGAGGGCCAGACGTGGGGCTGGGCCGAGGTCGTCGCCGAGATGGCGGTGCGGGCCCGATGGCTGCGGGCCTGCCTGCGCGAGGGACCGCCCCACGTCGGCGTGCTGCTCGACAACGTGCCCGAGTACCTGTTCCTGCTGGGCGGGGCGGCGCTCTCGGGCACCGTGCTCGTCGGCATCAACCCGACCCGCCGGGGCGACGAGCTCGCCCGCGACATCCGCCACGTCGACTGCCAGCTCATCGTCACCGACGTCGACCACGCCGAGCTGCTCGACGACCTCGACCTGGGCGCGGTGGGGGAGCGGGTGCTGATCAGCGACGACCCTGCCTACGGCGCCGAGCTCGACGCCCACCGTCCCGCCGGTGCCCGCGACCTCGCCGATCTGCCGCCGCCGAGCGCCGACGACCTGTTCCTGCTCATCTTCACGTCCGGCTCGACCGGCGCCCCCAAGGCGGTGCGCATGACCCAGGGTCGGGCCGCCGGCAGCAACGGGGCGGTCATGGGCTTCACGCCCGACGACGTCCTCTACTGCGCCATGCCGCTCTTCCACGGCAACGCGCTCGCCTCGATGGTCTTCCCGGCGTTCGGCACCGGCGCCACCCTGGTCCTGCGCCGGCGCTTCTCGGCGTCGGCGTGGCTCCCCGAGATCCGCGATCACCACGCCACCTTCACCAGCACGATCGGGCGGGTGCTCACCTACATCCTCGCCACCCCCGAGACCGACCACGACCGCGACCACGACCTGAAGTTCGTGCTCGCCCCCGAGTCGTCCGCGGTGGACATGAAGACGTTCAAGCGCCGCTTCGGGGTGGCGGTGTTCGGCGGCTACGGCTCGAGCGAGAACGCCATCATCCTGTCCACCAGCCCTGGCCAGCCGCCCGACGCGCTTGGCACGCCGGCGCCGGGCACCGACGTGGCCGTGGTCGACCCCGAGACCGGCGAGGAGTGCCCCCGGGCCCGCTTCGACGCCGACGGCCGTTTGCTCAACGCCGACGAGGCCATCGGCGAGATCGTCGGCCGCGACGCCCTCCAGCGCTTCGAGGGCTACTACGCCAACGACGAGGCCGCCGCCGCCCGCAGCCGCAACGGCTGGTACTGGTCGGGCGACCTCGCCTACCGGGACGAGGAGGGGGTGTTCCACTTCGCCGGCCGCAACGCCGACTGGCTGCGGGTCGACGGCGAGAACTTCGCCGCGGCCCCCGTCGAGCGCATCCTGCGGCGCTATCCCGGCGTCACCGGCGTGGCCGTGTTCGGGGTGCCCGACGACCGCACCGTCGACGACCAGGTGATGGCCGTGCTCGAGCTCGACGCCAGTGCCGCGGCGGCATTCGACCCGGCGGCGTTCGACGCCTTCCTCGACGAGCAGCGCGACCTCGGCACCAAGTGGTCGCCCCGCTACGTCCGGATCGCCCGCGCCCTGCCCGTCACCGCCACCAACAAGGTCGACAAGGCGCCGCTGCGCCGCGACCGCTGGACGCCGGTGGCCGCCGGCGATGGTGAGGACGGCGCCGCCGACGCCATCTACTGGCGCCCCGACCGGCGCGACCCACTCCGAGCCATGACCGACGCCGACCGGGCCGAGGTGCGCGCGCGCTTCGCGGCCAGCGGCCGCCTCGACCGATTCGAGCGATGACCCCCTCGGCCCCGACCCGTCGAACTGGCTCCCGATTTCGGTGCCAGGGCACCGAAATCGGGAGCCAGAACGGGCGGGGCCGCACCGCCGGGGCGTCCGTCGCGTGAGCGCGGGCCCGGCCGGCGTGCCCGCCGAGGACCGTCTGGCGGGTCTCGCGGCCTGGCTCGACGCACAGGAGCCCGGCGTCACCCACGAGGTCGTCGGCGTCGAGCGTCCCGCGTCGGGCTACTCCTCCGAGACCGCCCTCGTCGACGTCCGCCGATCGCCCGTCGCCGCCCCTCCTTCTGGGACCACCGTGTTGTTCCAGGAGACAACGGGCTGGTCCCAGAGCGGGGAGGGGGGCGACGAACGGGACGGGGGCGGCGGTCACCCGGGTGCCGACGGCGAGGTCGTCCGCCTGGTGGTGAAGCTGCCGCCGGCGGGGCCGGCGATCTTCCCGGCCTACGACTTCGCCCTGCAGGCCGCGGTGCAGGAGGCGGCCGCCGCCGCCGGCATCCCGATCGCCGTGCCCGCCCGCAGCGAGGACGAGGCGGCCTGGCTCGGCGCCCCCTTCCTGGTCATGCCCGCCGTAGCAGGCCACATCGTCGGCGAGGTCCCCGCCCTCGACCGCCGCCTCGCCGCCGCCGGCGAGCGCGCCAACCGCACCCTGCACACAGCCTTCGTGGAACTCGTCGCCGACATCAACCGGGTCGACTGGCGGTCCGCCGGCCTGGGCGACGTGCTCCCGTGGCGCGACAACGCCGCCGAGCTCGCCTACTGGCGGGACTACCTGGCCTGGTACGCCCACGGCGAGGTCGTCGTTCCCGCTCTGGTGGACGCGCTCGACTGGTGCGAGGCCCACCGCCCCGCCGGCGAGCCCGAGCCCTCGCTGCGCTGGGGCGACGTCCGCCTCGAGAACGTGATCGTCGACGACGACCTCCGCCCCGTCGCCGTGCTCGACTGGGAGATGGCGTCGCTCGGCGCCGCCGAGCACGACCTGGCCTGGCTCACGACGCTCCAGGCCACCCAGGACGCCCTGGTCGGTCGCACGGTCGACGGCTTCCTCGACGTCACCGAGGTCGTTGCGACCTACGAGGCCCGCCTCGGCCGCCCCGTGCAGGACCTCGCCTGGTACGAGGCGCTGGCCGCCCTGCGCTCGACCGCCATCCTCACCCGCATCGCCCACCTGAACGACCAGCGGGGCGAGCCCAACTTCTTCCCGATCGCCGACAACCCGCTCGTCGACCGCCTCCGGGCGCTGACGCAAGGACGCTGAGATGACCAGCCTCGCCGACCTCGCCATCGATCCCGGGGTGCCCGGGTTCTTTCTGCGCCCCGACTACTACGAGGTGCTGGCCCGCCTGCGGGCGGAGGCGCCGATCTACGAGTACGCGCCGGGGATCAAGACCGTCGCCCGCCACGAGGACATCCGCGAGATCAGCCGCGACCCCGCCCGCTTCTGCTCGGGCCGCGGCGTCCTCGTCAACGACCCCCTGCGGGAGGGCCGCACGATCGAGGGCTCGATCATCCACATGGACCCGCCCACCCACGGCCACTGGCGCAAGGTGCTCAACCGGGAGTTCACCGCGCGGGCCCTGGCCGGGATGGAGCCCCGGGTGCGCGAGCTCACCGCGGAGCTGCTCGACGCGCTGCCCGTCGGTGAGGAGGTCGACGCGGTCGAGGCCCTCACCGCGCCGCTGCCGGTGCTCGTGATCTGCGAGCTCCTGGGCATCCCCGACGCCGACCGCTCCGCCTTCCGGCGCTGGTCCGACGCCACCATCGTCGCCTCCGACGGCCGGGAAGCCCTGAGCGAGGACGACTCGGTCGCGCTGGTCGAGATGTTCACCTACCTGGGGAGCCTGGCCGAGGCCAAGCAGGCCGAGCCCGGCGACGACCTCGTCTCGCTGCTCGTGCAGGCCGACATCGAGGGCCGCCGGCGCACCGCCGGTGAGCTGCTCACCTTCATCATGTCGCTGGTGGTGGCCGGCAACGAGACCACCCGCCACCTGATGAGCGGCTCGCTGGTCGAGCTGGCCGCCCGGCCCGACGACCTCGTCGCCGTCTACGAAGACCTCGACCGCATCCCCGGCGCGGTCGAGGAATTCCTTCGCTGGGTGACGCCCATCCAGCAATTCGCCCGCACGGTCACCGCCGACACGGAGGTCGGGGGGATTCCCGTCGCCGAGGGCGACTACCTCGTGATGCTCTACGCCTCCGGCAACCGCGACGAGGCCGTGTACGGCCCGACCGCCGGCGAGCTCGACCTCACCCGTGCGCCGGCCACGCCCAACCTGGCCTTCGGCTTCGGCGAGCACTTCTGCCTCGGCGCCGCCCTCGCCCGCCAGGAGGCGCGGGTCCTCTTCGAGGAGCTCGCCCGCCGCCGCACCACGCTCACCCTGGCCGGGGAGCCCACCTACCTCCCGAGCAGCCTGGTCCGCGGCCCGTCCGTCGTCCCGATGGTGTTCGCCTGATCGACCAGGCGACGGCCCGTCATCCGACGGCGCCGGAGGTCTTGAGGGCGATCAGCTCGTCCCAGTCCATGCCGAGGGCGAGCAGGACGTCGTCGGTGTGCTCGCCGTGGCCGGGGCAGCGGGTGATCTCGGCCGGGGTCTCGTCGAACTGGGCGGGGCTGGCCACGAGCTGGACCTCCTGGCCGTTGGCCGCGGTCATCGTGGGCAGGTAGCCGTTGGCGATGACCTGCGGGTCCTCGTAGAGCTCGTCGAGGGTCTGGAACGGCGACCACGCGCCGGCGAAGTCCTCCAGCACCTCCCGCCAGTGCGACAGGGGGTGGGCGGCGAAGGCCTCGTCGAGCAGGGTGATGCACTCGACGCAGTTGGCCGCACGCGCCGTCGAGTCGGCGAAGCGCTCGTCGGTGGCCATCTCGGGCTTGCCCAGACGGGTGACGAGGTCGGCCCAGAACTTGTCGCTCTGCAGCAGCACGAGCATGACGAAGCGGTCGTCGCCGGTGCGGTAGAGGGCCACGCCGGGGTTCGGGTTCTGCCGGCGGTCGCCGCCCTGGGGGATCTTGGAGAAGCCGAACAGCTTCGACGCCACCACCAGCGGCGAGATCTGCCACATCGAGGTGGCCATGAGCGACACGTCCACGATGCTCGGCTCGCCGGTGCGCTCCCGCTTGAACAGGGCCGAGCTGATGGCCCCCGCCACGGCCAGGCCCCCCATCACGTCCCCGAACGCCGGCGCGGCCTGGCCCATGGGCCAGCCGTCGCGGTCGGGCATGACCGACGCCATGCCGGCGCGCGCCCAGTAGGAGGTGCCGTCGTAGCCCGCCTTCTCGGCGTCGGGGCCCTTCGTCCCCTGGCCGGTGCCCCGGGCGATGATGATCTTCGGGTTGCGCTCGCGCAGGTCGTCGTTGTCGATGCGCAGCTTGCGCCGCACCTGGGGCAGGTAGTTGGTGAGGAACACGTCGGCGGTCTCGACGAGGCGCAGCAGCGTCTCGCGCCCGTCGGGATGCGCCAGGTCGAGCGCCACCGACTGCTTGCCCCGGTTGGGCTGCTCCATCATGAAGTTCACGCCCTCGGCGCCGCCCGGCAGCAGACCCGAGGTGACCAGGCCCCGCTGGGGGTCGCCGGTCTCGGGGTGCTCGATCTTCAGCACCTCGGCGCCCTGGTCGACGAGCACCGCCCCCGCCGAGGGGACGAACATCCAACTCGCGACCTCGACGACCCTCACGCCGTCCAGCGGTCCAGCCATGGGAGGTGCTCCTTCGGTCGGGGCGGTCCGGCGGTCGGGGACTCGGTCCGTCAGGGCCTCGGCGGGGGAGCGAGCGCTAGGCGGTCGCCGGCGCGGCCAGCACCATCGGGAAGTGCTCGATCGAGCGGATCCCCCCGGTGTAGACCAGCTCGTGGCCCTCAGGCACCGAGTAGTCGGGGATGCGGCGGTGCCACTCCCGCAGCGCGATGCGCAGCTCGAGTCGGGCCAGGTGGGAGCCGAGGCAGCGGTGGACGCCGCCGCCGAAGGCGATGTGGCGGTTGACCTCCCGGTCGAAGCGCACCTCGTCGGCGTCCTCGAAGTACTGCTCGTCGGTGTTGGCCGAGCCGAGCAGGGCGATCACGTGGTCACCCTCCTTCACCGGGCAGCCGGCGATCTCGCTGTCCTCCAGCGCGGCCCGCACGATGCCCATCACCGGGGTCTCCCAGCGCAGCATCTCCTCGACCGCCGACGGGATCAGGTCGGGGTCCTCGACGATCTGGCGTCGGTGGTCGGGGTGCTCGGCGAGGAAGGCGAACATGCAGTCGAGGGTGGCGGTGACCGTGTCGAGGCCGGCGATGAGGAAGAGGAAGCAGATGTCGAGGATCTCGTGGCGGGTGAGTCGCCGGCCGTCGACCTCGGTGGCGAGGAACTCGCTCAGCAGGTCGTCACGCGGCTCGCGCTCGCGCTCGTCGAGCACCTCCTCGAAGTACGCGTAGATCGACTCGGCGGTCGCCTTCTGGTGGGCCACCGCCTCGGGCGTCCCGTAGGCGGTGCCCACGACGTGGTTCGGGCGGATGATGCCGTCCTTCATGGCGAGGAAGGTCGGGAGGTTCTCGAGAGGGAGTCCCAGCAGGGTGAGGAACACCTGGGTGGGGAACCGGGTCGAGAAGTCGGCGGCGAAGTCGATCTCGGTGCGCTCGCCGAGGTCGTCGATCAGCTCGTTGACCAGGGCGCTTACCGGCTCCTCGAGCTCGGCCATCTTCCGGGGGGCGAACAGCGGGTCGAGGATCCGCCGGTAGAGCTTGTGCTCGGGCGGGTCGATCTGCAGCGGGATCAGCGGCCGCACGTTCTGGAGGTCGACCGCCGACATGTTCGAGGTGAACACGTCGGTGTTGCGCAGGGCCTCGTCGATCTCGGCCCGGCCCGCGATCACGACGCTGCCCTCCATGGGCAGCACCCGCATCGCCGCCCGCATCTCGGCGAACACCGGTTGGGGGGCCCGGGCCATGGCCGGGTCCATGGAACTGAACGGGTCCTCGTCGGGCGCCGCCTCGTCGACCGGGTCTGCGACGTCACTCATCGCACGCGACGCTACCTCGGCTCGACCGGCGGCGAGGACGGCTCGCCCGCCCGGCTCATCCGAACGGGTCGAGGCTGGCGCCGACGACCCACATGCTGAAGTACTGGGCCGAGGCGCCGTAGGCCTGGGCCACGGCCACCCTGGCGCCGTCGACCTGGTGCTCGCCGGCCATGCCTCGCACCTGGAGGGCGGCCTCGGCGAACCGCAGCAGGCCCGAGGCGCCGATGGGGTTGGACGACAGCACGCCGCCCGACATGTTCACCGGGAACGAGCCGTCGAGGGCGGTGGCGCCCGACTCGACGAGCTGCCAGCCCTCGCCCGGCCCCGCCAGGTGGTGGGCCTCGAGCCACATCGGCTCGTACCAGGAGAACGGGACGTACAGCTCGGCGCAGTCGATCTGCTCGCGCGGCCGGGTGATGCCGGCCTGGGCGTACACGTCGTCGGCGCAGTCCCGCGCCCCCTGCGGCAGCACCGGGTCCCGGCCCGGGAAGCCGAAGGGCTCGGAGCGCATCGCCGACCCGAGCACCCACGCCGGGGGGCGCCCGTCGGCCGCGGCGGCCTCACCGCCGGCCTGGTCGGTGAAGACGATGGCGCAGGCGCCGTCGGAGGACGGGCACGACTCGAGGAACCGCAGCGGATCCCACATCATCGGGGAGGCCTTCACCGACTCGATGGAGATGTCCTCCAGGCGCA